>JAKZRK010000181.1:0-33170 GCA_047518225.1 Alphaproteobacteria bacterium | reverse complement strand
TCTACAATGCCCAGTGGATCGTCGAAAAGAACGGCTACCTGAGCCCCGCTCAAGCTCGTCAGGCGTGGCACGCCGCGATCTCAATCAGGCCCGCCGCGTGAGACAAACTTGTGTCCAAGGAACCGGGTGCGCTACAGGCGGCATTGTAGCAGCCGTTCGATTAACTAAATGTTAATGCCGAATCAATTAAAAAAGAGTGAATTCGTGCGTTTGCATTTTCACTCAGCGGCCCGCAAACCATCAATGGCAGCCTTCAGATTATCGCGCTCTTTGCCATTACCGGGAGGCTGGTCGTACAGCCGCTGCCAGCGCGCAATCGCTGCCGAACGCCGGCCCTCGCCAGCATCCACCATGCCGAGAAACCATAGGGCGCGAGGATTGTCAGGTTGCAACTTCTCTAATGCGCGCAATACGGCGAGCGTCGCCCGGGGTAATTGCTGATTGGACGGCGCCCCTTCGACCAACACCTGGGCCTGGGCATCCAAGGGGATGGGGTCATTTGGGCGCAATGCGGCGGCGCGCCCATAGGCGTCGGCGGCATCGCTCAGTCTCTTCAAAACACCATACGCCTTGGCCAGACGCATCCAGCCGTCAAAATCATCGGGCTCATCCTTCAAACGGTCCGCCAGGCGCTGCACCATGGATTGGATGAATTGCTGACGCTCATTCGTCGACATGTTGGCGGCTGCCGCCATTGCCGCGCGGTCAGGCCCGGGGGCAACAGCCGGTGCAGGCCTGCCAAGCGTCCCAGCCACCGCCAATTCCCTTTCCGGATCTATACCAAGTTGTTGCGCCACCCGACGTATTTGCACCGCCAGAGCCTGCCGATTATCGCTATTTTCCGGTAGTTCCCGATAAAGAACCAACCAAGTATCGTAGGCCGCCCGGGGACGGCCGGCCTGCAAATTGGCCAGGGCCAAGAAATACCGCGCGCCCAGATGCCGGGGCGCCAGTTCCTGCGCCTTTTTGAATGCGGCCAGGGCTTCCGCCGTGATCGTGCCGCTTGCGCCTTTGGTGAGGACATCGCCCAGGGCCATTTGCAAATTCGCGTCGTCCCCGGAAAGCGCCAAGGCCCGACGTAGCGCGTTTGCCGCCTCATCATATCGAGCCAGCGCGGCTAGCGAACGGCCCAACAAAATCCAGCCATCCAAATCGTCGGGCTGCTCCCCCAGGCGCGCTGCCAATCGAGCAACCATTTCATTAATTTGATCGCTCTGAGTCCCGGTTAATTTCTGCGGCGGCGGTGCTGGCGCAGCCGTCTCCCGTTCCGCCATTGGCTGATCCGGCTGCCCTGGTTGGCCAAGCCAGACATACAAAAACAATGTCAGAGCGGGCAGTAGTAGGGCGATCAAAACGGCGGTGACAGCCGATGGCGCGGCCAACCCGCCGCCGCTTTGCCTGTGTTCGGCGGCGCGTAAGATACGCCGTTCTATTTCCCGTCTTGCTTCGCCCGCCTCTCGATCGGTCAGCGCGTTGGCGGCTAATTCGGCATCCACTTCGCGCAATTGATCGCGATAAACTTCCAAATCATGTTCCAGCCGATTACTGGCCCCTTGCGAGGGGCGCAACAAGGGCCAGAGGATAGGCAAAACCGCCGCCAGTGTCAGCGCGCCAATGGCCAACCACAAGCTCATGTCGGGTCCTCATCGCCCAACAAAGCGTTCAGGCGGGCCTGCTCCTCAGCACTCAACGGCGCGGTCGTCGTCACGTCCGGTCCGCGGCGACGGTACCAAACAACGAGCAAAATAATCGGCAATATCAAAAACAGAGCCGGCCCCAGCCAAAGCAGCACCGTTCCACCCTTCACCGGCGGCCGTAACAACACCCAATCACCATAGCGATCCACGATATATCGGATCGCCGCGTCGTCACTGTCACCGGCCACTATCCGTTCCCGCACCAGCATGCGCAGATCGCGCGCTAGAGCGGCGTTTGAATCCTCAATGGATTGGTTCTGACAGACCAGACAGCGCAGTTGCTTATGAATGGCACGCGCACGGGCTTCCAAAGCCGGATCGTCCAGTGGCGTATCCACGGCAATGGACCAGGCCGGGGCGACCAGTCCCATCAGGCACAAGATGAGAAACAGCCGCCGCAAAACGATCATCAACACTGTGCCACGCCGCCTTGCCGCAATGCCTCGATTGCCGGCAATAGTTTCTCTTGCAGGTCGCGCTCCCTGACCGGGCCAATATGCTTACAGACGATCCGTCCCTCAGCATTGATCAGGAACGTTTCGGGCACGCCATAAACGCCCCAGTCGATGCCCACTCTGCCCTTCAAGTCATGTCCGGCACGGTCATAGGGATCGCCGTAACGCGCCAGCCAACCCATGGCGGCGGTGCCCTTGTCCTTGTAATTGAGGCCATGCACGGGCACGATATCCTGAGCCTTGAGCCTCATGAAAAGGGGATGTTCCGCCCGGCACGAGACACACCACGAGGCGAAGACGTTGACCAACGAGACCTGACCCTCCAAATCGGCTGTTTTCAAACCTTTTGGACGCCCGGGCAAGGCCGACAGATCAAAATCCGGTACGGCCTTGCCGATCAGGACTGATGGGATTTCCTTTGGCCGCAGGTTCAAACCGGCGAACAGGAAACCGCCGATGATCAGCGCCACCGCCAAGGGCACTAAGGGCAGCCAGAAGCGCCCGGGTCTTGCTTCCAAAACTGGCTCGTTCAAATCAGCAAACCCTATTTACCGGCCATCGAGGCCGCCGTCTTTGCTGCTTTCGCCGGCACATCGCGCCGGGCCGGCGCACCAACCCGATGGCGGCGGTCGCTCAAAGAAACCAAACCGCCAAAAACCATGATCAGGGCTCCCATCCAAATCCAATGAATCATCGGCTTACTGTAAAACCGGGTTGACCAGGATCCGTCCCCGGTCGGATCACCGATTACGGCGTATAAATCGCCGCCCCAACCGGTGCGGATCGCCGCTTCCGTCGTCTCCATGGGCGGGTCTTGATAGGTGCGGGATTCGGGCTGCATAACGGCTACTTCCGTGCCATTTCGGCTGACCCGGAAGGTACCGCGCACCGCGGCATAGTTGGGCCCGGGAACAGGCGTTGCGCCCTCGAACTTGAACTCGTAGGCACCCACCGCAACGCTCTCGCCCTGGCGCAAGACTTGCAGTTTCTCCACCTGCCAGGCGGACGAAGCCACGACGCCGATGATAACCATCCCAGCGCCGGCATGGGCAAATGTGGTGCCCCAGCCCGCCCGCGGCGACCGCATGAGGCGGCGCATGCTTTCCCCGATCGGCACCCGGAACAGCCGCAATCGATAGGCCGCTTCCTCCAACGCCGCCGCGATCATCCAGACACCCAGCGCGATGCCGGGGATGGCCAGCCAGGGGCCGTCAAAGGCCAGCATCAAAGTCAGCAGAAGCGCGGCTAGGGCGGCAATAATGGCAAATTTCAACCGCTGCACGGCGCCAAGAAGGTCGCCGCGCTTCCATCGCAACATCGGTCCTACCGCCATGGCAATAAATACCGGAACCATCAGCGGACCAAACGTCATATTAAAGAACGGCGGCCCGACAGTAATTTTGTCACCCGTCAAGGCATCCAGAAATAACGGATAGAGCGTGCCCAAAAGGACCGTGGCGCAGGCGGTGGAAAGCAGCAGATTATTCAGCACCAACCCCCCTTCCCTGCTTATCGGCGAAAACAAACCGCCGCCCCGCATGGCCGGCGCCCGCACCGCGTACAGCGTCAACGAACCCGCGATGACGACAATCAGGAAAGCAAGAATATAGACACCCCGGGCCGGATCCGTGGCAAAAGCATGGACCGAGGTCAGAACCCCCGAACGCACTAGGAATGTCCCCAGCAGACTCAAAGAAAATGTCAAAATCGCCAGCAGAACGGTCCAGTTCTTCAGACTATCCCGCTTTTCCACCACAATAGATGAATGCAGCAATGCGGTGCCCGCCAGCCACGGCATGAAGGACGCGTTCTCAACCGGATCCCAAAACCACCAACCACCCCAGCCCAGTTCGTAATAAGCCCACCAGGAGCCGAGCGCGATGCCCGTGGTCAAAAAACACCAGGCCGCCAGGGTCCAGGGCCGGACCCAGCGGGCCCAGGCCGCATCGACACGGCCTTCGATCAACGCTGCCACGGCAAACGAAAATGCCATTGAAAATCCGACATAGCCGAGATAGAGAAATGGCGGATGAAAGGCGAGGCCCGGATCCTGCAGCAAGGGGTTTAGTCCACGGCCGTCAATGGGCGCGGGCAATAGCCTTTCAAACGGGTTTGATGTGAACAAGATAAAGGCAAGGAAGCCCACGGCGATCATCGCCTGAACCGCCAAAACCCGCGCGCGAAAGGGTGCCGGCAGATTGCCGCCAAATACGGCCACCGCCGCCCCGAAGAGCACCAGGATCAACATCCACAAAAGCAACGAGCCTTCATGATTTCCCCAAACACCCGAGATTTTGTACAGCATGGGCTTGGCGGAATGGGAATTGGTGGCAACATTGAGCAGGGAAAAATCCGAGGTCACGTAGGCGTACATCAAGGCGCCAAATGCAACCATCACCAAAAGACATTGCACCAAGGCGGCCGGCGGCGCCAAACCTATCCAGCCAGGGTCGCCGCGCCAGGCTCCAAGCAAGGGTATCGTCGCCTGCACCAAGGCAACTGATAGCGCCAGCACCAGCGCGTAATGTCCTAGTTCAGCTGTCATAAGCGAATCCTTCGCCTTTTAGTCCGTTTCGTTCAACAGGAGCTCGACGTTGGCTTGCCGGCATATGCTGGTAATTGCCCAAGCCAAGAAAATGTTACGCAATTGCTGTCGCAGCGTCTCTGCTGGGATCCCGATAGTTTCCGCCATATAGCTAAGCCACCTGGTTCGGCAAGGGCAGGCCCTGAAAATGGGCGAGCAGATTATCGATGGTCAAATTGCCCATGGCGGTCCGTGTCTCGACGGTAGCGCTGGCCTGGTGGGGTTGCAGGACCACGTTTTCGAGAGAGAACAACGCCTCGGGAACGCTGGGCTCGGCAGCGAAAACATCCAGGCCGGCACCGGCGATGGTACGGTCCGACAAAGCCTGCACCAAGGCCGCCTCATCGACCACGCTGCCACGTGCGATATTGATCAGATATCCATTACTGCCCAAGGCTTCAAAGACCTGCCCATCGATCAAATTCTGGGTTGCCTCACCGCCGGGACATGTCAGGGCCAAGACATCGCAGGCCTCGGCCAAGGTAGCGGCACTGGCGTAATAGGGATAGGACACGTCATCTCGTTCGCTGCGGTTATGATGGGCGACGGTCATGCCAAACACCTCTGCCCGTTTCGCCAGCGCCAAGCCGATACGGCCCAGGCCGACGATACCCAAGCACCGGCACCGCGGCGAATTCGCCAGATCCAAAATCCCCTCGCTTTCCCACCGCCCGGCCCGGACATAGCGATCCCCCTCCACAATCTTGCGCAAAGTTGCCAGGGTCAATGCCATACCCAGATCGGCCACACAGTCCGTCAACACATCCGGCGTATTGGTAACGGCGATGCCATGTTGCCTGGCATAGTCCACATCGGCGCCGTCATAGCCAACGCCAAAGCAGGCGATGATTTCCAAATTAGGCAACAACGCCATCATGGCGGCGTCGACCTTGGCAAAGCCCTGCACGGCAATGCCATGAATACGATCGACATTGTCGATAAACGCGGGCGGCCTTTCATTTTCATGGGGCAAAACGATCAGATCAAAAACATCACGGGCCCGATCGACGATCCAGCTCGGGATCGGTTCGATCAAAAGGACGCAGGGTTTTGTCCCATCCGTACCATCGGTCATTCTTCCTTCCCCTGCCATTGACCAGCCTTCTTCAAGGCCTCGGCGACTTCCTTTGGCATATATGTTTCGTCATGTTTAGCCAGAACCTCGGTTGCCACGAATGTCCCGTTCGGCGCCAGGCTGCCTTCGGCGACAATCCCCTGGCCTTCCTTGAAAAGATCAGGCAACAGACCACGAAAACGTACCGGCAAAACTTCCACCATATCTGTTACGCGAAAAGTGATCGTGACGCCATCGGCGTCGCGCTGAACCGATCCTTCCTCCACCAAACCACCGATGCGCAGCCGGCGATCGGGCGGAATTGGTTGTTCTTCCGATTTTCGCGCCAGCTCGGACGGCGAATAAAAAAACACGATGTTCTCTTCGAATGCCATCAACACCAACGCCGCGGCGGCGGCGAAAATCAACATAAAGCCGCCGACGATATAGAGGCGCCGCTGTTTACGGGTCATCCCGCCTCACTCTCTCGTTGCCGGCGGTTCTTGCGCAATGCCGCCAAAGTTCGCTCCGATTTGCGCCAGCTCCAGTCGCTGGCAAACCACAACGCCGCCATGACAATCAGCACGATCGCGAACGCCGGCCAGACATAACCCGCATAGCCCCCCATCGCAAAGAATTGTCCCATACCGTCCATCTTCAGTGCCCCTAACTCGACCGTTCCGCCAGCCGCAGGGCGCGAATGCGCCGCAAATTCAATTCCATGCGCATACGGGCCAATAACAAGGCCACGAAATAAGCCTTAAACGCCAAGGCCATGATCAACAGCGGCCACAGCATACTGGGATGGATCGCCGGGCCGTCCATGCGCAATACACTGGCGGGTTGATGCAGGGTATTCCACCAATCCACCGAGAATTTGATGATCGGCACATTGACCGCGCCGACAAGGGCCAGGACCGCTGCCGCTTTGGCCGCTTTCTGACCATCCTCGATCGCCTGCCACAGGGCCATATAGCCGAGAAAAAGGAAGAACAGGATCAGCACCGACGTCAACCGGGCATCCCAAACCCACCAGGTGCCCCACATGGGCTTGCCCCAAAGTGAACCCGTGACCAATGCCAGAAAGGTGAAACCGGCTCCAATCGGGGCCGATGCCTTGGCAGCCAGGTCCGCCAAAGGATGCTTCCAGATCAACGCGACGGCACTGGCCACCGCCAGGAACGAGTAACAGAACATGGCCATCCAGGCGGACGGCACATGCACGAACATGATACGGACCGTATCGCCTTGCTGATAGTCCGCTGGCACCACGACCAGCGCCAAATAAAGGCCAACCACCAACAGCACCGCCGCCAGCCCCCCGGCCCATGGCTGTATGCGCCCGGCAAGGCGGGTAAATCGTGTTGGATTGGCAAAATAATGCATCGACATGGGCTGAGGTTTAGCCCCCCGCCGTCAAGGGCGCAAGCGCCGCGGGGGTAACAAATTGTCGCGGCCTGTTACGCCAGCGGTCCACTACTCTAACGACAACTTTACCGCCGCCGCGGCGGCCCAGGGACAAAGCGGTATCGCGGCCAGCGTCAGGGCAGCCAAAAGTAGAACATGCGGCTTGGCGTTCAGGCCGTGCACGGCGGCGTCAATGGCTGAAACGCCGAAAATCAGCACCGGAATGTAAAGCGGCAATACCAACAACGATAACAGCACCCCACCCCTTCGCACTGTCAGGGTCAAGGCGGCACCAATGGCGCCAATAAGACTTAGCGCCGGTGTGCCTATCAACATGGTCAAAAGTAACGCCGCAAAACCTTCACTGTTCATGTTCAGCAACACGGCCAATATCGGCGCGGCCAACAGCAGGGGCAATCCCGTCGTCAGCCAATGGGCGGTGATCTTGGCCAGCACGATGCCCCCCAAGGGCAGTCCGGACAGGGTCAGTTGCTCCAGGCTGCCGTCTTCAAAGTCCGCCTGAAACAACCGGTCCAGGGACAGCATTGCGGCCAGCAAGGCCGCGACCCAAAGGACGCCCGGCGCGACGCGGGCCAGAATGGCGGGTTCCGGGCCAATGCCCAAGGGAAACAGGGTGACCGTTAAGAGGAAAAACACCAGCGCCAAAAAAGTAGCGCCGCCCTGACGCACCGCCAGGTGCAGATCGCGGGCTATTACAGCGACGAACGGCTTCATTGCGGCTCGAACCGCAAAATTTCCGCATCGTCCAGGCCCAGTTCGATGTGGGTCGCGGCCATGACCATGCCCCTATCGGCGCGATGATCCATGATCGCCTGTTGCAAGCAGGCGGTCCCATCCGCATCCAGGGATACAGTGGGCTCGTCGAGTAGCCACAATGTCGCGCGGGTAGCAATCAGCCTGGCCAACGCGGCCCGCCTATGCTGGCCCGCCGACAGGTATTGGGCCGGTGTGTCCGCCAAGTGCGCAATACCGAACGCTGCCATCGCCGCATCGACCCGAGCATCGGCGGATCCCCTGATTTTCGACCAGGTCGCAATATTCTCACGCACCGTCAGGGCACCCTTGACCGCATCTTGGTGCGCAATGAAATGCAGCCTTGCGCGGTGTTCTTCGGGGTCCTCGGCGACATCCACACCATCCCAGGTCAATCGCCCTGCTGCTGTCTTCAACAAAGTTGCGGCCATCCGCAGCAAGCTCGTCTTGCCGCAGCCATTGGGACCGCGCAACACGAGCGCCTGGCCCGGCGAAATTTGAAAATCGAGGCCGGAAAAAATGCGCCGTTCACCCCGTTCGCAGGCAATGTCACGGCCCTGGAACATCAGGGTCCACCCTTGTCTTCGGAAATATCCTCGGGCAAACGGTGACGGTTCATGGCCGGCAATTGCAGGACCGAGAACAGAATTGTCAGCGGCATGATGCCAAATACTTTAAACGTCACCCAATCGTCGGTCGATGCGTTGCGCCAGACGAGTTCATTCAATATCGCCAAAACCACAAAAAACATGGCCCAGCGCACGGTCAACACGCGCCAACCCTGATCGGTCATGGGGAACATGGTTCCCATTAGGCTTTTCAAGAATGATTTGCCCCAGAACAGCCCACCCATAAGGATCACCGCGAACAAAGTGTTGACGATGGTCGGTTTCAGCTTGATGAATAGCTCGTCCTGCAAAATCAGGGTCAGGCCGCCGAAGATCAAAACGAATATGCCGGTCACCAACGGTAGCGTGGGCAACCGCCGTTCCAGCATCCAGGTAATCGACAACGATAAAATGATCGCTACCATGAAGATGCCCGTCGCCCAAAATAATCCGGCCCGGGCGTTGGTCAGAAAAAACAGCGCCAAAGGCCCTATTTCCAAGGCAAGTTTGAGAATTGGATTTATGGCGGATGGGCCGTTTACAGTTTTTGACATGGCGAACATATAGCCCGGATCGAAGTGAACTGAAACGAAACAGAACACCGCCGCAAAAAAAGGCTGCCCCTATGAGCGATAAAGCGAAACGAATAGCTGCCGGCGCGGCGGTGGAACTGGTGCGGGACGGCATGCGTCTTGGCATTGGCACGGGATCAACGGCCGAGCATTTCATCCATCTTTTGGCCCAGCGGGTAAAAGCCGGGCTGTCCGTATCCGGGGTCGCCACATCGAAACGAAGCGCTGAATTGTGTGGCCGGTTGGGCATTCCGCTGACCAATCTGGATGAAACCCCGACCCTTGATTTGGCCGTGGACGGCGCCGACGAGTTTGACGGTGCGCTAAATTTGATAAAGGGCGGTGGCGGCGCTCTATTACGAGAAAAAATTGTCGCAGGAGCAGCAAAACGCTTCGTGGTCATTGCCGATGCCTCCAAGCAAGTTTCTGTGTTGGGAGCATTTCCTCTGCCGGTTGAGATCATACCCATGGCCCGCCATCCCTTGAGCCAACGCTTGGGGGACCTGGGCGCGGCGGTAACCCTGCGTCGAACGGCAGATGGTAAACCGTTCCGCAGCGATGAAAATCACTGGATCCTGGATTGCGCATTTGGCCCATCGATCACCGATCCGGCGGGACTGGCGCAGACCCTTTCCAGCCTGCCCGGCGTGGTCGAACATGGCTTGTTTTGCGGCATGACGGAACGGGTTTTGCTGGGATCCGGCGATCAGGTCGCCGTAATCACCTCTTAAACCTGCCGAAAGGCCCATTTAATCACGTTGCCGTCGGATTGGGCGGTCGTGGAGAGGACGATCTGCTGGCTGCGGCGAATTCGGTCGGGTCGTCCCAGATAGACACTTTCTTCCATGGCGATTTCGGCGCCACTGGCACGAAACCGCCATCCCTGGCCGCCACCCAACCGCAATAAGACAGCCGAGCCGCCCTGAACGGCGGAAGCTTGCACATCAGGGTGCAAATGAAATCGCACCGCGACGGAACGCTCTGCGGTTCCCATGTCCGGGTCCGGCGGGCCGCTTGCGTCCAACCGGTCCTCGCCCCGCACATCCGCACCCGAGGCATCCAGATACAGTCGTCGGCGGTGGGTCACGCCAAACCGCTGACGATAGCCATCGTGATGCAACTCCAACCAGGTATTGCCAACTTCATCCTCGTGCCGGCGGCAGTGAAGTTGGATGGGATTGGGCCCGAAGTTGCCCTTCTCCGTGATCGGCCAGGCGTTAGCGTTCTCGAATTGCAGCGTCGAATGAGCGGCGGTCGCCCGGGCCGCCTCGTGCCAATCCGCGCTGCGCTGCCGTCCGCTACCACAGTTGACGATCAGACGCCGTTTGCCGATGGACAGTTCGAACCCGCCGCCACCGGCATGGGCGTATTGGCCCCATGCGCCAGCCGGCGGGGCCCCGGTATCCGTCAATAGAACCGCGGCGCCCGCCGTCATCCGTTGAAACCCCGATTGCGTGGCACTTAACAGCGCCTTGCCCTTCACGCCGGCCCGGACCAGGGTTGCGTCCACGCTGTCGGGCCTTTCTTCAAATCCACCGTTGAATAACGCCAATCCGCCATCCCCATGGCGCAGCCCGCGCAGCAAAGGCGCCATCCGGCCAATTGCCGTGTGCAGCCAATCGGGAACCGGCCGTCCGGAATCGCCTACCGCCCCGCGCAGCGCAATCAACCGCCGCAAGACAGCCATCAAATCCGAAGGCGCGCGGCTGTTATAGCCGCCATCCTTCATGGTTTGATTTTCAAGCCAGATTTCGATTTGCCGCAAGCCTTTGACCACGGCGCCGTCCTCGTCCGGCAATGCCATGGCGCCATAAACAAGGCCCAGCGACGCCGACAATTGTTCGGGGCCAAACCGCGCATCGCCGGCCGTACGCTGCAAGTGCAGCCATTGCACCACAAAAGAGCTCAGAAAGGCGTCGGCAAAATCCGTGTCCGCCCCTTGCAACAGAAAGCGCCCGTGGCCCAGCCAGGCTGTTATGCGCCGGCCAAGCACGCCTGGGGACCAGGTTACCGGGTCAATTTCACGACATAGATCTATCCAGGACCGCACCAGCCGGCGGGCATGGGCCAGCGCCGTCTCGCCACCCGATTCCGCGAAATGACGGAGCCATTCGAAGCCATGCAATTCGGCGAGCCATTCATGATCATCGGGGCGCAAGCGCCAGGGGGGCTGGTTCGGCGCGTTCGCTTCCCGCCCCGCAAAGCGATACTGGCCCCGGAACAACTGGTCCGCCACTTTCGGATCGCCTGGCCAAGGGTCATGGGGCAGGAAATCCAGTTGTTCGATCTGGCGCCGTTCCAAGGCAAAGCGGTACAAGCGGGTTCGATATCCAGCGTTTTTCAGCCGCCTCCAACCATCATTCATATCGTCGCGCGTTTCCCAACCCTACGGCGCCGTTGCCCGCAATGCCGCTATATTGGCCGCGTAACATTCCGGACCGCCGGTGAAGGTTGCCGTGCCGGCCACCAACACATCGGCCCCGGCGGCGACCGCGTCGACCGCGTTCGCGGCGTTAATGCCCCCATCTACCTGCAAATCGATGGTCCGCCCGGTGCCATCGATCAGGCTCCGCAATTGCCGGATTTTTTCCAACTGCCCGGTTATGAAAGATTGCCCGCCGAAGCCTGGATTGACGCTCATCACCAATACAAGATCCAGATCTTCCAGCAACGGCTCCACCGCCGCGATACTTGTGCCCGGGTTCAAGGCCAATCCGGCGCGCGCGCCCTGGTCCTTGATCAACTGAATGGTCCGGTGCAGATGCGCGCCAGCCTCGGCATGAACCGTGATGATATCCGCGCCGGCGGCCCTAAATTTGGAGATATAGGGATCCACCGGGCTGATCATCAAGTGCACATCAAAGGGCAATTCGCTGTGCGGGCGAAGGGCGGCAATAACATCCGGCCCAATGGTCAAATTTGGTACGAAATGGCCGTCCATGACATCGATATGAATATAATCGGCGCCAGCCTCGCTTACCGCCCGGACTTCCGCGCCCAACGCGGCAAAATCAGCGGACAGAATTGACGGTGCGATACGGGTACTTTGCTGCATTAACGCTAGGTAGCAGTTTGCCTTGTTGGCTGCAACAAACTAACCGTTCCGCACCAGACGGCAGGCATAGAATCCGTCCATTCCGCCCAGGTGATGGGGCAAGGTGCGCATATCCCCAGGGGGCGTGATCAATTCATCCAGGCCAAACAATTCCGCCGCCGCGATGGGCCGGCGCGCGGCGGGTACGCCCGCCGCCAAAAATGCTTCGATCCGTTGCTCGCATTCTTCGGGCTGCAGAGAGCAAGTGCTGTAAATCAGCGTCCCGCCGGGCGCCAGCATCTCCATCGCCGCCTGCAACATTTGGTCTTGTACTAGCGCTGCCCGCGCCACGTCTTCAGGCCTCCGCAAATGCCAAATGTCGGAATGCCGGCGGATCGTTCCCGTGGCGCTGCACGGGGCGTCCAAAAGTATGAAATCAAACGGTTTGGCCGGCCGCCAGGACAAAACGTCGGCCACAAAGGTTTCGGCCTGCAAATTCAACCGCTCCAGGTTCGAGCGCAGCAACGCCAGTCTTTTCGGCGCATTGTCGATCGCCGTGACCCGCGCACCGGACACCGCCAATTGTGCGGTTTTTCCTCCCGGTGCGGCGCAAAGGTCCAATACCTCCCGGTCCGCCACCTGACCCAACAGCAGGACAGGCAGGGCCGCGGCGGCATCCTGGACCCACCATTCCCCCTCCTCAAATCCAGGTAGATCCTGGATCGCTCCCCCCGCCGTGCGGCGCAGACTGCCCGTGGCCAGGACTTCCCCCTGCAACGCCTGCGTCCAGGCGCCAGCGTCTCCTTTAAAACTCAGGTCCAGCGTCGGTTCAACCAGCATGCTTGCGGCCATCCGACGCGCGACCTCGGCGCCATAGGCCGCCGACCAGGTCTGCCAGAGCCAATCGGGGCAATTCAGCCGCACTTCATCCTGATCGGCCAAAATCGACGCTGCGTCACGGGTCAGGCGCCGGGAAACCGCGTTGACCAAGCCGCTTAGATGGCGTAGGCGGGGACCCATCAGGCGGACCGCGCCATCCGCCACGGCATGGGCCGGAGTGCCGAGAAACAGGGCCTGGGCGGCCGCGAGACGCAGCGCGTTAAGAGCCGGTTTCGCGGCCCGGTTTAAAGGTTTATCCAGACAACGGGAAATGGCGTCGTCTATTTGCCCGAGCCGGCGCAGCACGGTCACCACAAGCAAGCGGGCAAAGGCGCGGTCCCGCGATGGCAAATCCGCCAGCCGCCGGCCCGGTTCCAGTTCATCGGCCAGGGCCTGATCCAGCATTTGCCGTCGATCCAAAATCTGGCCCAAAAGCCGCGCGGCGGCGGACCGTGATCGATGCCCCGTATCACTCATCACACATCATTCATCCCCTCGGCCGGCGCCATTCATGGTTGGTCAATTTCCCAGACACTGGTAGGTTCCAGCCTGATGGATATGTAAGCAAGCTGATCCCGCGATCAAGTCGGCCGTATCCAAGGCAAGACATTCCGTGTGGGGGACTAAATTAGATGCCAACAAAAACACCCGCTTTAAAGCAACCTGGCGAAAGCAAGACTGAACCGGTATCGAACACGGAAACGCAGCCACCCGCCAAGGAAATCGGTGGGCCCAAGGGCCTTGAACCCACCCGTTATGGCGACTGGGAGCGCAAGGGTATCGTTTCGGATTTCTAATGGCTCTCCATGGACCGCCGCTTCCGCTCAAACCACGGGCGAAAGCCCGCCATCAACATTGATCGCCGTTCCCGTGATGTAGGAACCCGCATCGGAGGCCAGGAAGCAAGCCATGTTGGCGAATTCCTCCGCCGTACCCAGGCGGCCCAGGGGGACGCCGCGCTCCACTGCCATGCCTGAGAGGAATTGGTCCATGGGCATCTCCGGGGCAAGGGCCTCCCGCCAGCGTACCCACTGTCCACTTTCAATAATACCCGTGCATAAGGCGTTGACGAGGACGTTGTGAGGCGCGCCTTCGCCCGCCAAGACCTTGGTCAGCGCCATGCCGGCCGCCCGCGTTACCGCTGTTGGCGCGCTGCCGCCTCGGGGAGCCTTGGCCGCGGTATTGAGAATATTGATGATCCGGCCCCATTTTCGCTGTTTCATGCCGGGCAGCGCCAATCGGCACAGGCGCACCGCCGCCATCAATTTTAAATCAATATCAAATTGCCAGGTCTCGTCGGTTATATCTTCGAATGCTCCGGTTTGTGACGTGCCCGCGTTATTGACCAGAACATCCACCTGACCGAAATCAGCCTGCACTTTTTCGAATAGCTCCGTGATCTGCGCGGCGTCGCTAACGTCGGCTGAATTGGCCATGACGCGCTGGCTGGTATCCTCGGCGATTTCGTCCCGCGCCGCCTCCAACAGTTCCATACGCCGGGCCGCAATGGCGACATTCGCGCCGGCCCGTGCAAACCCATGCGCCATGGCCTTGCCCAAACCCTCGCTACCGCCGGTGATCAGGGCTACCCGCCCATCCATGCGCAATTCCATAACACCCTCCCAAGACCCCAAAATTTCACCAGGGATCATACAATTTCATCATGCTGATTGAAGTCATCATTTGGCGCTCTTACATCTTCGTTAGCAATTTTTCGCCATTTTAGCCGGTGTGGTGGTCGCAATGCCGTCGCGGAAGTCCTATACAGGGCGCAAGAGATGTCTTCCAACGGTGGAATTGCCGGATGAGCCAAAACGCGGTCGATACGGCCAACGATCTAAACCTGCTATCCGACCTTGTCGGCAAGGCGAAACGGGCCGGGGCGGAGGCCGCCGATGCGATACTATTTGAATCTGCCTCGCTAGAGGTCAGCTACCGCCTTGGCGCGCGCGAAGATTTGGAGAGATCGGAAAGCAAAGACCTTGGCCTGCGTATTTTTCTTGGCCAGAAACAAGCCATCGTTTCCTCCACCGATATATCCCCGGCCAGCCTGGAAGAATTACTCCAACGCGGCCTGGCCATGGCAAGTGCCATGCCCGACGACCCCTATTGCGGTCTGGCGGACACCGATCGTCTGTGCAAGGAGATCCCCGACCTGGACCTCGACGACGGCGAAGAACCAACACCAGAAGCGTTGTACGAGATGGCGGCGGAGGCAGAAGCGGCGGCCCTGGCGGTTGACGGGGTCAGTAATTCCGAAAGCGCCGGCGCCAGCTGGGGCAGCAGCCGCATTGCCTTGTTCACTTCGAACGGATTTTCGGGCGGTTATGCCACGTCATCTCATTCGCTGTTCGCATCCGTCATCGCAGGTGAAGGAACGGGAATGGAACGCGACTATGATTTCACCTCGGCCCGCCACGCCGCCGATCTTGCAGGGGCCGCGGCCATCGGTACCGCCGCGGGCGAACGGGCCGTCAGGCGCCTGAACCCGCGCAAGGTTGAAAGCCAGCAATCGCCGGTGATTTTCGATCCCCGCGTCTCGCACTCCATGCTTGGGCATTTCACAGGCGCCGTCAGCGGCATGTCAGTAGCGCGCGGTACATCTTTTTTGCGGGACAGCCTGGGCAAGAAGGTGTTCGCGGACGGTATAACCATTGTTGACGATCCCCATCGGCCAAGGGGCCTGGCGTCAAAGCCTTTTGACGGTGAAGGCGTTGAAAACCGGGAATGGTTGTTGGCGAATAACGGTGAACTGGCGACCTGGATCATGGACTCGGCTTCGGCCCGGCAATTGGGCCTGGCAACCACTGGCCATGCCAGCCGGGGTACCTCGGGACCACCATCGCCAAGCACGACCAATCTGTATATGCGGCCAGGTGCCTGCAGCCGGGATGATTTGCTGGCCGGTGTTGCCTCTGGTCTTTACGTTTCTGAACTTATTGGTTTTGGCGTCAATGGCGTGACCGGTGATTACAGCCGGGGCGCCTCCGGGTTCTGGATTGAGAACGGCGTCCTGACCCATCCGGTCTCGGAATTGACCATCGCCGGAAACCTGAAGGATATGTTCTTGAATATAACCCCGGCCGACGATTTGACGTTCCGCTATGGCAGCAATGCACCCACTTTGCGCATCGATGGCTTAATGGTGGCCGGAACGTGAGCCAACTGGAAAAGGATCATGCCTTATTGCTGGAAACGGTACGCGAAGGCGGCGCGCTGGCCCTCAGCTATTTTCATGACGGTGTAAAGCATTGGCAAAAGGGGCCGGACGATCCGGTATCCGAGGCGGATCATGCGGTGGATGACCTGTTGCGGCAAAAACTGCTTGCCGAACGGCCCACATACGGTTGGTTGTCCGAGGAGACGGAAGACGACCCCAAGCGGCTTGATTGCAGCGAAATCTGGGTCGTGGACCCAATCGACGGCACCCGCGCATTTATCCAACAACGAGCGGAATTCACGGTCTGCGCCGCTCTGGTGCACAAAGGACGGCCGCTGGCGGCCGCGGTTTTTAATCCGGCCACGGAAGAATTTTATGATGCGGTGTTGGGTGGTGGTGCCCGCCTGAATGGAGAACCCATTCGCGTCAGCGCGGCGACGGTCTTTGAAGGGGCGCGCCTTTTGACCGGGCGGCATTTTTTCAAGAATACCGGCCCCACCAACAAACCAGGGTCGGTAACGATCCATATGGTCAATTCGATTGCTTATCGAATGTGCCTTGTGGCCGATGGCCGATATGACGCCTGCATCTCATTATCGGCAAAAAGCGATTGGGATATCGCGGCGGCGGAATTGATCCTGGCGGAAGCCGGCGGCATCAACACCAACTCCCATGGCCAGGACTTCAGATATAATCAGCGGGACCTGCGGCATAAATCGGTGATCAGCGCAGGGCCGGCATTGCATGCCCATGTTTTGCAATTTCTGGAAAACATGGAGCGGCCGCCAGGCGCCCAGTGGTAGCGTTGCCCGACGTCCGGCGGCGGCGGCGGATCCTGGGTGCGTCCTGCACGACACATTTCATTCACGATGGGTTTTCCGACCTTATCATCCTGTTACTGCCCCTTTGGCAGGCGGAGTTTGCCCTTAACCTAAGGCAGGTCGGCGCTATTTCTTCGACCTATTCCGGGGCCATGACCATTGGTCAGCTACCAGCCGGTCTGGCCTCGGAACGCTGGGGGGAACGGCGCATATTGGTTCTCGGCACTGCGTTGGCCGGATTGGGATTTTGCCTTTTGGGCTTTTCCGGCGGTGCATTGGGGCTGGCCCTGGCGCTCGCCATAGCTGGCGTCGGCGCGTGTACCCAACACCCCTTGAACTCCACCATAGTGGCACGGGCCTATGAAGATGGACCCCGGCGCGCCGCCTTGGGGATTTACAATTTCTCCGGGGATTTGGGGAAAATGGCCGTTCCGGGCCTCGCCGCCTTGGCCTTGGCGACCCTTGATTGGCGTTACATTACTAATGGTTATGGCGGCTTTGGCATAATCGCGGCCATCGGCATTTTGCTTCTATTCCGATTATTTGGCGCCGGAGGCCATCCCCGCACTTTGGCGCAAACCGGAAATAGCGATGCCATAGCAAGCAATCCGGGGGATTGGGGCATTCGCCACCGCCGCGGCTTCGTGCTGCTATCGGCCACCTCGATGATCGACGGCGCCAGCCGCGCCGGCTTTATGACCTTTTTGCCATTTCTGTTGATCGGCAAGGGCGCGACGATTGAAACCGTCGGCTTCGCCCTGGTTCTGACCTTTGCCGGCGGCGCCGCCGGCAAACTGGTTTGTGGTCTGATCGCCGAGCACGTGGGAATTGTGCGCACGGCGGTATTGAGCGAACTGGCGACCGGCGTCGGCATTCTGTTGCTTCTGCCCTTGCCATTGGAAGCCGACCTGATCCTATTGCCGGCGGTGGGCCTGGCCTTGAACGGTACATCGTCGGTCCTTTACGCCAGCGTGGCGGAATTTGTCGCGCCGGAGCGCCATGGCCGCGGCTTTGGCCTGTTTATGACCCTGACGATTGGCGCCTGGGCCATTTCGCCAATCGTATTTGGCGTCCTTAGCGACCTGTATGGCGTTCCTGATACCCTTGCCGTGGTAGGCTTGTTCGCCTTGACCACGATACCTCTGGCCCTGGCCCTAAGCGGACCGCTAACGGCGGTTAACCGTAGTCAATCCGCGTAACGTACTTGTCATCATCATGGGCGTCCCAGTACATCTGGCGCAGGCGCTGGGTCAATGGACCCGGGCTGCCGTCGCCAACAGCCGATTCGTCCAAACGCGTCACGGGCATCACGCCACCCGCCGTGCTGGAAAGGAAAATTTCATCTGCCTGGCGCAATTCGTCCTCGGTCAGAATGCCCACGTCGACCTTGACGTTGAGGGATTGTGCCAATTCGATCACGGTCATCCGTGTGATGCCCAATAGGACACCGCTGGCTGGCGTGACCAGACGCCCACCAATGCTGGCAAATAGGTTAAAGCCCGGACCTTCCGTGATATTTCCGTTGCCATCGGTCAACACCGGTGTTTCGCGGCCCCGCTCATAGGCTTCGTACAGGCCCTGCACCATATCGCCCCAATGAAAGTTCTTCACGGTCGGGTCGACGGATTCGGGCGAGATACGCGGTATGCTGCTAATCGTCAGGTGCAGTCCCTGTTCCTGTTTTTCTGGCGTGGCGATCCAGACATAAGGGATCGCCAGGGCATAGAATTGATTTTCAAATTCCCGGGGATCGCGGCTGCCGGGCGGCGGCGTGCCCCGGGTTAGAATCACTTTCACATAGGACTCCCGCAGGCCGGTCCGGCGAACACATTCCGTCAACATCGCGGCCATTTCGTTCCGGTCATAAGGCGACTGCATATGCAGTTTTTCAATGCCACGAAAGAATCGGTCTAAATGATCTTCCAAACGGAAGAAGCCACCACCCCAGACCGCGACCACGTCATAGGTCACATCGGAGTGGAGAAATCCCCAATCGGATATGGGGATCCGCGCCTCGGCAACGGGCATATAGTCTCCGTCAGCATAGGCGACGCCGTCTGCAAAGGGGTTATGGCTTTCTGGTACGGTTTCGATCTGGCTCATGACATCCTCGTTTGAAGTGCGAGTTTAAAGGTTCGTCAGGCAGGTTTGATCCATATGCGGTTATCGTGAAAGGCGGCCCCGCCAACCGGCGCCACCGGGTCGGCGCCGGTAAGAACATTGATGCCGCGGCCGCCGGCGAAAGCAGCGTTCGGCCAAATGCTTTCGACCACCACCACGCCCCGTTGCAAGCCATCGAAAATTTCCACGGCGATGGGCAATTCGCCGCGATCGTTGCCCAGTAGGACAACATCGTCGTTGCCGACACCCAGCGCCGCGGCATCGTCGGGATGCAGCATGACCGTCGGCTTACCCTCGCGCGCGATCGATGTCGGCGTCTCGGTGAAGGAAGAGTTCAGGTAACTGCGGGCAGGCGCCGTTACCAGACGGTACGGCATGGCCTCGGTCGCCTCTTCAATGACCGGCCAATGATCGGGCAAGGCCGGCATTTCGCCGGCAGGTCCATCGGGGCCGAAGCCGTGGGGCAGCACATCCTGCCATTTCGGGGCAAAGCGGAACTTGCCGTCTGGATGCGCGAAGCCATCAATGTAATGCGCCCTGGCAAAATCAGGCTGACAATCAATCCAGCGCTGTTGCCGCAAATTTTCCACATCGCCCCAGCCGGATGCCTTCAACGTCCAATCAATCAATTCCAAGGCTGTCATCTCGAAACCAACATGCTCCGCCCCCAGGCGCTTGGCCAATGCATTGATCACCTGGTGATTGGAGCGGCATTCGCCCGGCGCCTCGACCACCTTGGGACCCAGGGTGATGTATTGATGGCCTCCCCCCTGATACAAATCGTCATGTTCCAGGAACATGGTTGCCGGAAGAACGATATCCGCGGCCTGGGCGGTTTCCGTCATAAATTGTTCATGCACGCAGACAAAAAGATCGTCTCTGGCAAAGCCCTGACGCACCAGATTATGATCCGGCGCCACCCGCATGGGGTTGGTGTTCTGAATGAACAGCGCGGTCACGGGCGGGCCATCACCCAAATCGCGGCGATCACCGGTCAGCACCGGGCCGATGCGTGATTGATCCAAGGCGCGGATCGCGGGGTCCATGACATCAAGCCCCTCGATCATGCGCTTGTCCCAATGATAGATGGCGCCATTGTTGTGAAAGGCGCCGCCGCCCTCCTCCAACCAGGCCCCGGTGACGGCGGCAATACAAGATGCCGCATGCACATTAACGACGCCGTTCCGTTGCCGTGAGAAACCATAGCCCAAGCGAAAATAGGTCTTTGGCGTCTCGCCAACCAATTTCGCGAAGGCCTCGATCTCCGCGACCGGGACGCCACTGATGGCTTCCGCCCATTCTGGCGTCTTGTCGCGCAAATGCGCCTCCAGCTCGGCGGGGCAGTCGGTATATTTATCCAGATATTCCCGGTTCGCCAGGCTATCGCGAAACAGGATATGCATCACCGCGCAGGCTAACGCCCCATCCGTGCCGGGACGCACGCAAAGGAACAGATCGGCCTGTTTCGCCGTGTCATTGCGGTAGGTATCAATATGGACGATTTTGGCGCCCCGCTTTTTGCGGGCTCTGCTGGCGTGGGTCATGACATTGATTTGGGTATTTACCGGATTAGTGCCCCAAATCACCAGGCAATCGGCCAAGGCCATTTCGCGTGGATCCGCGCCAGCCAAACGTCCCGTGCCGGCAATGAAACCGTTCCAGGCCGAGGTCACGCAAATAGTTGCATACATGCCCGAATATTTTTTGGCGTGGCGTAGGCGATGGATTCCATCCCGCATCACCAGGCCCATGGTGCCGGCATAGAAATATGGCCACACGGTTTCCGAGCCATGCTTTTGCTCCGCCTGAAGCAACGCCTCGGCGACCTCGTCCAGGGCCTCATCCCATGATATGGGCCCGAAGTCGCGCGAACCCTTGGCGCCCTTGCGCCGTAAAGGCCCGGTCAATCGGTCGGGATGATGGATACGTTCGGCGTATCGCGCGACCTTGCCGCAGATCACTCCGGCGGTGTAGCCATTGTCTTTGGCGCCACGCACGCGGCCAATGGTATGGGCATCCAATTTCTCCACCTCGAGCGCGCAGGTCGACGGACAATCGTGTGGACAGGCGCTATAGTGAATTTCCGGCTTAGCATTCATATTTGATTACTCCCTACCCCGATTATGCCGCGATCGCCCGCTTCATGCTAGCTTTCCGGTCGCCGCCCCGCCCGCCGCGCCAAGACGACCAAGCCTAGGCCCACGGCAGCCGCGCCGGCCGCCAGGTCCCAGGTCAAGACATCACCCAATAGCCAAGCGCTCAAGAGTACGCCGGACAATGGCGAGACGAAGCTGAAGCTGACCATAACCGTTGGGCTGTAACGCTTGATTAACCAGGCATTGACCATGAAGCCAAGACCCGCGATTACGGCGCCCTGATAGATCAACGCACCAATCGGCATCCAGCCGACGTCAGGCCAACTAATCTCCTCCCACAATACGGCACCCGTGGCAAAGACACCCAACGATAGCAGCATCTGCCAAATGACGACCCGCGCCGGCTCGATACTGCTCAACAGCCGCGCGGTCCAGATCATGCGTCCGCCCAACAAGACCGTGCTGGCCAAGATAATGAGATCGCCCACATCGGCGCGTGACAATTCGTTCGGGATTTTCCCGCCCGTCAACACCAGCCCGACGCCAAGGAAGGCAATCAGCAATCCCGTCACCTTGCCAACCGTCAGGCGATCCCCAGGGATCATGAAATGTGCAAACAGGCCGGCGAACAAGGGAAAGGTCGCCGTCATGACGGCGGCAGAGGCCCCGCTTGTCAGATTGATGCCGAAATTCATCATGCCAATTTGTGTCGTGAACAAAAAGGCCAGGATGAATAGGCCGGGCCATTCCCTGGAATCCGGCCAGATACGAATTCTGTTGAGACGGGCCCATACAGCTATACATAATACCCCAATGGCAAAACGTATAAATGCGCTCCACAGGGGTGGAAAGGCAATCAAGCCAAGCTTCACCGCAACTGGATTGCCGCCCCATAGAGTATGAATGACCAGCGCTGAGGCGATTGCCAGCAGCGGAATCTTCATCGCGGTACTTTCCTGGTTGAGCGCAAAAGGAGAATATTCGCCACGGGAAGCGACAACCGAGTATTCGGTAAGATTAAAATTTCGCTCTTATGTGTACCGAAATATTTACCATTTTGGGGCGCAATAAAGCAGATAAAAGACAAGAGGGCCGTTTCGGATGAGCAGCATCAAGATCGAGAGAGACGAACCAGCGGGCAAAATGAACCGCAATGTTGCCATCGTCGGCGCCATATTGCTGCTGTGTGCTGTTTTGGGCATGGTCGCCGTGCACCGGTTCGTCAAGGCCGAGGGAGAACGCTATCTGCAACAGTGGCAGGTTCGTCTCGGCATCGTTGCCGCCAGCCGGGCCCAAGCCGTGCGCGAATGGCGGGACCGGCAATTCGGAACCCTATCCGGTTTGGCGGATAATCTGTCCTTACAGCTTTATTTGACGGAAATATCCCTTTCGGGAGGGCGAACAGATGCTGTTACGGACCAGTCCGCCCAGGCCGAATATCTCGGCAATTTGTTGATCCTGACTGCCGATCAATCCGGCTTCAATGCACCTTTGCAAGGCGCCGAGGTGCAGGCCAACGTAAAGCGGGTCGGGGTGGCCGGTCTGGCATTGCTGGACCGAAAAGGTGAAATACTGGTCACCACCCCTGGCACACCGGCATTGGATAGCCGTTTCAAGGAATTCGTGCGCGGTACGAAAATGGGCGCGCGGGGGCTGCTTGATCTCTATCTTGGGCCCACGGGCCAGGCCACGATGGCGTTCCTGCAACCCATCTTTGCCGTCCAGGGGGAAAACCGCCCGGCAGATCAGGTTGGCGCCATCCTGGGCATCCGATTGGTTGGCGCCGATCTGTACGACCGCTTGGTGCAGCCGGGCGAGGCACTGAACAGCGGCCAATCCTACCTGGTGCGAAAAAATGGCGCCACGCTGGAATATCTTTCGCCGTTGCAGGACGGCACGCCGCCATTGCAACGGGCGATGGCCCTCGACACCAACCGCCTGGCCGGGGCGGAATTGCTTGGCCGGATTGGCGGCTTCGGCGTTTTCGCCAATTATCAGGGAGACGAAGTTCTGGCTACCAGCCGAGGCATCCAAGGCCTGCCCTGGGCCTTGATACGAAGCGTTGACCGGGCCGAGGCCTTGGCCGTTTCCGACCGTCGTCAGTTAACCCTTTTGGTCGGCCTATGGCTGGTGATCGCCGTAGTAACCGCGACTATTTTCGCGGTGTGGCGCCATGGCTCGTCGGTTCGGGTCGCCGCGGCGTCCAAAGGATTACGGCGATCCAACGCCCAACTGCAAACAGTGAGCGACTTCCTGCGCGTTGTCACCGACAGCCAACCCACCGCCATTGCCGCGGTCGACCGTCAGGGCGATGTGATCTTCGCCAACTCCAAAACCAGCGAAGAAACCGGCATTGTTGCGGACGAACTGATTGGCAAATCCCTGCTCAGCGTTATGGGTGTGGACAGGGCGGAGGCATTGCAGCGGGCCAATAGGCAAGCCGTTGAAAATGGCCAGCCTTTGACCGAGTGGCGGGAGGAAAACAGCAAGACCGGGCGCCGCGTGGTCAAGTCGGACCACATTCCACTACGTTCGGAGGGCGAGGATATTTCCGGCGTCTTGATGATTTTAGAGGATATCACTGATCTGGTCGACGAGCGGGAACGGCGTGCCCGGAGCCTGCGCGAATTGGTGCAAACCTGCGTTGCCGTGGTTGATCGGCGCGATCCCTTTTCCGCCCATCATTCCGCGCGGGTTGCCGAGGTTGCCGGCGCTATTGCCCAAGGCATGCACATGGACGACGACGCCGTGGAGACGTGTGATATCGCCGGCGCCCTGATGAATCTGGGCAAGGTGTCGGTACCGCGAAATCTTTTAACCAAGACCGGTAAGTTGACGGATACCGAACTAGCTATGGTGCGCGATTCAGTTTTCACCAGCGCGGAATTGATTGAAGGGGTAGAATTCGACGGCCCGGTAGCCGATACCATTCGGCAAATTCATGAACGCTGGGATGGCAGCGGCCAACCCGATAACCTGGCCGAGGAAAATATTCTACCTACCGCGCGTGTCGTCGCCGTGGCCAACGCCTTTGTCGGCATGGTCAGCGCCCGGGCCTACCGGCAAGGCATGTCATTTGACGAAGCGTCCAAGGCCCTTGTGTCGGGCGCCGGCACGGCCTTCGACAGGCGGCCTGTTTCTGCCCTTCTGCATTATCTGGACATCGAAGGCGGGCGCCAACGATGGGCCCATTTCGGGATTCCACCTGAATCCGAGGCGCCTGAAACCGTCTAAGTGGTAATGGCGCATTGACAGCCGCGCGTTTGCATAGATAATCCGGCCCCTTTCCCAGGCAGCACACGCCGCTGCCAAAATAATGCAGGAGGGTGCCGCGATGACCACAGCGGTCATGCCAACTTATGGCAGGATTAATATTGCGTTCGAACGGGGCGAAGGCGCCTATCTGTACGACACCGACGGTGGCAAATATCTCGATTTCGCGACCGGTTTGGCGGTGTTGTGCCTGGGCCACGGCCATCCCCATCTGGTCGCCGAAATCCAGCGCCAGGCCGCCACGTTGATGCATACCTCGAACCTGTACAACATTCCGGGTCAGGAGCGTCTGGCGGAACGATTGGTCGCCAACAGCTTTGCCGACACGGTCTTCTTCTGCAATTCGGGGGCCGAGGCGAACGAATGCGCGATCAAGCTGGCGCGCCGCTATCATCACACCAATGGCAACCCGGAACGCTATCGCGTGATTACCTTTAATGACTGCTTCCACGGCCGCACCCTGGCGACCATCGCCGCCACCGGCGGGGAAAAGGTCCTTGATGGCTTTGGCCCCAAAGTGGATGGTTTCGATCACGTCGCGGTAGGCGATTTCGAGGCCTTGCAGGCGGCGATCGGCCCGCAAACGGCCGCCATCATGATAGAGCCGATCCAGGCCGAGGGTGGCGTGATGATGGTCGAAGATGCCGTGATGCAACAATTGCGGCAGGTCTGCGACGACAACGGCCTTCTTTTGATCGTAGATGAAGTGCAGACGGGCATGGGCCGAACCGGCCGCCTGCTGGCCCATGAATGGTCCGGCGTGACGCCTGACGTTGCCACCCTGGGCAAGGGCATCGGCGGCGGTTTTCCCATCGGCGCCTGCATGGCCACGTCCGAGGCCGCCAAGGGCATGGTTGCCGGTACCCATGGCTCCACCTATGGCGGCAATCCGCTCGCAGCGGCCGCGGGCAACGCGGTGCTGGATATCATCCTCGCCGATGGCTTTATGGAAAACGCGGAACGCATGGGCGAATTGCTGCGTTCACGATTGGAAGACGTGTGCAAACGCAACGACTCGGTGATTCATGAAGACGTACGCGGCCGGGGACTTTTGTTGGGAATCCAGTGCCGTGTGCCCAACATGGACATGGTGACCGCCATGCGGGGCCATGGCGTTTTGGTGCCTCCGGCCGGCGATAATGTCATGCGCATGCTGCCGCCGCTGAACATAGAGGAAAGCCACATTGACGAGGCCATCGCGGCGTTGGAAGAGGTCTGCCGGGAATTGGGGCAATGATCCAACCGCGCCATTTCCTGGACATTGACCAGATTGATGACGCCACCTTGCGCGGTATTCTGGACAGCGCCAAGGCGCGCAAGGCCGCCCGCGCCGGCCGGACAAGAGGCGAAACCGACGACGACCGGCCGCTGGCGGGGAAAATCATGGCGATGGTTTTCATTCAACCATCGACCCGTACCCGCGTGTCATTTGATGTCGGAATGCGCCAATTGGGTGGTGAAACCATCGTTTTGAATTCCGACGACCTGCAATTGGACCGTGGTGAAACCATGGCCGATACCGCCCGGGTTCTATCCCGTTACGTGGATGCCATCATGTTGCGCACCAAGTCGCACGGGATGCTGGACGAATTGGTGGCGAACGCCACGGTGCCGGTGATCAACGGCTTGACCGACAGCAGCCATCCCTGCCAGTTGATGGCCGATGTGATGACGCTGGAAGAACATCGCGGTCCGGCCAAGACACAGATCGTCGCCTGGTCGGGAGACGGCAACAATGTTGCCACATCCTGGATCCATGGCGCCGCCCGCTTCGGCTATGAGTTGCGCCTGGCCTGCCCGCAAACGCTAAGCCCATCGGATAGCGCGGTGAACTGGGCCAGGAAACATGGGGCCACGATTACGGTCACCGAATCAACCGAGGAGGCGGTGAACGGGGCCGATTGCATTGTTTCCGATGCTTGGGTCTCCATGCATGACGACCAGGGATCTGATCGCCATAACATGCTGGCACCCTATCAGGTGAACGAGGCGCTGATGGCCAGGGCGAAGTCGGACGCGGTATTCATGCATTGTCTGCCGGCCCATCGCAGCGAGGAGGTGACGGCGGAGGTGATTGACGGGCCGCGTTCGCTGGTTTGGGACGAAGCGGAAAATCGCCTGCACGCGCAAAAAGGCATTCTGACATGGTGCCTGGGGTAGGATTTTGACCCCCGCGCCGGACGACCTGATCCGACCCTTTCAAATTGAACGCATGGGCGTCCGTGGCAGGCTGGTCCGTCTGGGTCCGGCGCTGGACGAAATTCTCGGCCGTCATGGCTATCCAGATTTGGTGTCCGGTTTGTTGGCCGAGGCCGTGGCACTGTCGTGCGCCCTGGCGGGTGCCCTTAAATTTGACGGGGTGTTCACTCTGCAGACCAAGGGCGACGGACCCATTTCCACATTGCTTGCCGACTTCAAATCACCTGGCAGTTTGCGCGGCTATGCCCAATTCGATGCAGAGGCCGTGCAAGATTTGGATCCCGGCATGATGCCATCCATTCCACGCCTATTGGGCGCCGGTTACATTGCCTTCACGGTGGATCAGGGACTGGATACAGAACGGTACCAGGGCATCGTCGCATTGGAAGGGTTTAGTCTGGCCGATTGCGCCCATAACTATTTCCGCGAGTCGGAGCAGATCGAGACGGCGATTGTGCTGGCGGGCGGCAAAGGAGCGGATGACGGTCCCTGGCGTGGCGGGGCGATCATGCTGCAACGGCTGCCCGTGGGCGATCCCAGTTTGCTGGCCCGGGGCGTGGAGTTTGAGCGGGACGAAGTTTCGGAAGATGACTGGCGCCGCGTGGTTACTTTGCTGGCCAGCACCCAGGCCAGCGAATTGATCGATCCATGCCTGGCCGGGGACGATCTTCTATATCGCCTGTTCCACGAGGATGGCGTACGAATATTCGAGCCGACACGGTTACAGCCCGGCTGCCGCTGTTCCCCGCAACGGGCGGAGCGGATTCTACAGCAGCTGCCAAGGACCGAACTGGACGACCTGGGGGTGGACGAACAACTGATCGTAATCTGTGAATTCTGCAATGCTTCCTATACCTTTCCCCTTGATCAATTCAACTTGTCCAGCTAGGGGCGCCCAGATATGAAATTTCACCGCTTTCTGCCACTCCTGCCACTCATATGCTTTAGCTATCTTTTAACAGCCTGCGAAATCCCCCTGAAGGAGGTCACGTATCCGGACCTGCGGTTCAACCATCTGCCGGTAATACAGCTCAATGTCGCCCGCATCGAGATCGTCGAACAATATCGTTCACCACTGCGGGCCCCAAACGTGGAGCATGAACTGCCGTTGGCGCCCGCCAAGGCAATGCGGAACTGGGCCGCGGATCGTCTGCGCGCGGTGGGGAAAAGCGGGCAGGCGAAATTCATCATCGTCGATGCCTCCGTCAAGGTCGCGCTGTTGCGCAAGAAAAAGGGCCTGAAAGCCGCGTTTACCCTGGATCAGTCGGCCCGCTATGACACCCGGCTGGAAGCTAGGCTGGAAATCGAGACCGCCGGCGGCTTGGGTAAAGGGTTCGCCACGGCTACGGCGACCCGCCAACGCACCATGCCGGAAGCGGCCAGTATCAACGACCGTGATGATGCCCTGTATCGCTTTGTCGAGGCTACCGCCAAGGACTTCAACCGCGTCATGGCGGCGAATATCGATCGCCACTTAGGCCCGTTCAAACGCGCGCCGTAAAATCAAGCCGTCAGGCTGGGCCGTCAAGCCAGGCGGTCAATCAGCCGGTGCATGAACGCGGTGCAGGCCTCGATCTGCGAAATCTCTACATATTCATCCGGCCGATGGGCAACGGAAATACTGCCCGGTCCACAGATCACCGAGGCAATGCCGCCCTTTTGGAAAATGCCCGCTTCGGTGCCATAGGAAACAGCATAGGTTTGATTACTGCCGGTCAGCGCCAGGACCAGGGTTTCCGCCGGCGAACCGTCTTCCGGCAACAGCGGAATGACCTCGCCCCGCACATCGATACGAATATCGGCGCCCGGATGAACCGCGCGCATTTTCGGCAACACCTCGTTGGTTGCAAAAGCTTGGAAATCGGCGACTATCGCTGATCCATCGACGTTCGGCAGGGTCCTATATTCCCACCAAAAAGTGGTTTCCTTGGGGATAATATTTCCCGCTGTGCCGCCGGTGATCGTCCCCACCTGTAGGGTGGTATAGGGTGGGTCGAAGCGTGGATCGACATTGGACGTCTTAAAATCTTCTGCCCGATCGGCCAGGTACCGGATCAACTCCATGGCGGCAAATATGGAATTGACGCCCTTGTGCGTCTCCGACGAATGCCCCTCCAGCCCGGTTACAACGGTCCTGATGGCACAACAACCCTTGTGGGCGTCGACCACCTTCATTTCCGTTGGTTCACCTACAATCAATGCCTGTGGCCGGCACGGCAGGCCCTGAATATGGCGGGAAAGGTCCGGGGCACCCAGGCAGCCAACCTCTTCGTCATAGGAAAGGGCAAAATGAATTGGCAACGACATACCCCGTTCCAGCATGGTGGGCACCAGGGCAAGTGCGATGGCGGAAAAACTTTTCATGTCCGCCGTGCCGCGGCCAAATAATCGGCCATCGCGCTCGTCTACCGTGAACGGGTCACTGGACCAATCCTGACCATCAACGGGAACCACGTCCGTATGGCCCGACAAAACCACGCCGCCATCCACGACAGGCCCGACCGTGGCGAAAAGATTGGCTTTGGCGCCGCTCTCATCGTGAATAAGTGTCGAGGCGACGCCATGACCGGCAAGATAGTCACGTACGAAATGGATCAGTTCCAGGTTCGATACCCGGCTTGTCGTATCGAACGCCACCAACCGGTCTATCATTTCGCGTGGCGTGAAAACTTGAGCGGTCATGCATTATCCCCCATTGCATCATTGCGCCTAAGATAGCCGCCAGACATGCAGCGGTCCACCGGCCCGATGGCGAAGGTGGGACGGCTTCAATGGGGATACGAGATCCGAATGTGCATTAGCCGCGCCAGAAGGTGCGGGTAAACAAAACCATCACCGTCAACAATTCCAGGCGGCCCAGCAACATGCCCGCCGCCAACAGCCATTTCGCCATGTCGGGCAGCGAAGCAAAGGTGCCCGACGGCCCAATGACGTCGCCCAAGCCGGGACCGACATTGGCGATGGCGGTGCCGGCGCCGGATACGGCGGTCAGGAAGTCCAGCCCCATCAAGCTAAGCGCCACCGCCAGAAACGCAAAACTAAGGGCAAACAGAAAAAAGAAGCTCATGACCGAATCCATCACCGATTCAGGTATGGGGCGGCGATTGAAGTTGGCGACGAAAACGCCGTGGGGCTGCAACAGGCGGCCCATCTGGGTGCGGGCCGCGGCGTAGAGAACTTGAAAACGGAATATCTTGATGCCGCACGAGGTGGAACCGGCGCAGCCGCCGATGAACATGACGAAGAAGAACAACACCACCGCGAAACCACCCCACTGGCTATAGTCATCGTTGGTATAGCCGGTACCCGTCAAAATTGAAGTCACGTTGAAGGTGGTCAACCGCAGAGCCTCGTCGAATACAACGCCATTGCCGTTAACCTGCCACAACGTCATGCCAGCAATGGCGGTAAGCAGTATGGCAAAGAACCAACGCACCTGGCTGTCGCGCCAAAGCGCCACGGGCCGTCCGCGCAAAACCTGAAAATATAACAGGAACGGCAGACTGCCGATAATCATGAAGGCCGTCGCGGTGTAATCGATCAGGGCGCTGTCATAGATCCCAATGGACTCATCGGAAGTGGAAAAACCGCCCGTTGCAATGGTGGTCATGGCGTGGGCGGCAGCATCGAAAGGTGGCATTCCGGCGGCCCAGTACACCAGCGCGCAGAGAAGGGAAAGCGATAGATAAATAATGCTGACGGCCCCCGCGATCTGCGCCGTGCGGGGCAATACCTTTTCCGATGCGTCCGATGCTTCCATGTGGAACAGCTGCATGCCGCCAACCTGCAACAAGGGCAGGATGGCGACCGCCGTCACGATAATGCCGATGCCCCCCATCCATTGCAGCAACGCCCGCCAGATCAAGATGCCCGGCGGCGCATCCTTCAATCCGGAAATCACCGTGGAGCCGGTGGTCGTGATACCGGACATGGCTTCGAAAAAAGCGTCCGTATAACTGAGATTGAGATCGGAAAAAGCAAAGGGAAGCGCCGCGAATGTTGGCATCACGATCCAGACCGCGGTGGTCAGGACAAAGGCCTGCCGCAGTCGCAGATCCCCACCACTGCCCCAACACGTGATGCTTAAAGCCGCACCGACGAAAACCGTCATAAAGGCCGCCGCCAGAAAAACCTGCCAATCCGGGTTATCGACCCGCGCATCCAGCAGTGCCGGCACCAACATTGCGATGCCCAGGATCAATAGCATTATGCCGTTGACCAGAAAGACCGCCCGATATTCACCCATGCCGCCCGCCGCGAGACCATTTTCGAGATTGGCTGGCTTGACCGCCCGCTCCGCCACCCGGCCACCCCCGGTAGCCTTTGGGATGATGTTCCCGTGGTTGGCCGGGCGGGGGAGCAGGTGGCTTGGTGAGCCGATGAATATCGAAAATGGTCTAGCCTTCCCGATTGCGCCGACGCACCAAATAACGCTGTTCGCCTTCCATCACCAATTCACGCTTTTGATTGTGAATAGTGGAGCCGACAACAACCACGCCGGTGCTGCGCTGGGGCTTCAATTCCAGAATGGTCAGCATCGGATATAAGGTATCGCCGGCATAGACCGGCTTCAAAAAACGGCTGGATTGTTCGATAAAACCCAACATGGCTTCGCCCAGTATATGAGGGAATACGCCGCCGCCGGCTGCACTTTGTATCAGCACCTGAAAGCCGTGCGCAAGCAATCCCGGATGGCCCAGGGCCTTGCAATATTCCACATCATAATGGATCGGATGATTATCCCCCGAGGCCGCCTGAAAGGCGCTGAATTGGGCATCGGACACGGTGCGCGAGTTAATATAAAACTGTTCACCGACTTCCAGATCGTCAAAATATCTTGTTTCCGTAAAACGGTGATTTGCGGGATCGAACTGTTCGCTACTCATCGGTCCGCCACTCCTTGTGTACACTAAATCTCACGGCGCCTTCAGCCGCCAGCCCGGCGATTTTCTCTACGTCATAGCCTAATTCAGTAAGGACCAGCCGGCTATGCTCGCCCAGAAAGGGCGCCTGTTGGCCCGGATCGTCCGGATCAATTGCCGCGGCACCGGGGATCTGGGCCACGGGCATCAGGCCCACACCCTGTTGCGCTATCATTTGGAAAGCCTGGGTTGCGACAACATGCGGATCGGCCATCCAATCGCCGTAGTCGGCAATCAGACGGGCCAAAACTCCGGCCTCGCGCAAATGCACCGCCCATTCCGCCGCTGAACGTTGCAACAGGATCTCTTGTATTACCGGGCCCAGGCTATCCATATTCTTGGCCCGCTCGGCGAAATTGAGGTAACGGGGATCGTCGGCCAGGGCCGGCCGGCCCAGGGCCAGGCACATTTGTCCGAACTGCTCTTCCTTGACCAGGGTGATGGCGATAAAGCCATTCTCCGTATCGTAGCTGCCGGCCGGCGCGTTGTTGGCAGTCGGCTTGCCATCCTCCAAATAAAAATCCGCGATTCTGGACGTCTGCACCGCCGCCGCCGCCTGCATCAGGCTGCAATCTATCAAGCGCCCCTCGGGCTCGTCCCGGCGGGCGTAAAGGGCGGTGGAGAGAGCCTGATAGGCGTACAGCGCCGTCACGCAATCAACGATGAAATGGCCGACGCGATGGGGAACGCCGTCGTTACCGAGATTGATGGACATCAGGCCGGAAAAGGCCTGCGTCACCGTGTCCGTGCTCGGCTCCCGCGCATAGGGGCCGTCATGGCCAAAGCCACTGACCGCCAGATAGATCACACCAGGATTGACCTGCCGCACATCGTCATAGGCCAAACCAAAGCGGGCACAGACACCGGGACGGAAACCTTCCATGAAAACGTCGCAGCGGGCCGCCAGATCGTGGGCAACGGCCAGGCCGCCCGCGCTTTTCAAATCCAGGACGATGCTTTTCTTGCCCCGGTTGGCGGCCAGCGAAATCGTGGATTGATCGCCATAGACCCGGCCCAGACTGCGGGCCCAATCGCCCTCGGGCGGTTCGACCTTGATGACATCGGCGCCATATTGGGCCAATAGACCGCCGCAATAGGGGCCCGCATAGCCCTGGCTCATATCCAGGACCTTCAGCCCGGCAAATGGTTTTTCATAGCTCATGGATCGGTATCATAGGCCGAACCGACAAACCGCGATAAGGGATTCTGCCCCGAAAAGCTTATCCGGCGCTACACGAGCCCCCGCCCAAAACGCAAAACCGCGCGCAATGGGGATGGTTCAGGGCGACCGCGCCATTGGCGGCCGCCAAGGTGGAACCCATTTTGAAGCGTTCGTCATAGGGCAGCAAGGTACAGGGCATCACGGTCAGATTCGCTTCGCCCTTGTGTTTCACCACCATGCGCGAGGTGGCGCACATCATCGCATCCGGCGAGACGTTCAAGATCGTCCAACAGGCGGTAGTGATTTCAGGCACGTCCAGGGCCTCGTCCATCTCCGGGAACAGCACCAACTC
>JAKZRK010000180.1:0-20484 GCA_047518225.1 Alphaproteobacteria bacterium | reverse complement strand
GGCCTTTCCCTTTGACATCTGGGCCCGCCTTTTGACGCGGTTTTGGCGCCGGCCGGGCCCGGACCTGACGGTCAGCCGCGATGCCGGGGGCTATCCCCCGCTAAAGGCGGCCATCGCCGCATATTTGGGCGCCATGCGGGGGGTGCGCTGTGATCCGGGCCAGATCATCGTGGTCAGCGGCGCGCAGCAGGCGATCAATCTGGCCGCCCAGGTGTTGTTGGATCATGGCGATCAGGCCCTGGTGGAGGAGCCCGGTTACGGCGGTATCCGTGGCGCCCTGACCGCCGCTGGCCTGCGCATGGCGTTGGTTCCCGTCGATGCCGAGGGCATGGATATCGCCGCCGGCGAGGCCCGGGCGCCCCTGGCCCGGCTGGCCTGCGTGGCGCCCTCGCATCAATGTCCCCTGGGCGTGGTGATGAGCCTGCGCCGCCGCCTGGCCCTGATCGAATGGGCCCGCCGCCGCCAGGCCTGGATTCTGGAAGACGATTACGACAGCGAATACCGCTACGCCGGCCGGCCCCTGGCGGCCTTGCAGGGCCTGGATCCTACCGGACGGGTGATTTATGTGGGCAGCTTTTCCAAGGTGCTGTTCCCGTCCCTGCGCCTGGGCTATCTGGTGGTGCCCCCTGATCTGGTGGAACATTTCATCCGGGCACGGCGGGTGCTGGACGACCATGCCGCCATGCTGGCCCAGCCGGTTCTGGCCCGGTTTATCGAAGATGGCCATTTCGCCGCCCATGTGCGCCGCATGCGGCGGCTGTATGCGGCCCGTCAGGAAGCCCTGCTGGACACGGCAAAGCGGCATCTTGCCGGCCTGCTGGAAATCGGCCCTGACGAAGCCGGCATGCATTTGATCGCCTGGCCGGGTGCCGGCCTGGCCGGGGGAATGGACGACCAAGGGATCACCCGGGCCGCCGCCAAGGCCGGCGTCACCACCCTGGCGCTAAGCACCACCTATGCCGGCAAACCCGCGCGCCAGGGCCTGATGCTGGGCTATGCCGCCCACCCTGAAGAGGCCATCGCCGCCGCCGGCCGCCGCCTGCGGGACATTATAATCGATGCGCCATGAACGATTACGAAATGGGACCTTGCAGTGACCCGGTGCCTCGCCTATTTTCCCGCGCCTTTGAGCGGGTCAGAATAGCCCGGACCCGCTCTTAGTTGAGGAGAACACCATGAACGACGATATTCTAAACCCCCATAGTGCCCTGATCTATATCATGGTGCTGATCTCCGCCGCCGACAGCAATATGACCGACCGGGAGCTGAAGCGGATTGGCGATCAGGTGCAAAATTTGCCCGTATTTTGCGATTTCGATGCAGAAGATCTGGTCCCCCTGGCCGAGGAATGCGCCGCCAAGTTGAACCAGCCCGGCGGCCTGGATCAGGTTCTGAACCTGATCGTCGCCTCCCTGCCGGCCAGATTGAGCGAAACCGCCTACGCCCTGGCCTGTGAAATCGCCGCCGCCGATCTGCATTTGGAGCAGGAAGAGCTGCGCCTGCTGCAACAACTGCGCGACAATTTGCAACTTGACGGCCTGATCGCCGCCGCCATCGAGCGCGGCGTCCGCGCCCGGCACACCAGCCTCTAAATTTAGGGTTTTCGTTCACGCCAATGGGCTAAGGCGCACGGCTCCCCTAGATCAAACAGCCTAAAAACGGAATCGTTTTTCGGCTGACAATTTGATCTAATTCAAGGTTTTAGAGCAACCTGCGTTCGAATGAACGCAGGTTGCTCTTGGGTGGCGCACGGGCGCCGGGCCGCCGTCACGGCCTAAAGGGACGCCAAAAAGGCCGCTACCGCGTCCATGGCGCCGGCCCAGTTATCCTCTTGGCTGTAGCCCGAGCGTTTGCGCGGCGTTAGATCGTGGTCGCCGTCCGGGCACCAATGGAAACGGATGGCATTGGACAATGGATAAGCCACCACTTCCACCCGGTTGCCCAGGCGGTCGCGCTCGCCCTGAACGATCAGGCTGGGCAGGGACAACGCCGCCAGATGTTCAATGCGCAGGCGGTCAGGTTTCCCGGCGGGATGAAAGGGATAGCCCAGACAGACCAGGGCGTGAATGTCTTGTCCGCCGCCTTCCGCCGCGAGCAGCGAGGCCATGCGCCCGCCCATGGATTTGCCGCCAATCGCCAGGCGCCCCTGGGTTGTATGTTCACCGAGCTGTGCGGTGACCTCGCGCCAGGTTTGCAATAGGATCGGTTGGCGGTCCGGCGGCCGCTTGTTGCCCGTGGCGCGGCGAGCCGCCATATAAGGGAATTCAAAGCGCGCGACGGCAATGCCCCGCGCGCCCAGCCCTTGGGCAAAGGCGGCCATGAACGGACTATCCATGGCCGCCCCCGCGCCATGGGCCAAAACAAGGGTCATGCCGGCCTCTTTCGGGCCGTCGAACAGGATCGGGATCATGTCGAATAGCATAATGCAAAACGAAGGCGCCATCCGCCTGTCGATTTTCCTGGGCGTTCTGGTGGCAATGGCGCTGTGGGAAATCGCCGCCCCGCGCCGCGCCCTGGGACAGAGCAAGTGGCGGCGCTGGGGCAGCAACCTGGGCATCGTGGTTGTGAATACCATGGTAGTGCGCGTGCTGTTCCCCATCCTGGCGGTGGGCGCCGCCGTCTGGGCCGAACAAAAGGGCTGGGGCCTGTTCAACATGATGGCGCTGCCCGGCTGGTTGGAAGTTGCCGCCGCCGCCGCCCTGCTGGATATGTTGGTCTATTGGCAGCATCGCCTGTTTCATTTGATCCCGCTGTTTTGGCGGATGCACCGGATGCACCATGCGGACTTGGATTTCGACGTCACCACGGCCCTGCGTTTTCATCCCTTCGAAATTGTCCTGTCCATGGTGATCAAGCTGGCGACGGTGCTGATCCTGGGTCCCGCCGCCTTGGCCGTATTGATTTTCGAAGTGTTGTTGAACGGCACCGCCATGTTCAATCATGGCAACGTGCGCCTGCCCCTGGGCCTGGACCGTTGGCTGCGTTTGTTGGTGGTGACCCCTGATATGCACCGGGTGCATCATTCCGTCGAGGCAGGGGAATACAATAGCAATTTCGGCTTCAATCTGCCCTGGTGGGACCGCCTGTTCGGCTCTTATCAGGATCAGCCGGCGGCGGGGCACGCCGGCATGGAGATCGGTTTGCGCGCCTACGGCGGCCGAATTTGCGCCAACCTGATTTGGATGCTCGTGCTACCGTTCCGGCCGTTGCAGGCGCATATGCAAGGGAGTGAAGATGACCAAGGTTGACGTGGACAGCCTGCCCGTATCGGTGATTACCGGCTTTCTGGGCAGCGGCAAGACGACCCTGTTGAACCGCCTGATACAGCATCCCGGCATGGATAAAACCGCCGTGGTGATCAATGAATTCGGCGAAATCGGCATCGACAACATGCTGGTGGAAAGCGTCGATGACGATGTGGTGTTGATGTCCAGCGGCTGTTTGTGCTGCACCATCAGGGGCGAATTGGTCGACACTCTGAAAAGCCTCTATACCCGCCGCGCGAAACAGGAAATACCCGACTTCAACCGCCTGGTGATAGAAACCACCGGCTTGGCCGACCCCGCGCCGATCCTGCATACCCTGATGGCCGATCCGTTCTTGATGGGCCGCTACCGCCTGGACGGGGTCATCGCCACGGTGGATGGGGTGCTGGCCATGGACACCATGGAGAAGCATATTGAGGCCGTGAAGCAGGCCGCCGTGGCCGATCGTATCGTGATCTCTAAAGTGGACCTGGCGGATGCCGGCGCCATTACCGCCCTGGAGGGGCACCTGCGCGGCCTGAACCCCGCCGCCCACATCCACCGGGTTGCTAGCGGCGATATCGATCCCGCGCGGTTGTTCAACGCCGGCCTGTATGACCCCGAAAGCAAGACCCTGGATGTGCAACGCTGGTTGCGGGCGGAAGCCTATGACGAAGATGCGGCGCATGACCATGACCATGGCCATGACGTCAATCGCCACGACGCCCAGATCCAGGCCTACTGCGTCTATCTGGAAGAACGCCTGCCCTGGGACCAGATCGCCAGTTGGCTGGAGCTGCTGACCACCTATCGCGGCGACGATATCCTGCGCATCAAGGGCCTGCTGAACGTGGCCGAAAGCGAGACCCCCATAGTCATTCACGGGGTCCAGCACATGTTCCATCCCCCGGTGCAACTGGATGCCTGGCCCGACGATGACCATCGATCCCGCATCGTCTTCATCACCCGCGGTCTTGGCCGCGATATTGTGGAAAACATGCTGGCCGCCCTGACCGAGAAAAAGCCGGCCGAATTCACCGCCGATGCCCCGCCGTGACAATAGACCTCGATAGGTCCCTATCAGCGCCGGTTGGTATAACGGCCCATCAGGAACGGATCGGCGTCCGATAGGCTCAATTCTTAAAAGTTAGAGCCATTGAACCCTCAACGGACGGTGGATTTCGCTGTTGGAATTATCCGCGTCACCACATTGTTGGGCCGGTCGAGATAGTCCGGAATCCTGGGGGACATCTCGTTTTTCCAGTAGTCCGACTCATAGACGGCCTTGTACAGCGCTTCCCGCTGTTCCTCGCTTTCGAAGCGGCGCAGCCAGACATAGACGCTGTCGTCTTCCTCGCCCTGGAAGCTGCCGCAGATCACCATGCCCTTCGCGACCTGGAACGGAATGATCTCTTCCTCCATCACCCTGACCCATTCGTCGATTTTACCGGGAAGCACTTTGTACTGGCGGAGTTCATAGAAAGCGGCCATGGGGGTACCTCTGTTTAAATGGCGGCACAATTCCCGAAACATTAAGGCGGAACGGCTCCAGATGACAGGGCCATGACGGCTCTATCCCTTGAGCGGCCCCAGAACCGCGATGTGCTCAGGTGACAGGCCGCAACAGCCACCAACGATCTGTACGCGGTTCTTAACCCATTGCGCCGCGAACCGGTGCAATTCGTCCGGCGGGATCACGTCCTCGAACTGCCAATGGGGCGATTTGAAATAGCCGGAATCCGGATAAGCCATAAGCGGTCCGTCGAAGATAGCACCCAAGATTTCCAGGGCGTCGCCAACCACATTCGCCTGGGTGTGCATGATCCCGGCCGCCGCTACGTCAAATCGATTGAGCACCTGAACGATATCCCCAAGCGGGATGTCCCGCTCGGGTGCAAATCCGAGGACCTGCCCGCCGTCACCACGCCGGGCGGAGAATCCGGTCCATACAGGCAGGCCGCTCGCAATCGCGGCGGTGAAGGCGTGGTCCATTCGTTCCGGGTTATACATCATTTCCAAAATGATCAGGTCGCAGCCTTCGTCGCGCAGAAGCATGGCGAGTTCTCCGAACGCATCCGCCATGGCGCCTTCGCTGGGTGCCCGCGCCGGGTCCGGCCGCGCCGTACCGCTAACGACCGGTCCCGCATGAGACAAGGAACCGGCGACCAATACGTCGTCCCGCCCGCTCACTTCCCGCGCCCGCAAGGCCGCGGCAACAGCGGTGCGGTTGATCTCTTCAAACCGGTCCGCGAACCCGGCCGGGCCGAGCATCAGCCGCGAAGAGGCATAAGTGTTTGCCGTGATAATATCCGCCCCGGCGGCGATGTAATCCCCATGAATGCGTTCCAGCATGGCGGCATTCTCCAGCGCCGCCGTACCGCACCAGGCGTTCGGGTCCATGGGCACGCCGCGCCGTTCAAGCTCGGTCCCCGTACCGCCGTCAAGAATGACAATACCGCCGCTCCGCAATTGGCGCTCTATTTCCGCATAACTCATGGTTCAGAATAGCCCGGAACCGCTCTACACTGCCGTGAATTCAAGGGGCATGCGGGGAGTTTCCGAAATGATCAAGATCGCGGTGATGGGCACGGGCGCCATGGGCGGCTACGTCGGGGCGCGGTTGGCGGCGGCGGGGGCCGAGGTTGTCTTCATCGCCCGGGGCGCGCATCTGGCGGCGATCCGCAAGGACGGCCTGAGAGTGACCAGTCCGCTGGGTGATTTGCACATCAATCCGGCCACGGCGACCGATGATCCGGCCGAGGTCGGTGCGGTCGATCTGGTATTGCTTGGCGTCAAGCTCTATGACGTCGAGGCGGCGGTCCATGGGCTGCTGCCCATGCTGGGCCCCGAGACCGGCGTCATTTCGTTACAAAACGGTGTCGATGCGCCCGCCATGATCGCCGAGATCGCGGGCCCGGCCCACAGCGTGCCCGGTGTCGCGCTGATCAACGGCGAGATCGTGGCGCCCGGCGTGATCCAGCATAACGCCATGAACGGCCTGACCGTGGGCGAGGTCCATGGCCGTTCGAGCGCCCGGCTGGAAAACCTGGCCAGGCTGGGAACCAAAGGCGGCCTGGAGGTTGCGATCAGCCCCGATATCCGCCTTGAACTCTGGCGCAAGTTCCTGCTTTTGGCGCCCATGGGCGGCCTGAGCGCTTTGAGCCGGCTGCCCCTAAGCCAAATCCGCGGCACCCCGGATACCTGGCGATTGGCCGCGCAGGCCATGGCGGAGGTGGTCGCCGTGGCCCAGGCCGAGGGCGTCGGTTTGGGCGAGGCGGACATTGAAAGCACGCTCGCCTTCGTCCAGGGCATGTCGCCGTCGTGGCAGGCTTCGCTGACCGTCGATTTGGAATTGGGCAAGCGGCTCGAACTTGAATGGCTGCATGGCACGGTCTGCCGGTTAGGCGAGAAAGCGGGCATCGAGACGCCGTTTCACCGTGTCGTCCTCGGGGCCTTGCTGCCCCACGCCGGTGGCTCTTAGACTGTTCTCGAGATGGACTGAACCGCCCGCCCCGGCTCCGCGCGGGCGCCGCCGGGATTTTGGGTGACGGAACAACTTGCCGCCGCTGGCAGGGGTGTTAGTTTAAGCGCCAGCTTGTAAATAATCGGATTATCGCGAAAGGAACGGAAAATGATGAGCGATCAGGATCCCATTGTCATCGTGGGCGGGGCGCGTACGGCCATGGGCGGCATGCAGGGTGATTTTGCCTCGGTTGCGGCGCCGCAATTAGGTGCCGGCGCGATTGGCGCGGCCATGCAGCGCGCCGGAATAAGCGGTGAGGATGTTGATGAGGTCATCATGGGCAATGTCCTTGGCGCGGGCCAGGGCCAGGCGCCGGCACGGCAGGCCTCCAAGGGTGCCGGCATCCCTGATGCCGTGGGTGCCACCACGATCAATAAGATGTGCGGTTCCGGCATGAAGGCCGCTATGTTTGGCCATGACCTGCTGGTGGCTGGTTCGGCGAATGTCGTGGTGGCGGGCGGCATGGAAAGCATGACCAACGCGCCATATTTGCTGCCCCAGGCACGCGGCGGCATGCGTCTGGGCCATGGCGAGGTCAAGGATCATATGTTCCTGGACGGCCTGGAAGATGCCTATGACAAGGGTTTGGCCATGGGCGTCTTTGCGGAACAGACGGCGCAGCACTACCAATTCACCCGCGAGCAGCAGGATGCCTACGCCATCGAATCCTTGCGGCGGGCGAAGACAGCCACCGAGGACGGCAGCTTTGCCGGCGAAATCACGCCGATTACGTTCACGGAACGCAGGGTCGAGCGCGTGGTGGAGATCGATGAACAGCCCGGCAAAGCCAATATCGAGAAAATCCCAACTTTGCGTCCCGCCTTCGCCAAGGACGGTACGGTGACGGCGGCAAATTCTTCCTCTATTTCCGATGGCGCCGCGGCATTGGTCATGATGCGGCAGTCGGAAGCGGAAAAGCGTGGCCTCACACCGTTGGCCAGGATTATCGGCCATTCCACCCACGCCCAGGAGCCGGCCTGGTTCACCACCGCCCCCGTCGGCGCCCTCAACACCCTGTTCGAGAAGACCGGCTGGGACAAGGGGGATGTGGATCTGTTCGAGGTCAATGAAGCTTTTGCCGTGGTCACCATGGCGGCCATGAAGGAATTGGGGCTGCCCCACGATATCGTCAACATTCATGGCGGCGCCTGTGCCCTGGGCCATCCCATCGGCGCCTCGGGGGCCCGGATCCTGGTCACCCTGTTGGCAGCCTTGCAAAAGACCGGGGGGAGGCGCGGCGTCGCGACCCTGTGCATCGGCGGCGGCGAAGCCACGGCCATGGCCTTGGAGATGCTGCATTAGAGATGGGCCGGGCAAGCCTGTTTTTGCAGGAGTAAATGCGTGCTGTTGACCGACGATCAGATCATGGTGCGCGATATGGCGCGGGATTTCGCCCGGCGGGAATTGGCGCCCCATGCCCCCCGGTGGGACCGCGAGGCTAAGGTGCCTGGCGACGTTCTGGCCGAAATGGGCAAGCTGGGCCTGTTGGGCATGTGCGTGGAGCCCGAATGGGGCGGGGCCGGCACCGATTATTTGTCCTATATCCTGGCGATGGAAGAGATCGCCGCCGGCGACGGGGCCACCTCCACCATCATGGCGGTGAACAACGTGCCGGTCTGCGCCGCCCTGGCCGACTATGGCACGGATGGGCAAAAGGCACGGTTTCTGGCCCCTTTGGCCAGGGGCGAGCATATCGGCGCTTTTCTATTGACCGAACCTCAGGCGGGCTCGGATGCTTCGAATTTGCGCGCCCGGGCCAGGCGGGACGGGGACCGTTACATCATCAATGGTGACAAGCACTTCATAACCTCCGGTGCCATCGCCGCCACGGCGATGATCTTCGCCGTCACCGACCCTGACGCGGGCCCCAAGGGCATCAGTTGTTTCCTCTCGCCAACATCGGCCAATGGCTACAACATTGTCCGGATCGAAGACAAACTCGGCCAGCGCGGGTCCGATACGGCGCAGATATCCTTGGATGATCTGGAAGTGCCGGTGGATATGATGCTGGGCCGGGATGGGGAGGGCTACCGCATCGCCCTGGCTAATCTATCCACGGGCCGGATCGGTATAGCGGCCCAGGCCATCGGCATGGCCCGCGCCGCGTTCGAGCATGCCCTGGCCTATGCCCAAGAGCGCGTAGCCTTTGGCAAGCCTATTTTCGAGCATCAGGCGGTGGCCTTTCGCCTAGCCGAAATGGCAACCAGGATCGAAACCGCCCGGCAGTTGATGCATCACGCGGCCGCAATGCATATGGATGGCCTGAGGTGCCGCAAGGAAGCCTCCATGGCCAAGTTGTTCGCGACCGAAATGGCCGAAGAAGTCTGTTCGGACGCCATCCAGACTCTGGGCGGCTATGGTTATCTGAATGACCATCCGGTGGAGCGGATCTATCGCGATGTGCGGGTGACGCAGATCTACGAGGGGACATCGGATATCCAAAAATTGTTGATCAGCCGCGCCATTCAGGCGGAAACGCTCTAAATCGCCGCGAGGATAGGTATGAGTGAGACGCTCCCCAAGACCCAGCCCGTCACGTCATTGCCCCTGGAAGGGTTAACCGTGCTGGAGATGGGTTCATCCATCGCCGGGCCTTTCGCGGGCCGGGTGTTCAGTGATTTTGGCGCCACGGTCTGGAAGGTCGAACCGCCCGGAATTGGCGATGCGGCCCGTAGCTGGGGCAAGGGCCGGATCGGCGGTACCGGTGCGGCGTTCCAGGCATTCAACAGGGAAAAGCGCTCAATTACCGTCGATTTTACCGCGCCGGAGGCGCTGGACCGCTTGCGCCGCCTGATTACCGAAAAGGTCGACGTGGTGGTGCAGAATTTGCGCCCTGGCGTGGTCGAAAAATTCGGCCTGGACGCGGCGGCCATGATGGCGGGTAATCCGGCCCTGATTTATTGCAACATGGGCGCTTTCGGACCGGCCGGGCCAATGAAGGATGCGCCCGGTTACGACCCCTTGATCCAGGCCTTCTCCGGCATCGCCAATGCCACGGGGGCGGTCGGTGGCGAGGCGGTCCGCGTCGGCGTACCCCTGATAGATATTGGCACGGGCATGTGGGCCGCCATTGGTATTCTGACCGCCCTGCAACAACGCCATGCCACCGGCCGCGGCTGCCTGGTTGACGCGGCCATGTTCGAAACCGCCCTGGCCTGGCAGGGCATGACCTTCGCCAACCATGAAGCGGGCGCCGGTTGGCCTGAACGCATGGGGTTGCAGGGTCCCATGGTGACACCTAACGATGGCTATGAAACGGCGGACGGCAAATTAATGCTGACCACCGGCACGGCTTTGTAGTTTCAGCGGTTTTGCGGCGTCATCCAGCGCTCCGATCTGTTGGACGATCCACGTTTCGCCACCAACAACGCGCGCGTGGCCAACAGTGAGGCTTTTAAAACCACGATAAACGAGACCCTTGCCACACGTACCCGGGCCGAATGGAGCGAGCTGTTGAGCGCGGCCGATGTCCCCAATGCACCGATCCAATCCCTGAGCGAGGCCATAGAGCACCCCCAGACCGTTGCCTCGGGCATGATGCAGGACAGCCCCGACGGCAGCTTTCGCCTGTTCGCCATGCCGCTGCGCTTCGACGGGAAACGTCCCGGTTTTCGGCGCGCCGCGCCTGAATTGGGTGAAGCCAACCAGGAAGCATTTGCTTTCATGGCGGAATAAGACGGTGGGCGTGACGCGGCGCGTCGATGTGGAAGGTCGGCGGGAAAATATTCGCGATATGCTCCAGATGGGGGGTGGGCGATCACCCAAAAATAAGCTTCAAATGCAGCGACCTGGCCTATTCCGTTCTGTGCGAGCAACCCGGCATCATTCCCGCGCCGTATCTGGGGCGGGCCAAATGGGTGCAGCTTGAGGCCCCTGACGCCGTGAATGCCCAGGACATCAAGGCCTATATCGAGGCCGCCTATTTCATCATCATGGCCAAGCTGACAAAGGCGCAACGCAAGGAATTGGACCTGACCCTGCCGTCCGCGTGACAGAGCCGCCGTCCCGATTGCGATTGGGATTATACCGAAAATCTGAACGGCAGATGCCTATAAAGGGTATAAAGATCGCGGTAGGGACGCGAGTTACCCCGCGCCCCTACCGCGATCTTTATTACCTAGAGGGCCTATCTTCGGGACCAAAGAATGCCTGCTCCCGACCGACTGGCTGACATGATGTGGGACATGGGGCAGGATGATCCTGGCAGGTCGGCCATGGGTTGACTTTGGTGTGTCGTTCAAAACACCTCAATAGTATGCACGGTCACCGTAATTCGTGTTTGGGATATTCCCTGTGCTCTTTGCTCGCATCTGACCTCCAATAAAATAATTCCAGGAACAACTTTGGCGTGCTGGTCCCCCTATGAAAATGGTGGCCCCAATTCAGTGGGACTGGGGGTCAAGCATCGCTCAAATCCATTTTTGATAATGCTCCACCGTTAGCCGAGCTAGAATTGTAATTTCCATTTCTATTCATACAGTTATAATTGAAGTGCAGTATTTCAACAAATGCACCTGTTAGCATTGTTTTGGTCGCCAGGTGTGCCGATACCGAGGTATAAATTTGGTTGCGGATAATCAGCTGATGGGTGGGTTGCGGCGAATTCTGGGACAAGGCAGGGGTCTGATTTCACATAGGGCCGTGAGCCGCCAGTTTGGAATGGCCGCTGCTTCAGAAAGTCAACAGACAGAAGTTTCCTTGACGGCCCAACCAGATCGCGCAGCACGTTCTCTTGCCGAAGATCGCCTTGGCCGAAAGCCTTTTGTTGACCGGCTTGTCGGTGCTCTGATTGATGAGAAAACAGGCCGTGCAACCGGCGTCGTCGTTGGAATTGTTGGCGAATGGGGAAGCGGTAAATCGTCCATTTTGAATATGCTTGATGGCGCAATCCATGACGCATATCCCGACAATGCCTTGGTTATTAGGTTCGATCCATGGCTGGTTTCTGGCCGTGATGACCTCATTTCTCAATTTCTTCAGCAGCTACAAGCCACCATTGCCCAGCGCGGCAAGTTGAAGCAACGGCTCAAAGAACTTGTTAGTGTGCTCCAAAAGTACGGACAGGCGGTTGCGCCAGTTGCCAATGCCGGCTGGCCTGGTCTCAAAGCTGCATTTGATGTCATGGAAAAACTGGGGTCTACAAAAAGAAGCCTTCATGACCAGCGTGCATTGATAGCGAACCTTCTGTCCAAGATAGAAATTCCCATTGTTGTTCTTATCTATGAGCTTGACCGTGTCGATGATGAGGAGGTGCATGCGGTCGCGCAACTGGTACGCTCTGTTATGGATTTTCCGCGCATTTCCTATGTTCTGGCTTATGATGGCGAACGCGTGGCGGAGGCCCTTGGGGGCTCAGAACGTGGACAGGCGTATCTTGAAAAGATCGTTCAATTCCCAATCCCATTGCCTCTAGCGACTGGAGCTGAAATTCGTCGCATGTTCGAGGCTCAATTGACGCCCATTTTTGAAGACGTTGGTATTGACCCAGCTTTGGTAGACCGAGAACGATACGCAGAACTGATCAAGCATCTCATTCCCGGCATCTTGAAAACGCCACGCGATATCAAGCGCGTTTTAGGCATGTATCACGTCCTGTCCGGAATGGTTTGGGAAGAAGTTGATAACATTGACTTGTTAGCCTTCACCGCCGTGATGTCAAAGGCTCCGCAAACAGAAAAACTAATCCGGAACAATTATCAACTCTACATCCAAGATGGGTGGCGGGACGAAGATTACGCTGCGTATTTTGATGAAGCCCAACAGGAGTTGGAAGATCGTCTGAAAGCTAAAATTGCTGAGGATGAGCGATCGCCAAATTTGGACAGGCTTATGGGTTTCCTATTTCCACAGTTATCTCCTGATAGAAGGGAAGATGCGGCTTCTGCCCATTCGTTATGCTATTATAGCCCGTTGCTCACGGTGCTGAGATTGGGGCTTTTGCCGGGCGATTATCCAAGCTCTGAAATCCGGGCATTGTTAGCAAAGCCAGCTATTGAAATCTTGGAATTCATGAAGGCCGTTATTCAAACCGATGATTTCGGGAACTTTTGGCTGCGCTTGCGAGATGTTTATCTCAGTGATGATTTCGATGATGCGGTTCACCAAACCTTCTGGGAGGCTATGCGCCTTTTTGTTCTGAAATACGATAACCAATGGCCAACCCAATATCCAGCCATGCGCGATGTGGTCGGGAACATTGATGACTTGTTTGATGAAAGGTTTTTTGTCGAAGATAAAAATATCCAGGAATTGGGCAAAACAATTCTGGACGATCTCTTTGAAATGGGCGATGTCGAGATCCTGCCGTTCATTTTGCGAAGGCACTTCTTTTTTTACGGATTATTTGGCTGGGCCCAGAAGCCCGTAGGACCAGTGTTTCTGTCTGAAAACCAAACAAAGGAATTGGCGGAACGTGTTGCGGCAAGAGAAGTCGACCGTTTGGTGGGAGGAGATTTGCTGAAATCGCTTTGGGTGCCTCATGTGATTTTTCTCATCAAAGACGTTCCAGGCGAATTGGATGAGGCAAGTCGCGCGTACTTTGACGGACTGGTTCAGGATGATGAAAGCCTGCCTGCAATATGTTTATTTTTTAGTACACCTAAAACATTCTCCGATGCCCAAACGCTCGGATTATTTTTTGACTTGGATGCTTTGAAGGAACGGGTTCTACGAAAATTGGCAAGTGATGAGAGCGACGAGCAACCGCTGGATCCATCCGTTAGAGTGTCCTATCGGAAAATCATTGACCACTTGTAAGAGAACCGTTGACCCTTGGACCTGCGGCGGCGACGGGTTGTCTGTCGTCAGTGAAACGATATTTGGAAGGGTTATTTTCTCAAATATGATCGCGGTAGGGACGCGAGTTACTCCGCGCCCCCCGCACAGATCCCGGCGTGCGCTGCTAACGCACCGGGCTCCTGCCTTGGGTAATTGACGAAGGCACAACGCCTTGGCTCGACCTGACCCTGCCGTCATCGTGACATAGCCGCCGTGCAGCTTGGGATTACACCGGAAAGGTGAAGGGCAGATGCCTGGGGCCGCGAACCTGGCCGCCGGCCCAGGTTACCGCATCGGGGTCCGTCAACTCGAACTCGGGAATACGTTCGAACCAGACCCGCAGCGCCACGTCCATTTCCATCCGCGCCAGGTTGGAACCGGCGCAACGGTGCGAGCCGATGCCAAAGGCGATATGACGGTTCTTGGCCCGGTCCAGGATCACCTTGTCCGCATCCTCGAACACGCTCGGGTCGTGGTTGGCGGCGGGGAAGTTTAACAGCACCTTGTCGCCGGGCATGAAGGTGACATCGCCCGCCTGCACTTCCTCCGTCACTTCGCGCGCCATGGTTGCGGGCGCATAAAAACGCAGCATCTCTTCAATGGCGGAGGGAAACAATTCAGGCTCGTTGGCCATGCGGCGGCGGTCGTCCGGATGGGTGGAAAAATGCCACAACGACGAACTGATGGAACTCCAAGTTGTATCGATACCCGCCACCAGCAGCAGATTACACATGCCCACCACGGCCTTTTTCGCGATCGGCTCGCCGTCGATTTCCTGCGCCAGCAAATGGGAAACCAAATCGTCCTTGGGCTTGGCCGTGCGCGCGTCCACCAGTTCACCAAAGAATTGGCGGATGATGCCCCGGTACTTGATCCGCTTGGCGGGATCGGTCATTCCCTCCTCCAGCAGGCCGCGCACCCAGCCGACGAATTCATCGGAGCGCTCGCCATCCACGCCGATCACGTGGGCGATGGTTTTGGCCGGAACATGCACCGCGTAGTCCAAGGCCGCATCGCAGGCACCCTTGCCGATAAAACCGTCGATCAGATCATGACATAGCTGTTTGGCGAAGGGCCGGTATGGTTCCACCGCCTTGGGCGTGAATAGGGGCAGGATCAAGCGGCGCATGGGGATATGATCCGGCGGATCGGAGGTGATGGGCGGGGCGGAATTGCCGTATTCCTTTAGTATGGGATCGAATTCCTCTTCTTCCCGGGAGGCACTGACCACAAGTGGGTCGCGCGAGGATAATTCCGGCACCATACGCACAAAGGCCTGAATATCGTCATAGCTCGTGGGCAGCCAGGAACCGCCCCAACGCTCTGTATGTGCAATGGGGCATTTGCCACGCAGGTCATTCCAGACCGGCACCGGGTCCTTCACATAACTTTCATCGAAAATGTCGTAGTCCGTCGCCCAATCATTTACCGGTGGCGTCGTCGTCATTTGGACCGCTCCCCATCATCTTTCACATATTCGATGGCGAATTCCGGACAATTTTCGACCGCAAGTTTCGCTTTTGCTTCGAGTTCCGGCGGTACCTTGCCGTCGTTCAGCGCGGTCGCGGTACCGTATTCGTCCACATCGAACAATTCCGGCGCCAAGGCACAACATCGATTATGCCCTTCGCATTTTTCCGCATTGACCCTAACCCGCATTGCCCTTGCCTCCATCCCTTAGACCACCGTGTTTGGTCTGATTTTTCATTGCCGCAAGAATACCGATAGGACGCCGGGTTGTCCATGAATGGGCGGACGCGCATAATCAAGAAACACAAAAAACCTGCGAGCGGCATTATTGGGGAGGACGGACATGGGACTGGTGGATGGCAAGATAGCGATGGTGACCGGTGGGGCCTCTGGTATCGGCCGGGCCTGTGCCGAAACCCTGGCGCGGGAGGGCGCGCAGGTCGTGATCACGGATATTGATACGGATGGCTTGACCGGCACCCTCCGCAGGATCGAGGCGGCGGGCGGTTCGGCCCACTCCCTGCCTCACGATGTGACCGACGAAGAAGCCTGGCGCGGGGTGCTGGACGAGGTACAGTCGCGCTGTGGCGGGCTGCATATCCTGGTCAACAACGCCGGCATCGGCATTGGCGGATCGTTGTTGGAGATGAGCCTGGAAGACTGGCGGCGGCAAAACGCGATCAATCTTGACGGCGTTTTCCTAGGCACCAAGCACGGCATTCCCGCCATGCACCAATCGGGGGGCGGTTCGATCATCATCATGTCTTCCGTGGCGGGCCTGCGCGGTTCGCCCGGGCTGGCGGGTTACAGCGCCTCCAAGGGCGGGGTGCGCTTGTTCGCGAAATCCGCGGCTTTGGAATGTGCGGCGGCGGGCCTGAAAGTGCGCGTTAATACCGTGCATCCGGGCATTATCGACACTCCCATTTGGACCAAACTGCCCTCTGGCGGGTTAAGCGGCGGGGCCAACACCATCGATCCCGAGGCGCTGGCAGCCGCGACGGTGGCGCACCGGGCCGGCCGGCCACAGGAAATCGCCGACGGCGTGCTCTATCTCGCATCGGACCTGTCGTCCTATGTCAACGGCTCGGAACTGGTGATCGACGGCGGCATGATGGCGGGCGGCGGCGGCTCGGCTCTGAGCGGTCAGATGCTCGGCAACTAGAGCGCGGTCGGTCAGTCCGGGCACGGGACGACGTAGGGGAATGAATTTTCTTTCCGGCCTGCGGGCATCGCGCCGGATAACCGGAAGGATCCGCGCGGCGGCAAGCGGCAGCTTCCATGACGCTACGGCCGCCGCCGTTGGGCGTTCTCTGGGCCGCGATTATTTCGCCGCTCGTGCAACAAGATGAACAGGCCGGCGAGCGCGATGATGGTGGCGCCGGCCAGGGTGTTCAGGCTGGGCCAGTCGTCGAACACCAGGTAACCGGCCGCCGCGGCCCAGATTATCTTGGAATAATTGAACGGCGCCAACAAGGACGCCTCGGCCAGCTCGAACGCCTTGATCATGCACAGATGGGCCCCGACGCCCAAGGCGCCTTGCACCAGAAAAAACAACCAATGCCAAGGGTCGAGCGCGGCCCAGACAAAAGGCAGCGCCAAGGTGCTCCAAGCCAAACCGCCCGCGCCGGTATAGAACAGGGTGGCGAATGTGTTCTCGCTGCTGGCCATCAAGCGTGTGATAATTTGAAAGCCGGCGAAGGCGGCGGCGCCCAGCAGGGGCAATAGAGAAATCCAACTGGCCAGGCCACTGCCCGGCCGCACCACGACCAGAACACCGCACAGGCCGGCGAATACCGCCAGCCAGCGGGCCCGGTCCACCCGCTCTCCCAAAACCGGTATAGCCAGCAGCGTGATGAACAAGGGTGAGGTAAAGCTGATCGCCGTGGCGTCCGCCAGGGACATGTACTTCAGGGCCAGGAACAGAAGACTGATGGACAGCACCAGCAATCCGGTCCGCCCTATATGCAGCATGGGGCGCCGGGTTACCAGCAGACGCGGCAGGCGGCCGCCCTTGCTTGCGGCCAGTACCGCCAGGCAGGTAAAAATGCCCAGGAAATAGCCCCAGACCAGTTCCAACGGCGGCAGGGTGGTGGTCATATACTTTGCCGCCGAGTCGACCACGGTGATGAAACCGATTGCCCCCAGCAGGAATAGTATCCCCGCCTGTGTTGCCTTCTGATCTTGCACGCTTCCCCGACCCACCACCAATACGTTGTTGCCACCCAGCATAGAGCACGGCCCTTGCCAATGCCCGATCAGTCGTGACAATGAGGTCAGGATTATAGAAAGCAAATGGGAAACGAAGATGAATGAGCAGTCCAGGCAGGGACCACTGTCCCGCTTTCGGGTGTTGGATCTGACGCGGGTGCGGGCCGGACCGACGGCGGTGCGGCAGTTGGCCGATTGGGGCGCCGATGTCATCAAGCTGGAAACTCCGCCCAGCCCTAACGAGGGCGAGGGCATGGGCGGGCCCCGGCACGGTCCGGACTTTCAGAATATCCACCGTAACAAGCGTGGCATGACCCTGAACCTGAAATCCGCCGAGGGCACGGCGGTTCTGCGCCGCCTGGTGGCCGGGATGGACGTGGTGGTCGAGAATTACCGCCCCGACGTCAAGCACCGCCTGGGCATCGACTATGACAGCCTGAAAAAGATCAATCCGGGTCTGGTCTATGCCTCGATTTCCGGTTTCGGCCAGGATGGACCATATGTTGGGCGGCCCGGGTTCGATCAGATTGCCCAGGGTATGGGCGGCCTGATGTCGATCACCGGCCAGCCTGGGCAGGGGCCCATGCGGGCCGGTATCCCGGTCGCCGACCTGACGGCGGGGCTGTTTTGCGCCCAAGGCATCCTGATTGCCCTGTTGGAGCGGGAAGTCTCGGGCCTGGGGCAATGGGTCAAATCCTCGTTGCTGCAGGCCCAGATCGCAATGCTGGATTTTCAGGCCGCGCGCTGGCTGCTGGACGGAGATGTGCCGCGGCAGGCGGGCAACAACCATCCCACATCGATCCCCACGGGTGTCTTCAAGACGGCGGATGGCTATATCAATATCGCGGCATCGGGGACGGCCATCTATGCCCGGCTGGTGGATATTCTGGGCGACCGCGACCTGGGCACAGATGCGCGCTTTGCCGACGGCGCCGCGCGCTCCGAAAATCGCGATGCGCTCAATGCCCGGATCGAGGCGATTACCCAAGGGCGGTCCAGCGCCGAATGGGTGGAAATACTGAATGAAGCCGGCGTGCCATGCGGGCCGATCTATAATATCGATCAGGTCTTCGCCGATCCCCAGGTCCAGCATCTGAAGATGGCGCAACCGGTTGAACACCCTGTTCTGGGCCACCAGAAGGTAGTGGGCCAGGCCATTGAGTTGAGCCGCACGCCATCGGAAATTCGCCGCGCGACCCCGGAACTGGGGGAACATACGGACGAAATACTGGGCCAGTTGGGGCTGGATCAGGCCGAAATCGACGGCTTGCGCGCCAGCGGCGCCATTTGAGGGAGAGAACGATGCGAAGTCTCGCGGATCTGGCGGACGATCTGGCAGCCGGACGAACCACCTCCCAGGCCTTGACCGAAGCGGCCCTGGCCCGCATCGATGATCCGGCCGGGGAAGGCGAACGGGCCTTCGTCAAGGTTTATCATAAGGCCGCCCTGGACAACGCCAGGGCGTCCGACCTTGCCCGGAGCCATGGCGTCGTGCCTTCGCCCCTGGCCGGCATCCCGGTCTCCATCAAGGATCTGTGTGATGTGGCGGGCGAGGTGACCATGGCCGGCTCCATCGTGCGCCGGGATGCCCCGCCGGCAACGCAAGACGCACCGGTAGTGGCCCGTCTGCGCGCCGCCGGCGCCATCATCATGGGCCGCACCAACATGGTTGAATTCGCCATGGGAACGCCTGGAACCAACGCCCATTACGGCACACCGAAGAATCCCTGGGACAGGGCTACGGGGCGGATACCTGGGGGCTCCACATCCGGTGGCGCCGTCTCGGTCAGTGACGGCATGGCGGCTGCCGCCTTGGGCACGGATACCGCCGGCTCGGTCCGGCTGCCGGCCGGCCTGTGTGGCCTGGCCGGCTTCAAGCCAACGGCGCGGAGGGTCACGGACCGGGGCATTTTTCCCCTGGCCCGCAGTTTGGATTCCGTGGGACCCCTGGCTCCCAGCGTGGCTTGTTGTGCCCTGGTCGATGCCATATTTGCCGGTGAGACGCCACCTGCCTTGGGGCCGAGGCCGCTGCAAGGCTTGCGTCTGGCGCTGCCGAGGCATCTGGTGCTGGATGATATGGACGATGTTGTCGCCGCTACCTTTCAAGGGGCCTTGAGCAAGCTTTCAGCCGCCGGCGCGCTGGTCACGGAAATCGATTTCGCCGAACTGGCGCGTTTACCGGCCATCAACCGTATCGGCGGTTTTTCCACCGCCGAGGCCTATGCCCTGCACCGCGAAACCCTGGACCGGGCCGCGGACCAGTACGATCCCAACGTGGCGGGCCGTATTCAAATGGGCGATGCCTGGACCGCCGCCGACTATCTGGATCTGATCGACATCCGGGCCGAGATGATCACGTCGGCCAATGGGGTCACCGCGCCCTATGACGCCATTGTCATGCCGACCTCGCCCGTGGTTGCCTGCGCCATCGCCGATCTGGCGGAAAGCGCCGCCTGGCTGGACATGGGCCGGTTGCTGTTGCGCAATAATATTGTCGCCAACTTCTTGGACCGTTGCGCCCTGACCGTTCCCTGCCATGGCCAGGGGGAGGCGCCTGTCGGATTGATGTTGATGGGCGAAACCATGGGCGATGGGCCATTATTGGAAATCGGTCTGGCGGTGGAGGCCTGTATCTCCCCATCCCTATGGTGAGGACGGAGCGGGCAGCCTTCATTGCCGCAAATACCCAGGTGCAAAGCATCGCGTTGCTGCCGGAAATCCGTCTTCATTTGGCCTCGGAAGCCATGCCGATCTGGCAGATGAGCGATGAAGAGAGGGCGGCGGCGGGTCTGCCGCTGCCCTATTGGGCCTTTGCCTGGGCCGGTGGGCAGGCCCTGGCCCGCTATATTCTGGACCGTCCGGAAACCGTTGCCGGCAAGCGGATCCTTGACGTGGGCGCGGGCAGCGGGTTGGAGGCGATCGCGGCGGCCATGGCGGGGGCCCGGGCGGTAACGGCGGTGGATACGGACCCCTTTGCCATTACCGCCATCGAGATGAACGCGGAATTGAACCAGGTCGCCATGGATACCCGGCAGGACGACCCCATTGATCAATCCGGTGGTCAAGCCGGCGAATGGCAGGTGGTGATGGTGGGCGATCTGTTCTTCGAACAACCCCTGGCGCGGCGGCTGGAAACCTAGAGCGGTTCCGGGCTATTGTGACCCATTTGACCGCTCACCAAGGCCCCTTGGGTAGGCGCGGTTCGCAGGTCGATGTGGTACATCGTCCAAGAACCGTAACGCCGCCACGGGGCCTTGGTGA
>JAKZRK010000179.1:0-5024 GCA_047518225.1 Alphaproteobacteria bacterium | reverse complement strand
CGCCCAGCCTACCATCAAGTCCCCCTGACGATCCTTCTGCTGTCCCATCGTCATCAGCGAATCCCCCGGTCAAATCAGAACGTCAAAGAATCAGACCAGGCCGCTTGTGTCCAGTGCCAACTTCGTCAACGGGCTGCTAAGATTGACATCGTTGCCGCGTTATTTTTTTTGAGCCTAAGAGCTTTCTTCTTCTAGTGTCAAGATTATCATCCCGGCGGCCATGTTTGTTGCACTCCAAGGGCGTTTTGCCGCAAGCTGTGGCCTTTCCACGGCGTCGGCCTGGGATTTCATCGTTCTCACATTGGCGCCCGGTGCCATCAGCTAGGCTCGGGTCTGGCGCGACCTGGCCGGATGCGCGGCCTGCAAAAGGAAAAGAACCATGTCTGAAATCGCCGGCCGGATCATCCTGGGCATGTTGACGCCGTCATCGAATACCATACTGGAGCCGACGACGACCGCCATGCTGGCTGGCCTGGGCGAGGTTACGGCCCATTACAGCCGCTTCAAGGTGACGGAAATTTCCCTGTCCAAGAAGGGCCTGGCGCAGTTCGATCATGACCTATTTCTCACCGCCGCCGACCTGCTGGCCGATGCCAAATGTCAGAGCATCGCCTGGAACGGCACCTCCGCCGGCTGGCTGGGCTTCGACAATGACGAGGCGTTATGCGCCCGCATAACAGAGAATACCGGCGCGCCCGCCACCACCTCCATCCTGGCCAACAACGATCTGTTTCGCCGCCATGGCGTCAAGAAATTCGGCCTGGTGACACCTTACACGGACGATGTGCAGGCCCGCATTCTGGATAATTACCGGGCCGCCGGCTTTGACTGCGTGGCCGAGCGGCATTTGGGCATCAGCGATAATTTCTCCTTCTCGGAAATCAGTCAGGATCAGGTCGAGGCGATGTGCCGGGACGTCGCGGCGCAGGGGGCGGCGGCGATCTCCATCATTTGCACCAACATGCGCGGTGCGGCCCTGGCCGAACGCCTGGAGGCGGAATTAGGCGTCACCATTTACGACAGCATTTCCGTCGTTATCCTGCGGGCCCTGGAACTGGCCGGCGTCCAGGCCGCCCGCCTGCAAGGCTGGGGCCAAATTTTCACCAGATAGCAAGAACTTTTTCACCGTTCGACTATTCGCCGAGGGATTTCGAGGCGATCTCGAAAACATCCAGTGACAGGCCGCCGGCCGCCAGAATTCGTCTCAGTTCCGTCTGCATCAGGCCCTGCCGGCCCTCGTCATAGCGGCGCCAGCGGCCAAGCTGGGTCGCCAGGCGGGCCGCGATCTGCGGATTAATGGGGTCCAATTGCAATACCCGATCCGCCAAAAAGCGGTAACCGCTGCCGTCCGCGGCATGAAAGCGATAGGGGTTGCCGCTGCAAAAAGCCGAGATCAAGGCGCGCACCTTGTTTGGTTGCAGAATGGAAAATACCGGATGATCCATCAGCGCGGCCACCCGTGCCAGGGTATCGGGGCGGGCGGAGGCGGCCTGTAGGGAGAGCCATTTGTCGATTACCACCGCATCGTCCTTGAAGCGGTCGTGGAACGCCGCCAGCGCCACCGCACGCTCGTCATCTTCCCGGTCATTTAGGGCCGAAAGTGCCGCCATGCGGTCGGTCATGTTATCGGCATCGCGGAACTGCTGGCCGGCCAAGGCCCGGCAACCGTCATCGTCCAGGGTCGAGATATAGGACAGGGCGAGGTTCTTCAGGGCCCGGCGCCCGGCGGAGGCCGCGTCGGGGCTGTACGGGGCGTTGGAGCGGTTGGCGTCATGGATGGCCTGGAAATCATCGCGCAGGGTCCGCGCGATGGCCCCGCGCAAAGCCTCGCGGGCCTGGTGGATCGCCACCGGGTCGGCCCTGTCCACCTGCTCGGCCAGATATTGTTCGCTGGGTAGCTGGCAGGCCAGGGCGACAAAGGCCGGGTCCAGGGCCGGATCGGTCAGGGTCTGGCCCAACGCGGCAATGAAGGCGGCATCAATAGATGGCTCGCGGCCAGCCGTAATCTCCGCCGCCATGCCGCCCAACAAAGCCGTGGCGTATTGCTGCCCGGCCTCCCAGCGATTGAATGGATCGCTGTCATGGGCCATCAGGAAGGCCAGGGTGCCATGGCCCAATTCCTGGCGCACCCGAATGGGGGCCGAGAAGCCCCGGTTGACGGAGGCCACGGGCACGGCGGCCACGCCTTCGAACCGCACCACCGTATCGATGCTGTTCAGGTCCACGACCCTAGTGGTCGCGCCCGTCTGATCCAGGGGAAGATCATCCCCCGCCCCGTCCAACAGGCCGACGGCCAGGGGGATGCGCATGGCCACTTTGGCGACCCCATCGGGGGTGGCCGGCAAATTCTGGCTCAGGCTGAGTTCGTAGATTTGTGCGGTTTCGTCATAGCTGCCCGAGACCTGGATTTCCGGCGTCCCGGCCTGGCTGTACCACAGCTTGAACTGTTCCAGATCGGCGCCATTGGCATCCGCCATCGCCGCGAGGAAATCGTCACAGGTCACGGCCTGGCCGTCGTGGCGCTGAAAATAGAGATCCATGCCTTTGCGGAAACCATCTTCGCCCAACAGGGTCTGGTACATGCCGATAACCTCGGCGCCCTTTTCGTACACGGTGGCGGTGTAGAAGTTGTTGATTTCCATATAGCTGGCCGGGCGGACCGGGTGGGCCAGCGGGCTTGCGTCCTCCGCGAATTGGGCGGCGCGCAGGGCGCGGACATCCTTGATCCGCTGCACCGGGGCGGAGCGCATATCGGCCGAGAATTGTTGATCGCGAAAGACCGTCAGGCCTTCCTTCAGGCTCAATTGAAACCAGTCCCGGCAGGTCACCCGGTTGCCCGTCCAATTGTGAAAATATTCATGGGCCACGATGGCTTCGATGTTGGCGTAATCGTCGTCGGTAGCGGTTTCGGGATTGGCCAGAACGTATTTTGCGTTGAACACGTTCAGGCTCTTGTTTTCCATGGCGCCCATGTTGAAATCATTGATGGCGACGATGTTGAACAAATTCAGATCGTATTCCAGGCCGTACTTTTCCTCGTCCCAGCGCATGGCCCGTTGCAGCGCTTCCATGGCATAGGCGCAACGGTCCTCGTTGCCCGGGTCGGTATAGATGCGCAGGGTGACCGCGCGCCCGGATTGCGTGGTGAATTGGTCTTCCAGCCAGGACAGATCGCCCGCCACCAGCGCAAACAGATAGGATGGCTTCGGGAATGGATCGTCCCAGACGGCGAAGTGGCGGCCATGTGGCAAATCCCCCGCATCAACCAGATTGCCGTTGGAAAGCAGCACGGGACAGGCCGCCTTATCCGCCCGCACGGTCACCCGGTAGATGGTCATGACATCGGGGCGGTCCGGGAAATAGGTGATGCGGCGAAAACCCTCCGCCTCGCACTGGGTGCAAAAAATACCCCCCGATTGATACAGCCCCTCCAACTTGGTATTGGCGGCGGGCGCAATTTTGGTCACGACTACCAGCTCGAATTTATCCGGCACGTCAGCCAGGCGCAGGCCCCCATCGCTCAAGCCGTAGTCGCTGCCAGACAGTGCCCGCCCGTCCATGGTCAGCGATAGCAACTGCATATCCTCGCCATTCAGAAATAGCGCGGCGTCCCCATGGTCGTGCGCCGGATTGCGGCGCAATGACATCCGGGCCAGGACCTGGGTGTCGTTGGGTCGCAGATCAAACTCCAGCTCCACTGCCTCAACCAGGAAAGCGGGGGGTTGATAGTCACTTAAATGGATGGTCGTGGGGGCATCATTCGTCATGCCTCTGCTTGCCCGGTCCGGGCACGGGAAGTCAAGCCCTAAAAGCCTGATTTCCGGGCCTGAATTAACCACTTGGTCATTATATATCCTAATAATCGGGCGGCCGACGAAGATCATGGGAGGGTCTTATGCCCGTCAACGATTTCGCGCCCTATTTAGATATTTTTGAAGGCCTGCAGCCGTTTTCCGGGTTTGTGGAAAAGGGATTCCTGGTTGATTTTACGGGGCAGCGAACCGACGCCAATTTCCGCTCGATCTGGGGCATCGATCCCGAAACCTCCGGCGGCTGCGAGATGCAAACCCAGCTGCCGGACATCTCGGACGGCGAGGCCTGGTTCGAATTCTTCAATCAGGCCGCGGCGGCGAAGGAAGCGCGCGGCTCTTATGTCATGATGACCCTTGGGGCCTGTTACGGCGGGCAGGCCGTGGGCAGCTACCTCACACTGCAGGCATTGAACCCCATGCCAGCCATGCTGGTGGCCGTGGACGGCGTGCCGGAAAATATGGAAATGACCCGCAAGCAATTCCGCGACAACGGCATCGATCCGAACGAACATTGGCTGATCGAGGCAGCCATGAGCGGCGATAACCAGCCGGTCCTGTACCCCATTGGCGCGCCCGGTTCGGGCGCCCAGAATTGCGTTCAGACCAACAGCGGCGCCAACCGCATGGCCATCCTTGACCTGGCCAAACGCACCGGCGCCACCGAGAAACTGGCGCAAAGCCTGTTGCTGCGGAACAGCACCGACCTGACCATCGATCTGGCACCCGGGACGATATACGACTTCAGCGGTGAAATAACCTTCGTCAGCGCCGTCACGTTGAAAGACCTGCTGGCCCCGTTCCCGCGCGTGGACTATATCGAGGCGGACCTGCAGCAATCGGAAAAAGTTGTGTTTCCGCCGGCCATGGACCTGCTGACCAAGAAAGTGCGGCGGGTCTTGCTCGGCACCCACGGCCAGGGGACGCACGAATTAATGGAAAAGCTGTTCCGGGAACGGGGTTGGGATATCCTTTTCAGCTACGCGCCCGGGCGGACTTATGAAACACCCTACGCCACGTTCGCGATGAATGATGGCGTCATCACCGCCATCAATCCCACCGTCGCCTATAGCAGCTAGCCCGCATTATTCACGCTTGGCGGCCGATTTGAGCGAGGCGAGCGGTATCGGCCGGGTTGACGGCGGCTTTCGGGGCGGGTTTTCGTTACGGGTTGGAGATTGACGTTCGAGGTTCATCCGGCGGCACGCGCCGCTT
>JAKZRK010000178.1:0-31242 GCA_047518225.1 Alphaproteobacteria bacterium | reverse complement strand
CTTATTGCGCCAGCTGGAGCCGTTCTGGTCGCTCAGATGGTCCTCATCGTCTCGGAGGATGGCGAAACCGCCTTCGTCGCGTTATGTTTCGCCGTCGAGTGAAACCCGGTCAATAGCGCCTTTTTCAACGGGCTGTTATGCGCTGAACGGTGCCAGACTTGTTTCCTGGGCGGCAGTTCAGCGCGCTGGCGCACGGTACCGAGACGAATGCCATGCACTTTCGGCCCTTCGCCGGGGGAGGTCGCGTAAATTGGCGAGCCGCATTCGGGACAAAACGCCTGTTCGCGTTTGGCGCCGCTGGCGGCCGTTTTGATGTAGATTTTCGGCTCGCCCGAAAGCAGCCTGAAGGCATCCTCAAGACTGAAGACCACGGTGCGAAAGGCCGAACCCGACAAGGCCTGGCAGTCGGTGCAATGACAAACCACGACGCCCTCCGGGTCGATCTCGGCCTCGTAAGTGATGCTGCCGCAGTGGCAACCGCCTTCGATCTTCATGTTTTAACTCCCTATGCCTTAGCCGACCTTGGTCTCGGACGCCTCGCCCAATTCGATAAGGCTTAGATTTTTGCCGTCCGAGTCCAGCACGGTGATGGAGCAGTTGTCGGGCCGGAATATCCTCACCCGGTCGTCGCCCCGGGCGGCGCCGACGGCGACGAAGTGGCTCACGACGACGCTGTCCTCGCGCAAGGCCAGCAAGGTATCGATCACGCCCTGGCGCCAGGGATGCAGCCAGGCATCCGCCTGGGCCCAGGTGCCCGACATGACCGCGGTGAGCCATTCCCGGCGGTCGATCAAGTCATCCGTGGGCGAGGGGATTTCACGTACCGCCGGCTCCACCACCCCGGTGACGCGCCAGGCGGTTTCCAACGGCCGGGCGGTTTCCCGCGTCCGCCGCAGGGGGCTGACCATGATCGGCAGGGGCCCCAGGGGCGCCATTGCCGCCGCCATTGCCGCGGCCTGGCCGTGCCCCAGGTCGTTCAGGCCCGGATCGGTGTCCTCGTCCCACGAGCCGGCGTCCTGGCCATGGCGCACCAGGTACAGTTTCGCCATTAATACATGCGCTCTTTCAGGCTTGTTTGCACATAGGCCTCGACCTCTTCGGGCGATTGCGCCGCGCCGATCTGGTCGCGGATCATATGGCCCAGGGGCGGCATGGCGGTTTTCCGCTCGACCCGGTAATCGTCCTCCCACAGGCGCGAGCGCATCAGCGCCTTGGCGCATTGAAACAGCACCTCTTCGATGGCCACCAGCAGGCCGGTTTTCGGCACCTTGCCCCGCACTTCGAATTCGGCCAGTACCTCCTGGTCGGTACAGATCCGGGCCTGGCCGTTGATGCGCAGGGTCTCGTTCACGCCGGGGACCAGAAAGATCAGGCCGATGTAGGGATTTTTGGTGATGTTGGCGAAGGTATCCAGGCGGTTGTTGCCGATCCGGTCCGGGATCAACAGGGTGCGCTCATCCAGCACCTTGACGAAGCCGGGGGCATCGCCACGGGGCGAGACATCCGCCGGCCCGGCGGGGTCGGCGGAGGCGATGCACAGAAACGGCGAAAGTTCGATAAACCGCCGGCTGTGGGGTTCCAGGGCGGGAACGGTTTTTTGCGCCGCCAATGTGCTGACCTCGTCATGCCGGCCGCGCAAATCTCCTTCGTCCTTGATAAAGTCGCGTGGCGTTTCATCTGCCATTTCCAACTCTCCCCATCTAGCTCTCAATAATTGTCCTGGGGTAGGGTATAGCACCTCAAAGCAAATGTAGAGAAGCTCGCCCTTATGACCCGACCCATCCTGCATACCGAACTTTGCGATATTTTGAAGGTCGAATATCCCATCATGCTGGCCGGCATGGGGGTCTGGGGCATGGGCACGCCGCCCGAGCTGGTGGCGGCGGTGTCGAATGCCGGGGGCTGCGGCGTGCTGGGCGGCTCTGCCCTGTCGCCCGAAGAGGTCCGCCGCCGTATCCGGCGGGTGCGCCAGCTAACCGACAAACCGTTCGGCGTCGATCTGTTGCTGCCCGCCTCGTTGGCCGCGGCCTCCACCAGCCGCACCGGCGTGCGCGAAGAGCTGCGCCGCGATTTCCCGGCCCATGTGGCCTTCATGCACGAATTGCTGGAACGCTTCGACCTGGCCCCCGCTCCGGTGGAGAACGATATCGTCAATTCCGATGTCTATGCCGAGGCGCAGATCCAGGTGGTGCTGGAAGAAGAGGTGCCGATCTTTGCCGCCGGTCTGGGCGATCCGGCCCGGATTATTCCCCGCGCCCGCAAGCAGGGCATGGTGGTGATCGGCCTGGCCGGCACGGTCCGCAACGCCGAACGCAACCGCGATGCCGGCGTCGATATCGTGGTCTGCCAGGGCACCGAAGGCGGCGGCCACACGGGCCCCGTCGCCACCCTGCCTCTGGTGGCCCAGTCGGTGGAGGCGGTCGCCCCGGTGCCCGTGGTGGCGGCGGGGGGCCTTGTCGGGGGCAGGGGCATCGCCGCCGCGCTGACCCTTGGCGCCATCGGGGTCTGGATCGGCACGGCCTTTCTGGTCGCGGAGGAATGCGCCCTGCCCGGCGTGGTCAAGGATGACATCGTGGCCGGCAAGGCCACGGATTTCCGTATCTCCCAGGCCTGGACCGGCAAGACCCTGCGCGCCAAGCGCAACGTGGTCACGGACGCCTGGGCGCAATCGGGGCTGGAACCCTTGCCCTCTCCCCATCAGCGCGTCTTGATGGAGGATTTTTTAAGCGCGGCGCAACTGGCGGACCGTTGGGATCTGTACATGAACGCGGCGGGCCAGGGCGCGGGCCTGCTCAGCGAACGCCGCCCCGCCGCCCATATCATGGCTGATCTGGTGGCGGGCACCGTCCAGGCCCTGTCGGAAACCCCGCAACGGGTCCAATTCGCGCCTTAGAGTCGGACTCAAAATATAGACGAATGATTTCACTGGCTTGGAGAATAAGGGGCCAACCGGCGCACACCACACGACACACGGTCATCCTCGGGCGAAGCGAAGCGGAGACCCGTGGATCCAGAGCCGCGAACACCTGAGTTTGCCGCCCTGGATTGTCGGGTCAAGCCCGACAATGACAGTAATGAGACCGATTGCCGTGTCGTGTGCACTGAAGGGAGCAGGCCGCGCTACATGGCCAGATAGCCGCCGTCCACGGGGACTTCGATACCGGTGATGTAAGAGGCCTCGTCGCTGGCCAGGAACAGGTTCGTATAGGCCACTTCCTCCACCCGGCCCTCGCGCGCCATGGGTACGGCCGACAGCATTTTCCGCCGCACATCCGGATCGGCGCTCATCTGCGAGGTCCGCATGGCGGGCATGAGGCCGGGATGGACCGAGTTGACGCGGATATGATCGCTGGCGAACTGCACGGCGGCGGCCTTGGTCGCCAAGCGTACCGCCCCTTTCGCGGCGTTATAGCCCATGTGGACGAAGGTTTGCCCGACGAAGCCGGAGATGGACGAGATATTTATGATCGAGCCCCCGCCGGCCTGCTGCATGGCGGGGACCACCGCGCGCATGCCCAGGAACACACCTTTCGCGTTGACGTTCATCTGCTCGTCCCAGGTCTCGATATTAAGGCGGTCGGGGTGGCTGCCGCTAACCCCGGCGTTGTTCACCAGGATGTCGACCCGGCCGTAAGCCGCGATGGTTTCGGCGACCAGGCTCTCCCAGTCCCCTTCGCTGGTCACGTTGAGCATTTGAAACCGGGCCTCGCCGCCCGCCGCGCCAATCTCGGCAGCCACCGCCTCTCCCTCGGCCTGCAACAGGTCCGCCACGACCATCCTGGCGCCTTCGGCCGCGAATATCCTCGCGGTCGATGCCCCCATGCCCGAAGCGGCGCCGGTAACGATCGCCACCTTATCTTTCAAGCGCATAGCCTATCTCCCCAAATTCCAGTCAATGTCCACACTAAACGACACACCGTCATCCTCGGGCGTAGCGAAGCGGAGACCCGGGGATCCAGAGCCGCAAACACCTGAGTTCGCCGCCCTGGATTGTCGGGTCAAGCCCGACAATGACGGTAATGAGACCGTTTCCCGCGTAGTTTGATGCAATGGCAAAATCATGTGGTCAGCCAGCCGAACTGTTGCGGCTTGCGGCCTGCTTCCGGGTGCAGGCGGACATTGACCAGGGCGGGGCCGTCGTGGACCTTGGCCTGTTCCAGGACGCCCTCCAGGTCGGCGGGGTCTTCCACGAAAAAGCCTTTTCCCCCGAAGGCTTCCATCATCAGGTCATAGCGCGCGCCGATGGTCAGCACGCCGGGGGGCAGGGGCCCATCGGTGGGGAATTCCGCGATGCCCTTGCCGATGCCGCCGTTGTTCAGCACCACGATCTTGATCGGCAGATTGTGGCGGCAGGCGGTCTCTATCTCCATGCCGGAAAAGCCGATCGCGGAGTCTCCGGAGACCGAAATGATCGGGCGTTCAGGATGCACCACGGCGGCGGCGATGGCGAAGCCCATGCCAATGCCCATGGTGCCGTACGAGCCGGCGTCCAGGCGTAGCCGGGGCGCCGCGTTGGGCAGCTGGGTGCGGCCGATATCCATGGTATTGGCGCCTTCGCCAATAATCACCGCGTCCTCGGTGGCCCAGGCGCTGATATCCTTCAGGGCCCGGTAGTAATTCGTCGGGGTGGAATTATCATCGATCATGGGCTGGATCGCCTTGGCGTTGGCCTCCGCCTTCTCGCCGATCGCGGCCATCCAATCGCTGCCCGAGGGGTAGAACCATTGGCGGTTTTCCAAGGCCTTATTGAGCTGGCCGACGATGCTTTTGCCGTCACCCAGCAACGCCACCTCGGCCGGCACGTTATTGCCGATCGCTTCCGGCGAGATATCCAACTGGACAATCCGCACATCCTTGGAGAAACGCGGCGATTGGCCGTAGTGCATGATCCAGTTCAACCGCGCGCCCATCAGAAAGACGACGTCGGCTTCCTTCAAGGCATGGCTGCGCGCGGCACCGACCGAGAGGGGGTGATTATCATCCAGCACGCCCTTGCCCATGGGCGAGGCCAGGAAAGGCAGCTGGGTGCGTTCGATAAAGGCCCGGACCTCGTCCTCGGCCCGCGACCAGGCCATGCCCTTGCCGACGATTACCAGGGGCCGTTCCGCCGATTCCAAGGCATCAAGGGCCGCCTCCACATTCTCCGGACCCGCCTGCGTCCGCGGTGGCGCGGGAATGGTCGCCGTCATCTGGACCTCGTCCTCGTCTACCTCGCCCTGAATAATGTCGTCGGGCATGTCCAGATAGGCCGCACCCGGACGCCCGTAAATAGAATGCCTAATCGCCTGCTCCACATAGAAGGGCACCCGGTGAACATGTTCGACCGCGTGGGCATACTTGCAGAAGGGGGAGGCGATTTGCACCTGGCGCTCCTCCTGGAAGCCGCCCATGCCATTTTGATAGGTGGGCGAGGCGCCGCCGATCATGATCATCGGCCAGAAATTCTGTTGCGCATTGGCCAGGCCCGCCAGGCCATGCACGACGCCGGGGCCCGAGACCGTCAGGCAGGCCCCGGGGCGCCCGGTCAAATAGCCGGCGGCCTGGGCCGCGTAGGAGGCCGATTGTTCGTTCCGCATGCCGATAAATTTGATGCCCACTTCCTGCGCGGCGGCGGCAATGGGTTGCACGGGAAAGCCGACAATCCCGAACATATAATCGACGCCTTGTTGTTTCAGACTTCTCGCCATCAAGGTGGCGCCAGTGACCTTAGCCATTTTCGACTCCCATACTTTTTTTGCGGATTAATTATAGTGGATTGGTTCGATTAGATAACATGGCGCTCGCGCATATCCCTGACCTCATCCTTGGAACAGCCGAGCCAGTCGCCGTAGATGGCGTCATTGTCAGCGCCCAGCAGTGGCGAGGATACGACCGGGACATGACTGTCCGACATTTTCAATGGCCATCCCGCGACGTTGACCTCGCCGCGCTGGGGATGTTCGATCTTGGTCATGATGCCCCGGGCGTGCAGGTCCGGGTCGTGCATCAGTTCGAGGGTATTGAAGACCGCGCCGCAGGGCACGCCGGCCCCGGCCACCTGTTGCATCACTTCCTCCTTGGTGTGCTGCATGGTCCAATCGGTAATCGCCGTGTTAACGATGTCCCGGGCCTCGTAGCGGGCCGAGGGATCCTGCAGGTTTGGATCATCGATCAGATCCTCGCGTCCGATGATGCGGGCAAGGCGCCGCCAATGCTCCTCATTGGCCCGCGAGGCGAAAATAAAGCAATGGTCGTCCGCTCCGCCCGGCTTGCACGGATAAAGGCCGCCAGGCGCGGAACCGACGATTTCGTTGCCCGCCCGGGGCAGCGCGCCTTCCAGGGGCACCTGCTTGCTCATGGCTGTCCGGCAATAGTTCAGCATGGCATCGCGCATGGCGATCTGAATATGCTGGCCGCGTCCCGTGCTGTGGCGTTGGAACAACGCACCCAGAATACCCATGGCGCAGAGCATGCCGGTGCCGGTATCGCCGATGGTCGAGCCCGGCCTGACCGGCGGGCGCCCCGGCTCGCCGTTAATCGCCATGGTGCCCCCTGTCGCCTGGGCGATCATATCGAAGGAGAGATAATTGGCGTGGGGACTGTCCGGCGCGAAGCCCTTGATCTGGGCATAGATCACCCGTGGGTTGATCGCGCGCAACCGTTCATAGTCAAAGCCCAGCCTGGCAAAGGTACCCGGCGCCATGTTTTCGATAACCACATCGACGCTTTCGACCAACTTGGCCAGCAAGGCCTTGCCCTCGTCGTCCTTGAGGTTGCAGGTGATGCTGCGCTTGTTGAGATTGAAGTACAGGAAATAGTTCGCGTCCACGCCCGGCTTGTCGGAAAAGCTCCACCGGCCCGGCTCGCCCCTTTTCGGCTCTTCCACCTTGACCACTTCCGCACCCATCCAGGCCAGGGCCTCGGTGCATGAGGGTCCGGCCTCGAACTGGGTCAGATCCAGAACCTTGACGCCGTGCAAGGCGGGCTTGTTCTCGGATGATATGCTGCCGTTCATGGAGGTCTTCCTTCATGCTTGGAGGATCAATTGGATAGGTGTTGTCCTGCCAGGGAATTACCGGATACTCTGATCACCCGATCATTCTAACCCCAAGAAGCGGAACCGCGCATGAGATATCTTCACACCATGGTTCGTGTCTCGAACCTCGACGAAACACTGCATTTTTTCTGTGACCTGCTGGGCATGGTCGAAACCCGGCGCACCGAAAGCGAAAAAGGCCGCTACACCAACATATTTCTCGCCGCCTCGGCGGACGAGGATGCGGCCAGGTCCACCAAGGCGCCGGTGGTTGAACTGACTTACAATTGGGACCCGGAAGACTATGCTGGCGGGCGTAACTTCGGCCACCTGGCCTTTCAGGTGGATAACATTTACCAAACCTGCCAAAGCCTGATGGATGCGGGCGTCACCATCAACCGGCCGCCCCGCGACGGCTACATGGCCTTCATCCGCACCCCGGACAATATCTCGATCGAGCTGTTGCAGGACGGCGATGCCCTGCCGCCGCAAGAACCATGGGCTTCCATGGAAAACACCGGAGCCTGGTGATACTACTACGTCCCCTTAATTGTCTTGAGGGCGGCCCATTACAATATCAGGCCAGGGAGTTCTTGTACGAGATGCCGCCTTTCATGATCAGCGCGATGGCCTCGCCCTGGCCGTCCAGGCAGGAAATATCATCCAGGGGGTTGCCGTCCACGGCGATCAAATCGGCCAGGGCGCCGGGCGCGACGACGCCCAATTCGCCCTCCCGGTTCAACAGCTTGGCATTGGCCGAGGTGGCGGAACGCAGCACGTCGAGGGCCGGCATCACCTGGACCCGGATGGTGAACTCGTTCGACTGGTCCTTGTGCATGCCGCCCAAGAGATCGGTGCCAAGGCCGATATTCACGCCCACCTCGAAGGCCATTGCCAGGGCTTCCAGACCCTGGACCCGCACGTCGTCAACCTTGGCCACGCTAGCGGGGGGCAGGCCATAATCGGCACCGTATTCGTGCAGGGAATTGTAGGTCACCAGCGTCGGTACCAGCCAGGCGTCCTTTTCCGCCATCAGTTCCAGGGTCGCCCGGTCGATCAGATTGCCATGTTCGATGGAGCGCACCCCCAGGCGCACACAGCGTGCAATGGCCTCGGGCGTATAGGCATGCGCCATGACATAAGTGCGCCAGGAGGTCGCCTCCCACACCGCCGCCGAGATCTCGTCTTCGGAATATTGCAGGTTCCAGATCGGATCCGTGGGCGAGGCCACCCCGCCCGAGGCCATGATCGTTATCTGGCTCGCGCCCCGGCGCAGTTCCGTCCGCGCCGCCTTGCGCACCTCGTCAACGCCATCGGCGATGGCGGTGAATTGGGCGCTGGGCAGGCAGCACTGACAGTTCTGCCAGTCATAAACCCGTGGCCGGACATCGCCGTGGCCTCCCGTCTGGCTCAAGACCCGGCCGGAATAGAACAGCCGCGGGCCGGCGATCAGGCCTTCCTCGATCGCCATGGCCATGCCCCAGTCGGCGCCGCCGGCATCCCGGACAGAGGTAAAGCCGCGCCGCAACATGCCCTCGGCGATCCTGCCGGCGCGCATGGCGGTCAACGAGGCGGGATCGCCGCCGATGCTGCCCAGATCCGCCGTGGTGGCGATGAGATGGACATGGGCATCGATCAGCCCCGGCATCAATACCCGCCCGCCCAGGTCGATCACCCGGTCGCCTTTCGGGACGGCGCCCCGGCCGACCTCCCTGATACGGTCGCCCTCGATCACCACATGGGTGCCGTCTATCAGGTCGGGCGAATGCCCATCGAAAAGCAGACCGTTGCTCAAGACCGTCAATGCCATGGTTTCCTCCCAAGATGACCGGGGATAGGTCGAATGTGCCCTAGGTTTCTCGACATTGCCGGGCCGGTCAAGCGGGAAAATACTGGCGTCACGGAACGCTGCTGCGTACAGTCGTTCCGGTTTGTTACGGAACCGATCAAGGGGGACGGAGCATGCACGAGAACACACTGGGCCGCGACGAACTGGAACAATTGACCCGGTCCTTCACACAAACCTTCAACGACAATGACCTGGACGCCATGCTGTCCTATTTCGCCGACGGGGGGGTGGTCTATGACCAGCATGACGGCGCGGTGGCCGAGGGCCTGGCCGCGATCCGCACGGCCTTTCAACCGCAGTTCGACGGGGATTATGGCGCCATGCGCTTCGCGGTGGAAGATTTGTTCATCGACCCGGCAGAGGGCAAAACCATGATCCGCTGGCTTTGCTCTTTCGATACCAAGCGCGGGCGCGCCGGTTGGCGGGGCCTGGATATTCTGCATTTCAACAACGCGGGAAAAATCACCACCAAGCTGACCTATGCCAAGGCCAAGATCTTGAAACTGGACGCGTTGGAGAGCTAGCCGTGTTTCGAGACGACCGTAGCAATCCCGGCACCATTGTCCGCTTTCAAGCCCTGCATGAAATCGCGGCGGAGGCCCGGGCCCGCCTGCCCCGCAATATCTGGGACTATATGCTGGGCGCGGCCGAGACCGAGACCACGGCCAAGCGCAACCGCATGGCCCTGGACATGCTGGCCCTGCGCCCGCGCATGCTGCGTGACGTTGGAAACATCGACATTTCCAGCCGGTTTCTGGGCCTCGATCTGGAATTGCCCCTGATCTTCGCGCCCATCGGCTCGTTGGAATCCTTCGATGCGGAGGGCGGCGCGGCGGCGGCGCGGGCGGCGGCCCGGCACGGCATGCTGACGACCTTAAGCTCGGTATCCGCGCCGGGCCTGGAGGCCACGGCGGCGGCGGCGGCGGGTCCGAAAATCTTCCAACTTTACGTACGCGGCGACGAGGCCTGGGTCGACGATCATGTGCACCGGGCGATTGCGGCCGGCTATGCCGCCTTTTGCCTGACCGTCGATGTCGCCGTCTATTCCCGGCGGGAGCGGGACATCGTCAACCGCTTTGTCAAACCCTGGCGGAAAACTGCCGGCGGCAAGGAGCATCAGGCCGCCCTGAACTGGAAAGACGTGGAGCGCTTTAAACGCGTTCACGACATACCCTTGCTGATCAAGGGCATCATGACGGCGGAGGATGCCGCCATGGCCTGTGATCTTGGCGTCGATGGCGTCTGGGTTTCCAATCATGGCGGCCGGCAGTTGGATCAGGCCCAGGGCAGCGCCGCCGTATTGCTGGAAATCGTCGCCGCGATCGAGGGCCGGGCGGCGGTGATCGTCGATGGCGGCTTTTTGCGCGGCACCGATATCATCAAGGCGCTGGCGCTGGGCGCCGATCTGGTGGCCCTGGGCCGCCTGACCGCCATGGGCCTGGGCGCGGGCGGCGAAGAAGGCCTAGTCCGGGCGATGGATTTATTGGCGGAAGAGATGCAGATCGCCATGGGCCTGATGGGACTGACCCGCCTGGCTGAATTATCGCCTGAGCATCTGACCGCCGCCCCGGCGGTCGTACCTCCCCACGTCTTAAGCGCATTCCCCCTTTTGCCGGCGCAGCGGCCCTAGGCCAAATTGGCCAAGCGTTGACGGCCGAGTCACGTCCATGCCCATACCGATCACAGGTTAATTAGAGTTATTTGGAATTTGAGATATTATTTTTGGTGTAAATTAACACGCTACAATTATAAGCGGCATCATCTAGAATTCAATAATAAATTTAGTTGAATACAGCCGCCTCCATGAGGCTGGGATTCACGCTTTTGAGAAATTTGTGCTATACAATCCGGGCGCCAGAAAAAGCCCGGCTGATCGGGGACTTGACCAGGCGGGCGCAATTAACGATGGAGCGCGTGGGGACGGCTCACCCAGAGCTAACGCTGCTGTATAATCCGCAGCGTAAAAGTCGTGACAATAAAGATGCCGGCGTATTGGGATCAACAGGAATTAGGAAGTGACCATATGAAAGTTAGGGGCTTGCCAAAGCCGCAAGGCTTATACACCCCGGAAAACGAGCACGATAACTGCGGCGTTGGATTTTTAGCGAATATTAAAAACCAAAAAAGCCATGAGATTATTCGTCAGGGGCTAAAGATACTGGTCAATCTGGACCATCGGGGCGCGGTCGGCGCCGACCCGTTGGCCGGTGACGGTGCTGGAATCCTGCTTCAAATTCCCGATCGCCTGCTGCGCGAAGAATGCGCCGTTGATCGCGGCGTTAGCGGCGGGGAGGGCATCGCATTGCCCCCTGCCGGTGACTATGCCGTCGGCATGTTGTTTCTGCCCCGGCACGAGGAAACGGTGGCACTGTGCGTCGCCGCGATCGAAAAAGTCACGGCCGCGGAGGGCCAAATCTGTCTGGGCTGGCGCGATGTGCCCGTGGATAATTCCTGCGTGGGCGAAAGCGTCAAAGCGGAGGAGCCGCTGATCCGGCAATTCTTCGTTGGCCGCGGTCCCGACATCGCCGACCAGGATGCCTTCGAACGCAAGCTGTTCGTTATCCGCAAGCAGGTCCACCAGGCGGTCTGGAAAAGTACGGCCGAGGCCGCCGATGGCTTCTATATCGCGTCCTTGTCCAGCCGTACCATTGTTTACAAAGGCATGGTGCTGTCGGGCAATCTGTCGACCTATTACCAGGACCTGCGGGACGAGCGGGCGGAATCCGCCCTGGCCCTGGTGCATCAGCGCTTTTCCACCAATACCTTCCCGTCCTGGCGCCTGGCGCAACCGTTCCGCTATTTGTGCCACAACGGTGAAATCAACACGGTGCGCGGCAACATCAACTGGATGGCGGCCCGGCGCCATTCCATGAAATCCGCGGTTCTGGGCGGCGACCTGGAGAAATTGTGGCCGTTGATCGGCGATGGAGCCTCGGACTCGGCGACCTACGACAACGCCTTCGAATTGCTGGTCGCGGGCGGTTATTCCCTGTGCCACGCGATGATGATGATGATACCCGAGGCCTGGAACGACAATGCCTTGATGGATGCCGACCGGCGCGCCTTTTACGAATATCATGCCGCCTTGATGGAGCCCTGGGACGGCCCCGCGGCCATCGCCTTTACCGATGGCCGGCAGATCGGCGCCACCCTGGACCGCAACGGCCTGCGGCCCGCCCGCTATGTGGTGACCGACGGCGATCTGGTGATTATGGCGTCGGAAGTCGGCGTGCTGGATATTCCGGAGGAAAAGATCGTCCAGAAATGGCGCCTGCAACCGGGCAAGATGTTCCTGATCGACCTGGCGGAAGGCCGTATTATCGGCGACGAGGAGATCAAGGCGTCGTTGGCCCAGGCCAAGCCTTATCAGAAATGGCTGGATGAGACCCAAATCCAGCTAGAGGACCTGCCCGACGAAGTCGGCCCCATGGCGCCCGATGCCCGTACCTTGCTGGACCGCCAGCAGGCCTTTGGCTACACCCAGGAAGATACCAAATTCTTCCTCACCCCCATGGCCCTGACGGGACAGGATCCCATCGGCTCCATGGGCATGGATGTACCCCTGGCGGTGCTTTCGGACCGGCCCAAGCGGCTGTTCGATTATTTCAAGCAATGCTTTGCCCAGGTCACCAACCCGCCCATCGATCCGATCCGTGAAGAGCTGGTGATGTCTCTGGTTTCGCTGATCGGGCCCCGGCCCAACCTGCTGGACCTTGAGGACGCGGGCACGAAAAAACGCCTGGAAGTACGGCAGCCCATCCTGACCAACATGGATCTGGAGCGGGTTCGCCGGATCGAGAACCAGGTCGACCGTGCCTTCCGCACCTATACCCTGGATGTCACCTATCCGGTCTCCGAAGGCGCCGAGGGTATGGCCAAGGCCCTGGACGAACTCTGCCAGTTGGCCGAGGAAGTGGTGGAAAGACCCACCTACAACATTCTGATCCTGTCGGACCGGGGCGTCGATGCGGACCGGGTCGCCATCCCCATTCTGCTGGCCACGGCCAGTGTGCATCATCACCTGATCCGCACCGGCCTGCGCACGGAAGTGGGCCTGGTGGTGGAGACGGGCGAGGCCCGGCGGGTGCACGATTTCTGCCTGCTGGCGGGTTACGGCGCCGAGGCGGTCAATCCCTATCTGGCCTTTGACACTCTGTCGGGTCTGCGGCCGAAATTGCCGGAAGACTTGGACGAATTCGAATTGCACCACCGCTATATCAAGGCGGTCGCCAAGGGTATCCTGAAGGTGATGTCGAAAATGGGCATCTCGACCTATCAATCCTATTGCGGCGCACAGATTTTCGACGCGGTGGGTTTGAACCAGGCATTCCTGGACCGTCATTTCACGGGCACCCGTTGCGCCATCGGCGGCGTTGGCCTGGACGAGATCGCCGAAGAAACCGTTAGCAAGCATTTGGTCGCCTATCGCGACGCCCTGCCCTATCGCGATACTCTCGAAGTGGGCGGCGAGCTGGCCTACCGCCTGCGCGGCGAAGACCACGCCTGGACACCGGAAACAGTGGCCCTGCTGCAACACGCGGTGCGCGCCGGTGACCGGGGCAAGTATCAAGCCTATGCCCGGATCATGAATGAACAGGACAAAAAGCTGCGCTATTTGCGAGCCCTGTTCGAACTGAAATTCGCCGAAACGCCCCTGCCTTTGGACGAAGTGGAGCCGGTCACCGCGATCTTCAAGCGCTTCGCCACGGGCGCCATGTCATTTGGCTCCATCAGCTGGGAAGCCCACACCAATCTGGCCATTGCCATGAACCGCATTGGCGGCAAGTCGAACAGCGGCGAAGGCGGGGAAGAGGCGGAACGTTACCGTCTGCTGAAGAATGGCGACAGCATGCGCTCGGCCATCAAGCAAGTGGCCTCGGGCCGGTTCGGGGTGACCGGGGAATACCTGGTCAACGCCGCGGATATCCAAATCAAGATGGCCCAAGGCGCCAAGCCCGGTGAAGGCGGACAATTGCCCGGTCACAAGGTCGATGAAATAATCGCCCGGGTGCGCCATTCGACGCCGGGCGTGGGCCTGATCTCGCCGCCGCCCCATCACGACATCTATTCCATCGAGGATCTGGCGCAACTGATCCACGATTTGAAGAACGTCAATCCCGAGGCCCGCATATCGGTCAAACTGGTTTCCGAACTGGGCGTCGGCACGGTCGCCGCCGGGGTCTCCAAGGCCCATGCGGATCATGTCACGATCTCGGGCTATGAGGGGGGCACGGGCGCCTCGCCCATCACCTCGATCCAGAATGCCGGCAGCCCGTGGGAAATCGGCCTGGCGGAAACCCATCAGACCCTGGTGATGAACCGCCTGCGCGGCCGCATCGCGGTGCAGGTCGATGGCGGCCTGCGCACGGGCCGGGACGTGGTCATCGGTGCCTTGTTGGGGGCCGATGAGTTCGGCATCGCCACGGCGGCGCTGATATCCCAGGGCTGCATCATGATGCGCAAATGCCATCTCAACACCTGCCCGGTGGGGGTGGCGACCCAGGATCCGGAATTGCGCAAGCTGTTCCCGGGAAAACCCGAGCATGTGATCAATTTTTTCACCTACCTGGCGGAAGAGGCCCGGGAACTGATGGCTAAATTGGGCTTCCGCAGCTTCGACGAAATGATCGGCCGGCGGGACAAGCTGGATGTGCGGGGCGCGGTGGATCATTGGAAGGCCAAGGGACTGGATTTGCGGCCCTTGCTGTATATGCCAGAGCCGGGCCCCGGCGGGGCGATCCATAATTGCGAAACACAGGACCATGGCCTGGACAAGGCGCTTGATAACCGGTTGATCGAATTGGCCGGGCCCGCCATCGAACGCCAGGAAGCGGTGCGGATCGATCTGCCGATCCGAAATATCAACCGCACGGTCGGCGCCATGCTGTCGGGGCGGATCGCCCAGCGCTACGGCAACGCCGGCCTTGAGGATGGCACCGTTCAGGCCAAATTCACGGGCAGTGCCGGGCAAAGTTTTGGCGCCTTCCTCAGCGCTGGCGTCACCTTCGAGTTGGAAGGCGACGCCAACGACTATGTGGGCAAGGGTTTGTCGGGGGGCCGACTGATCATATACCCGCCCAAGGTTTCCACCATTACGCCGGAAGAAAACATCCTGATCGGAAATACCGTGCTGTACGGCGCCATTTCGGGTGAATGTTATTTCCGCGGCGTTGCCGGTGAACGGTTTGGTGTGCGCAATTCCGGCGTCACGGCGGTGATCGAAGGCGTGGGCGACCATGGCTGCGAGTATATGACCGGCGGCGTGGTTGTGGTGCTGGGTGCCACGGGGCGCAACTTCGCGGCCGGCATGAGCGGCGGCATCGCCTATGTGCTGGACGAGAGCAGTGATTTCCATTTGCGCTGCAATATGGCCATGGTGGAGTTGGAGCCCATCGCGGACGAGGACCAGGCCCTGGAAGATCTTGATCACCAGGGCGGCGATCTGGAAACCCACGGCCGGGTCGATCTGGTGACCGACATGACCCGCCACGACGCCCTGCGCCTGCGAAGTCTGATCGAACACCATCTGCAATATACCGGCAGCGACCGGGCCCGGCTGATATTGGACAATTGGGATGATTATCTGCCGCGCTTCGTCAAGGTCATGCCGGTGGATTACCGCCGCGCGCTGCAAGAGATGCAGGCCCGGTCCAGGATCACGGAAAGGGCCGGTCTATCTGTCGCGGTCGGGGGTGAATAGAACCTATGGGTAAAATAACCGGTTTTATGGAGATCGCCCGGCGGGACCGTTCCTACGAGGCCACGACGGAACGGCTGAACCATTACAAAGAATTCGCCATTCCCCTAACGGAGCCCGAAGCCAGGCAGCAGGGCGCGCGCTGCATGGATTGCGGCATCCCCTATTGTCATACGGGTTGTCCCGTCGACAATATCATTCCGGAATGGAATGACATGGTCTATCAGGGCGAATGGCACGAGGCGTTGCGGATCCTGCATTCGACCAATAACTTTCCCGAATTCACCGGCCGTATCTGCCCCGCGCCCTGCGAGGCGTCCTGTACCCTGAACATCACGGACCAGCCGGTGACCATCAAGACCATCGAGCTTTCGATCGTCGAGAAAGGTTGGGCCGAGGGTTGGATCGTACCACGCATCGCCAAGCGCCGGACCAGTAAAACCGTGGCCGTGGTTGGCTCGGGCCCGGCCGGCATGGCCTGTTCCCAGCAACTGGCCCGGGCCGGCCATAACGTGGTGTTGTACGAAAAGAACGCCCGCATTGGCGGCTTGATGCGCTATGGCATTCCTGATTTTAAACTGGAGAAACAATTCATCGACCGGCGCATGGCACAAATGCGCGCCGAGGGTGTGGAGTTTCGCGCCAACAGTCACATTGGCGTCTCTATCCCGATCGAGGAGATACAGGAAAAATTCGACGCCGTAGTCCTGACGGGGGGTGCGGAACATCCCCGCGACATGCCGGTGCCGGGGCGGGAACTGGACGGGGTGCATTTCGCCATGGACTTCCTGACCCAGCAGAACCGCCGTGTGGCGGGCGAACCTTTGGGTAATGCCGCTGAAATTCTGGCCACGGGTAAACACGTGGTGGTGATTGGCGGCGGCGATACCGGCTCGGACTGTGTCGGCACCTCGAACCGCCAAAAAGCGGCTTCGGTCACCCAGTTGGAAATCATGCCCGAACCGCCTGAAATGGAGAACAAAGCGCTGACCTGGCCCAATTGGCCGTTGAAGCTGCGCACGTCTTCGTCCCATGACGAGGGCGTAGAGCGGGACTGGTCCGTGCTGACAAAAAACATCCGCGCCACAAATGGCAAGATCGAGGCCTTGGAACTGGTCCGGGTTAGTTGGGACAAGGGCGCCGCTGGGGCCATGGCCATGAACGAGATACCCGGCAGCGCCTTCGAGATAAAGGCTGATCTGGTTCTTCTCGCCATGGGCTTCGTGCATCCGACCAAGGCCGGAATGCTGGAAGATCTGGGCATTGCGTTGGATGGCAGGGGCAATGTCGAGGCCGATACCCTGGACTATCAAACGTCGGTCGAAGGGGTTTTCGCCGCTGGCGACATGCGCCGGGGACAATCCCTGGTGGTCTGGGCGATCCGTGAAGGCCGGCAATGCGCCCGATCGGTGGATCAGGCCTTGATGGGCAGCACGATCCTGCCCCGCTGATCCGTCTTTCGTGCGCCAGCAACCCCTCGCGGCGGCAACACCCAACTTAGCGGCGGAAAGACGGAAGCTGTAAATGGAACGCATTTTAAGGCACGACCGCGCTATGGTGGTTATCGCCCTGGCCGTCCTAACCGTCCTGTCCTGGATCTATCTGGTCAGCCTCGCCAACCATATGGCCCAGGGCGATATGAGCCTTACGGGCGCGGGCACCACCGGCGCCATGACGGCGGCCCTGGCGCAATGGACCCCGTCCACCTTCGCCCTGATGTTGGTGATGTGGTGGGTCATGATGGTGGGCATGATGGTGCCCAGCGCGGCGCCGATGATCCTGTTGTTCGCCACGGTGACGCGCAAAGCGGCCGGCGAAGAGAACCCAGGCCCGCGCATCGCAATCTTCACCGCCACCTATCTTCTCGTTTGGGCCGGCTTCAGCCTGTCGGCCACCCTGGCGCAATGGGCCTTGAGCGAAGCTACCCTGCTCTCGCCCATGATGGTGGCCAGCAGCAAATGGCTGATCATCGCGCTGTTGGCGGCCGCTGGCGCCTATCAGTTGTCACCCCTGAAACAGGCCTGCCTGGGCAAATGCCGCTCGCCCCTGAGCTTTCTGATGACCCGGTGGCAGCCGGGCGATTTGGGCGCCTTTAAAATGGGCCTCTCGCATGGCGCCTATTGCCTCGGTTGCTGTTGGCTGCTGATGGCCTTGCTGTTTGCCGGCGGTGTGATGAACCTGTTCTGGGTTGCCCTGATCGCGGTGCTGGTGTTGGCGGAAAAGGTGCTGCCCCGGGGCGATCTTATTGGCCGGTTGGGGGGCGTGGCGATGCTGGCCCTGGCCGCCTATATGATCCTGCCGGATGGGCTAATTTAGAGCGTCCTGGAGCAGACGGCGCAGCGCGGCCTCGTCGGGCATTTCAGGGGTGCCCAGGAACACCAGGCTGTTTTCGGACGGTGGCGTCCCCGCCTCGCTCAGTTCGTGGCGCCGGCCCACCAGTTGAAACACCCAGTGTCCCGGCTGATCCCGCAACTGGATGATCCCCTTGGCCCGCAGGACCGATTTCGGTAAATCCGCCGCGAAGGCCAGAAACGCGGCCTTGTCCAGGGGCCGGGTCAAATTGAAGGAAACGGCGCGGAAGGCATCCCCGTGGCCGTGATGGTGGTGGGCGGGGCTTTGCTCGGCCGCGACGGTTTCCCTCCCCAGCCCCACGCCCAGCAGCAGACCCGCCGGCACCTGGGCCCGGCGGGCCGCGACGATGGCCGCGTTGGGAGCCTGGGCTGCCAGCCATTGGCGCACCTGGTTCTGGTCATAGTCGTCCAGCAGGTCGCATTTGTTCAGGATCACCAGATCGGCGGCGGCCAGCTGGCGGCGGATGGTATCGCCCACATATTGATCCTCCGCCGTCTCCTCCACCAATACAGCATCGGCCAGTACCACCACCGCATCCCGGTTCAGGCCGGGGTGCAGCACCGCAATATCGGCGATGGGCCGGGGATCGGCGACGCCGCTGGCCTCCACCAGAATATGTTCGGGGGGATCGGGCCGGCGCACCAGCTGCATCAGCGTCAGCAGCAAATCATCCCCCATGGTGCAACAGATACAGCCATTGGCGAGCGTTACCGTATCGCCGCCATGGGCCGCCAGCAGATCGCCGTCCACCGCCAGATCGCCAAAATCGTTGACCACCACGGCAAAGCGCAGGCCGGTATCCTGGGCCAGCAGATCGTTCAACAGGGTGGTCTTGCCGGCGCCCAGGAAACCACCGATTACGGTTAAGGGTATGGTCATGGGGCCGGCCGCTAATCGCCGTCCCGGCCGGGGAAAATCCGGCCGCCCAGGACCGTGCCCCAGACCGCCACCTCGTTCAGGGTTTCGGGCGCGACCTTTGTCGGGTCATCTTCCAGCACCGCGAAATCAGCCCGCTTGCCGACCTCGATACTGCCGACCTCCTGGTCCATCTTCATGCTGTAGGCGGCGCCGATGGTGATGGCGCGCAGGGCCGAGGCGGCGGAAATCCGTTCGTTCGGACCCAGGGTATAGCCCGACGCGGTCAAACGGTTGACCGCGCACCAGGCCGTGAACAAGGGCCCCAACGGGGTCACCGGCGCATCGGAATGAATGGCGAAGGGCACGCCCAGGCGCTCCGCCGTGGCCGCCGCGTTGGCGCGCTTGGCCCGGTCCGGCCCCATGGTCTGGGCCCGGTGCTCATCGCCCCAATAATAGATATGGTTGGAGAACAGGTTGACCCCGATGCCCAGTGCGGCCATGCGGCGAAACTGGCTTTCATCGGCCATTTGGCAATGTTGCAGGGTATGGCGATGATCGGGCCGGGGGGAGCGGGCCAGCACCGCCTCGATGGAATTGATCGCCACTTCCGAAGCCTCGTCGGCGTTGGTATGAATGTAAACCTGCCGGCCGGCGTCGTGATAGGCCTGGACCAAGCCTTCCAACTGATCGGGGCCGGTATTCCAGATGCCGTTAGGGGCGCCGTTGTAATATCCGGGCCAACGCATCCGCCCGGTCAAGCCCTGGATCGAACCGTCGGTCATCAGCTTGATTAAGCCAAAGCGCAACTTGTCATGGTTCAGCTTCATCAGCTCGGCGACGCGGGCTACTCCTTCCGCCGCCGGCATACTGGCGCCGGCAAAGGCCGGTGCAATGCGAAAACAGAAATCGTCCTGCGACGACCAGGCGGCCAGATTTTGCGATGCTTCCTCGGGCGCGGTGCTGTACAGGTCGGTTGCCGTGGTAACGCCGGTCTGCCGGGCAATGCGGCCGAAATTGTCCAAGGACACCTTTTCCGCCACTTCGGCGGCAAAATCCAGGCCGACCGCATCCAGGGCCATAAACTTGGCGGCCATTTCCTGCAACTCTCCGGTGGGCTCCCCGTCTGCATCCTTGGCGATGCCGTGTACGTTGGTGGCGGCGGTAATATTGGCCGCCTGCAGAACGGATCGCGAGGCGTTCAATAAATGCCCGTTGGAATGCAGCACCAGAACATGACGAGTGGTAGAGACCTTATCCAGGTCGCTCAAATCCATGCGCCGGCCGCCGAAATAGATGGGGTCGAAACCCCAGGCGATCAACGCTGTCTTGTCATCGGACATCTCGGCCTCGATCCGGGCCAACTTGTTGACCACGGCGTCAATGCCGTCCAGGCCTTCGTGCAGCGCACCGACGGGGCCAGTCCGCGCATGGTAACCGACGTAATGATAGCGCCAGGTGCTGCCCTCCATCAAATGGCAATGGCCCTCGACAAAGCCGGGCATCAAAACCTTTTCGGCGAACCTCTCATCAAGGCGGTAGTCACCCCATCCGGTCAGATCATCGAGGGCGCCAACGCCCAGGATACGGCCGTCGCGCACGGCCACATGGCTGGCCTCGGCCTGATAGCTGTTCATGGTGATGATCTTGCGGGCTACGTAAATTACAGTCTCGGCCATGGGTTTTTCTCCAACTAATCCGTACGGGCGGTTAATCGTGCCAGGGCTGCAGCAAAGTCCACAGGCCCTCCACCGCCCGCAGCCAATCCTCCAGTCCGCGTTGCCGCGGCTCCAATACCAGGGCATCGATACCGGCCTTGGCGTAAGCCCCGGTCAACGCCCGCAACTCGTCATGGCCGTCTTCCAGGGGATCCCAGAACAGGCGCAAGGAAATGGCGAAATCCGGGCCCCGCGCGGCGCGCAGGTCCGCGACGATCGCCGTGGCGTCCTCGGGCGGCACGCGGGTGCCGTGCCAGCCATCGCCCAGGGCCTTGGCCCGGCGCAGGGCAGGGGCGGAATTGCCGCCAACCCAGACCGGGATCCGCCGGCCCGGCTGGGGCAGCGTGCGGATACCCTTTAACGCGGCGGTCACGACCTTTGGCTCATAGGAAATGGGATCCTCGTTCCAACAGGCCCGCAGAATGTTAATTATATCGTCGGTCCGCGCGCCCCTGTCGCCAAAGGGCACGCCCATGGCGTCGAACTCGCCCTCCATCCAGCCCACGCCGATGCCCAGGATCAAGCGCCCCTCGCTCAACAGATCCAGGGTGGCCAGTTCCTTGGCCAGATGCGCCGGAATACGCAGGGGCAGCACCAGAACCGAGGTGCCCAATTGCACCCGGCTGGTCGCCGCCGCGGCCCAGGTCAGGGTGATCAGGGGTTCGTAAAAACTGGCCGAGGGCGGATAAGGCGCATCGTGGGGGATCGCCAGATGGTCGTTCACCCAGATGCTGTCGAAACCCAGATCCTCGGCCTGGCGGGCGCCACGGCGCACCGCCTCCGGCCCCGCCTTGCGCCCGATCTGGGGAATGTGAATGCCGAACTTCATGTTCCGTCCTCCGCGCCTGCCTGGGCGCATAATGGCACGCCTTGCCCCACGACCTCCAGCCCGCAGCTCCGCTCTTGTACCGGCCGGCGGGGCCTGATGTAATCAGCGAAATTCATGTGCCGGCCAGTCCGGCATAACCCTCGATACCTTTATATTAGCGAGGCGGGTCACCCAACGCACTATAAGGAGGTTGCCATGAAACTGGCCGGGCTGACCATGTACGATCACGGACCCGTACGCGCCGCGACGGATGCCTGGTGGGCCGGTCTGGCCCGGGCCTGCGTCCGGGAGGGTATCGCCGATGTGCCCATCGAGCTTTGGCGCGGCGGCGCGCGGGAAGACTTGTGGCGCGCGCCTAATCTGTTACTGAGCCAAACCTGCGGCTATCCCTTGTTGAAGCATTTCACGGCGGATTTGAAACTGCTGGCCACGCCGGTTTATGGCGCGCGGGGCTGTGACGGCCCGAACTACCGCAGCCTGATCGTGGTCGGGGCCGATAATCCGGCCCGGACATTGGAAGATCTGCGCGGCGGCATCTGCGCCATCAACGATTGGGACTCGCAATCGGGCATGAACGTGTTGCGCCATACCATCGCGCCCCTGGCCCGGGACGGGCGGTTTTTCGCCGAAGTCAAAGTGTCTGGCGGACATGGGCTTTCGGCCGCCATGATCGCTCGTGGCGAGGCGGATATCGCCGCCATCGACTGCGTTACCCATGCCCTGATGGCCCGCCACGACCCCGCCTCGGTGGCGGGAACCCGGGTCCTGGCACAGACCCGGGCGGCCCCGGCGCTGCCCTATGTTACCGGCGCCCGGACATCGCGCGAGGATTGGACCCGGTTGCGGGCTGCCCTGGACCGGGCCCTGGCCGACCCGGCCCTGGCCCCGGCGCGTGATACCCTGATGATCCGGGGCTTCGCCGATCTGTCCCTGTCGGACTACGACGTCATGCTGGAGATGGAGGCGGGGGCCGCGGCGGCCGGCTACCCGCGGCTGCAATAAATTTGCCGGGTCTTGCGGGCCCTTGCGCGGTTGGGCTTTCCGATCACAAATGCGGTATCGCAATTTTCCTGGTTTCGATTTACCATAACACTAATTCCGGTGCGCGAAGGCGAACTTGGCATGGTCTTCGGGCGGTCCTGTGCGGCATTGGGGAGTTGATCATGACACGAGAAAAGATTGTAGGTTTCCTAACGGCGGGTATGGCGTTGCTGGGCCTATCCATGGCGGCGGCCGGGGCGTGGGCGGCGCCTCAATCGCTGGCGGTGGTGGCGACGGACAGGCCGGTGCAGCTCGTCTGCAATGGTGGTGATTGCAGCGCCGAGTTTACCGCTTTCTGCCTTCAACCCGGCCGGTTTTCGCCGAAGCCCGGCACCAATTACTGGATGACCCAAAAAAGCCGGATTACGGTCAGCGGTATTGCCCGTGACGGCCGCCGGGTCGTCCTTGAGGCCCGGGATGCTCTGCGCTTCCAATCCTTGCGCGGACATTCCGCCATTGAAATCTCTCTTGCCCCGGACTTGAAGCAACGCCTGGGGCTACAATCGGTTTCCGTCAGCCTGAAGGAACACGTCACCCTGGCGCCCGAAGCGGTCGAAGGCGATGACAATCCAATCAGCGCCGGCGAATTGGCCTATGTGGAAGAGGCGCTGCGGCCGGTTGGCGGCATGGTTGTCGATAAGGACACCGAGGGCATGGCCGCGGCGCGGGTGACGAATAATCTGGTCAACCTGTTGCCCTACCATGATGCCAATCCCGCCAGCACGGCGAAAAGCTGGCGCGAATTGATGGCGAGGTCCCGGCGCGGCGGTTTGAGCCCCATGGCCGCGCACATGGCGCAAAACGCCTATGAACTTTGCCGCTACTATTCCCACCGCTCGGTGCCCGGCGACATGCGCCGCTGCATGCAGGGTCAACACGACCGGCTGATGAAAGGCCTGAACACAAAATACTGGACGGCCATTAAAACCGGCAGCTAGCCCATGTTCGAGATTGACTGAAACAGCCGCGCGCCCGTCAGCCTAGATGCCCTGGGCGCACGAAGCGTACGATCCATGGGCGGTTGCAACATGGCATTACAGCGCGTCGGCGATGGCCTGGGCCAGGGTGGCGGTATCGGCTTGGCCGCCCAGGTCGGGGGTGCGCACGGAGCCGTCCGCCAGCACCTCCGCGATGGCCGCCTCGACGGCCCTGGCGGCCTCTCCCTCGCCCAGATGATCCAGCATCATCGCGCCGCTCCAGATTTGCGCCACCGGATTGGCGATGCCCTTGCCCGCGATGTCCGGGGCGGAACCGTGCACCGGCTCGAACATCGAGGGGTGGGCGCTCTCGGGGTTTAGATTGGCGGCCGGGGCCAGGCCCATGCCGCCGACCACGGCGGCGCCCAGGTCGGACAGGATATCGCCGAACAGGTTGGAGCCGACCACCACGTCGAACCAGTCGGGATGCTGGACGAAATGGGCCGACAGAATATCGATATGGAACCTGTCCGTTTCAATTTCGGGGTACTGGGCGGCGATCACCTCGAAACGCTCGTCCCAAAAGGGCATGGTGTGGATGATGCCGTTTGATTTAGTGGCCGAGGTGACATGGCCGGTTTTTGTGCCCTGGCCGGCACGCTTGCCGGCCAACTCGAAGGCATGGCGAATGATGCGGTCGACGCCGAAGCGGCTAAAGACGCTCTCCTGGATCACCACTTCCCGCTCGGTGCCGGCATAGATGCGCCCGCCCATTTGGGAATATTCGCCCTCGGCGTTCTCGCGCACGATGACCATGTCGATATCGCCGGCGCCGCGTCCGGCCAGCGGGCTCGTGACCCCCTCGAACAGTTTCAACGGCCGCACATTGGCGTACTGGTCGAAGGCCCGGCGGATCGGGATCAACAGGCCCCACAGGGAAATGTGATCCTCCACGCCGGGGTATCCGACCGCGCCCAGAAAAATGCCGTCAAAGGCGCGTAACTTTTCAACGCCGTCGTCGGGCATCATCTGCCCGGTCTTGGCATAGCGCTCGCAACTCCAATCGAACTCGGCCCATTCAAATGTGAAACCGAACCGGCCGCCAACCTTTTCCAGCACGGCCGCCGCCGCCGGCACCACTTCATGGCCGATCCCATCGCCTGGGATCAGCGCGATCCGATAGTCTTTCTTGCTCACTGAATTCACTTACTGGCTACTCCCTGGTCCACGGATTAGCAATGTCGCTGACAGGGAGACGATATGTTGAGACGGCCGACGACGCAACTCGTCCCCTTCATTCCGGCGGTGTCCTAAGAATGAACTGATATTCCTTAATACTAATTACATGAAATCTAATTAAACCTTTGATGCTGCAATACCCGCACGCCCCGCACTCCTTGCGGATGCATTGCAACCCGTGGTCCGGAACGGTGCCGGGAAACAAAGGCTCAGGGGATGATTGTTCAGGATATCCTTGATCGCAATGGCGGCCGAATTGTCGCCCTTTCCTGCGACGCAAGCCTTGCCGAGCTTGTTGCGACAATGGCCAGTGAGGATGTCGGATCTGTAATGCTGACCGATCGGGCTGGACGGTTGACGGGGACCGTTTCAGAACGTGATTTGGTCCGATTCCTGGCGCGGAACGGCGCCGCGATGGCTGATATCACGGCGCACGAGCTAATGGGGAAGGAGATGATAGCGTGTCATCCCGAGGTCGGGGCCGAGATGGCGCTCGGCCTCATGAACGCCAATCGCATGCGCCATCTTCCCGTCGTCGACGAGGATCGGTTGCTGGGCCTGGTTAGCGTCCGCGATATTCTCAATTTACAGCAAGAAACACTGATTGCCGATAACGAGCGGCGTCAACAAGATGAGAATAGATTGCGGCAGGCTCATGAACGGCTGGAAGAGCAATGTTCCCAGCGGACAAACGACCTCCGTCAGGCCGTGCAAATCGCCGAGACCGCCAACAAATTCAAATCGGAATTTCTGGCCAACGTCAGCCACGAGCTTCGTACCCCTCTCAATGCCGTCCTGGGCTTCTCTGAAATGATCAGCGCGGAAACCCTGGGCCCCATTGGAATCCCAAAATACCTTGAATACGCAACGGATATTACCACGGCCGACCGTCTTTTGCTGTCGTTAATCAACGACATTCTCGACCTCTCGAAGATCGAAAGCGGCAAGGAAGAACTGTTCGAGGAAGAGGTCATCATTCCCGCCGTGATTCGCTCCATGATGGTCCTCGTGCGCGAGCGTGCCGCGAAAGAAGACATTGAACTGGACTACCAACCCGCGCCCGCCGGCGATGCACTATGGGCGGACGAGCGGAAAGTCAAACAGATCCTGGCGAATTTGCTGAGCAACGCCGTGAAGTTCACGGAACCGGGGGGAAAGGTGACCATCCGCGCCTGGAGCGATCACAAGTCCGGTTACGTCATTCAAATTACCGATACCGGGATCGGCATTGCCCGCGACGACATTCCAAAGGCGCTCAAACCGTTCGTACGGATCAGGAGCGAGTTGAGCGGAAAATATGACGGCACCGGTCTTGGGTTACCCTTGACCAAGTCCTTGGTGGAATTGCACGGCGGCTATCTCGACCCGCAAAGCGAGGAACATATGGGGACCACGGTGACCGTGCGCTTCCCGGCCAACCGCGTCCGGATGCATTCGGCCGATGCCGCCGAAACCGCATAGCCGTCCCGCTCTAGTGCCTTGACGTCAGCGGGAAAGCTTCCGCCGCCGTGTAAATTAATCCTCGCCGATATCCTCAAGCCACAGGTCCATGTTGTTTTCGAGGAATTCCGCGAACAGCGCCTCGCACCCGGGATCGTTCAACAGCCGCACGTCAACCCCATGGGATCTCAGGAAATCCACGTTTCCCGTGAATGGTTTGTCCGCCGGCACCCGCACTTCTTTCTGGCCGATCACGACGGTGGGAATTTTGAACTGAACAATGGTCCCCGCACACATCATACAGGGGCTGAGCGTGGTGTAGATCGTGGTCCCGCGATAACTCTTTTGCCTGCCGTGATTTTGCAGGCAATCCATCTCGCCATGCAAAATCGGATTTTTCTTTTGAACCCGTTGATTGTAGCCCGATGCCAGGGGTGCGTCCGCGCCGTCCCGAACCAGAACCGCGCCAACGGGTATGCCGTTGGCGGCGTAACTCTTCCGCGCCTGTGCCAATGCCAGGCCCATGAATTTTCGGTCTCGGTCTGCTGTCGTCCCGGACATATTTCAAAAGTTCCAAGCGTCCCAAAAATTGACTTTAACAGAAAAGCAGTGGGGTCGGGTTGCGCAATAATAAACCCATGCGCCGCTCGCCGCGCGCCCGGTCCATGTCCAGGATCGCCGTGCCGGCGAGCCGCATCCAATCGAAAGGGGTTAAATCCACCATAACCGCGTAGCCAACGCGCCCAAACACCAAGGTTCAAGCCTGCGGGATTCAAGATACAAGACGCGACCCCGTCGCTCCAAGACGCGACCCCGTCGCTCATCTCGACCCCGACGCTCATCTGCATCGACCGTTTCGTTCAGTCATTACTTCATTTCGTTCAGCCGAAAAAGCAAACCTCTCTTTGCATTTTTTGTTCAGCCACTAATTTGCGGCAATGGCCAGGCCAAAGAAATTTCCCGAATGCGAGCGCATGACGATCCGCATGAACAAAGCAGATTTTGATAACTTGCGGGAGGTTGCCGCGAAGGAAGGCCGTGAATACTCCGAAATTGTCCGCGACCTGATCCAGCGCTACATCAAGCGCCAGATGTCGAAGGGCCTGGAATAGTGTTCATAGATAGAGAACGGCGGCGGGCCTGGGGTGCGGTTGCGGGAGCGGCGGGGGTGAGGGGCGCGGCATGAAACGCCTGGGCCAGATCATTGGGCTGGCCATCATCGTGGTGCCCATGATCGCCGGGTGGCCGTCCATTGGTGCGGCGGATGCGTTTCAGGATGGAATGCGGGCGCATGATGCCGGCCATTTCGTCACCGCCATCCGCTTGTGGCGACCACTGGCCGAGAAGGGCGATGTCAGGGCGCAGTTCAGTCTTGCCACAATGTACGATCTAGGCCATGGCGTGAGCCGGGACTTTGCCGAAGCGATCAGATGGTTTCGCATGGCCGCCGAGCAAGGCCATGGCGATGCGCAGTACAACCTGGGTGCCATGTACTACCTTGGCTACGGCGTTGCGCGGGACTATCGGAAGGCCCACAAATGGTTCAATATCGCGGGCGCGGCCGGCCATGAAAGGGCCATGGATGACCGGGCTTCCGTGACCAAGCAAATGACCCCTAGCCAGATCGCCGAGGCCCAGAAGCTGGCCCGCGAATGGATGGCCAAGCATCCCCGGAATTAGCCGCCGCGATCCTGCTGCCCGGCCGTGGCCATTATGACCTCACCTTTGCGGCGGCGGCCGGTTCTCCAATGCACCCAGAAGGTATTGTCATCATGACAACGGCTATGGTCGGTCGCCACCATCGGAAGCCGTGTTTATGACGAATACACCTACGCCTCAGCCAGCGGAATAGAGACCCGCCAGGATGCCGCCCCAGATCATCATTCCTGCAAAGAAGACATAAAGGGTCGGAAGCCAGGGTATCGAATTGTAAGTTGGCATGACACTCCTCCAAGCGTTCAAATATTAACTAACCATGTTTTGAGAAATTGAAATTGACGGCCATCACACCGTCTGTAGAATCTTGCCGATTTTGCCAAATTTGCCGACAAGGTTGTTGATGGCAGGTTGGCGGTTGAGGGGGCCCGCAGACCTTGTCCCTGTCCTATGAGAGCGGCATTTCCTGGGCCAGGGAAGAGCGCCAGAAGGGCAAGAAGCCGTTGCCGATGTAGCAATATGACTAACTATCTGGGTCAGGTCTTGAACTTTGAACTACTCAGCGTTTTGGAGAGTGAGCATCACAGCTAGAATTCACAATTCAAGACCTGACCCCGTCGCTGACTCCGGCGCTTCCGGTTTTGTCGAACTGGCGAACGTCACGTTTTGTGGAAAGGCTGGCGGACCTTTGTTAGGAAGTTTGTAATCGCGTTATGCAACAAGTATTTCCGCGACAGAGGTATGAGAGCCACCTCTGTGGTACTTTTGGCCAAGCTGATATAGGGCACTCGGACGACAATGACCGCATCTCACGATATTTCGGATACGCGTTTTGAACTGCCCCCGGGCGATATAGACCGGGCCTTTGCGCCGTACGTAGGTAAAGAATTCCAGGTCGGGGACGATGCTGCCTGGAATGCGTTGATCGTAAACCGGCGGAGGAAGTTACTGAAAATGCGTTTGCGCCGGCAATATCTGGGCTGGCTACCCGGCGCCAGGCGCACGCCGGAAGTGGTGCGGCGCATCTATGAAAAAAACTGGCACGACAAAAACCTGGTCCGGCTGTTGCATCCCGGCGACCGCGATGTCCCCTGTATCTGGGGCGAAAGGCGCATGTTGGTGGGCGCGGCCGGCTTGAAGCGGGTCTATTTATTGCACCTCATGCGGATGATAGAGGCATTCCAGCCCGAGTCAGTCCTGGAAATTGGTTGTGGCATCGGCGTCAACCTTTTATCGCTGGCTGCCCGCTTCCCGGAAACTTCTTTCCACGGCATCGACCTGACGGCCCACGGCATAGCCGCCATCAGGGATGTTTCGGACCAGGATGACTTGCCGCGGGTGCTGACGGACTTTTCACCGGAACCCTTGCTGGATATGACGGCCCATCGGCGTATCAAGGTTCAGCAAGCCAGCGCCGCCGATCTGCCTTTCGACGACAACAGTTTTGATCTGGTCTACTCAGTCATCGCATTGGAACAGATGGAGGCCATCAGGCCGGCGGTAATGGCGCAATTACAGCGTGTATCCAGGGGGCATGTGGGCATGTTGGAGGCCTTTCGCGATTGGAATGAAACCGGTATGCAGCGCAATTATATTGTGGGCCAGGGCTATTTTGCCGCCCACATCGACGAATTGCCCGGTTATGGCTTAAACCCGGTGTTGGTGGCGAATGACATGCCGGTAAAGATTAATATGAACCTCGGCCTGGTGGTGGCGAAGGCTTAGAACGGAGCCGCTCTGGTGTGGTTTAAATGTTAAACTGTGCGGCAGCGCAGGTTGGTATTAGGCATCCAGACCCAAAATCATCCGCAGCAATGGATCATCGGCATATCGTTGAACGGGGATTTTTCCGAACCGGCTTTCCCGGCAAATCAAACTTCCCCTTGTCGATCTTCACATTCGGATAAGGGCTGTAACAAAACATCAGAACTATTCGGTACCCCGCCCGCGCGCGGCTGCCGAAATGCAGACAGTTTGCCGTATCGACAAAGGCTCCCTGGCCCGCGGGACCGGTTAGGCTGATAGCGTCGCTTGGATCGCAAAATTGGAAGACATCGCCGTCTTCGGCACGGCCGTCCCTGGGATCGGTATTCAGGGCCATGCGGACCCGCTTGGTCGCCGCCTTGGGCAAAAAGGTAAAGGGGCCATTTTCCGGCGTCACCGCATCCAGATTGTAAAAACATTTCATCATGCGAAAATCTTCGCCATCCAGATGAAAAAGCTGGCTGGATTCCAGGCCTTCATTGGCATCGGATACAAAAAGACCAAGGCTATTCAGCCGCGGCACAGTTCCCAAATAACCTGTTACGCTTTCGATAACAGCGTCGGAAAGAACGAAATCCAGTATTTCGGGCCGTGCTTCCAGATCGGAGAATTCCAGAATATTGGTGAAAAAAGGCTTTTTGCCCATCTGAAAAGATTGCATGCCGCCTTTGCCTTCAAACAGGTCCCGGCAGATTTTCACCACGTCTTCGGAGCCGCTCAAGCTGTCGTGCGAAAGTAGCCGATAACCGCGATCGCGGGGAATGTATTGCGCCCATTGAGATCTTGCCAGGATATCCCGCGCGGCGGAGCGGCGGCGCAAATATGCCGTCAAGTGGCGGGCAACACGCCGAAACTTGACCAATCGCAGGGCCCATCTCGGCGAAAACGATGCCATCCTGGCCAAACGGATGATCCGGCTATCAAGGTAGTCCGCGTCTCTACTCAAGGGACTTGTCTCCACCGCCATAAAATGGAAGCACCATTGCTCATATTACTCTTTTGCGGTGGCGGCCAGAACTGGTTTTTCACATTCCTGTTTTACAAGACGGGCCAGCCGCCGGGCCCCGTCGTGGTTCATATGATCGGAATTGCTGAAGGCCGCGTTGCCGGAAATGGCATTCCAGAGATCCACATGGCGGATCCCGTGGCGCGCCGCCAAGGCCGTGATCCGCGCGCGCGCCTTGGCGAAACTGGGGTATTTCATAGCCAGTATTTGGTAGGATTCAGCGACGGGGAAGCTCACCAGACAAACTTGGGCGCCACGGGCAATGAGTTCAGGAATAATGTCCTGCAAACTTTTGAAGCCCGTCGCTTCCGTCAGATCCTCCGGTGGAATTTGGCTTAGAACCGTTTCTTTTGCGTTTTGATGGCGCGCTGCCTCCGACAGCTCCGCAAAGGCTTTCGTGACGGTTTGAGATCCGTCAGGTTGCAGAATTCGACTGCCGGCGAAGTTACGGCCGTCAATGACGACCCGCCAATAATTCAAAATTCGAGGGCGATGCCAGTCCGACAGCACTCGGATTTCGCCAATTTCTAACCGGCCATCGTCATAGTCGCGCCCGATTTCATGGTCCCGTTTCGTGACAAACTGGTGCGGTCCGGCCTGCAGCATAACCAATCCTGGGCGCACCCTGCGGTAATAGGCGCGAACTTTCGATACCATCGTGTTTGTGTTTTCGCCTGGAAAGGCCAGATTGACGACGCCGTCCTGACCAGTGAAGCCAAGCGGGGGGGATGTCCCGGTATTTGTTGAAACTTTGAATTAGGGTGGCGTTGCTTCCCCTGAGCCGTAGGCTCGGGGTGCTTAAACCAAGAAAGGAAGCAACACCATGAAGACGACTACCACATCCGCGACCGCGCTGGCCAGTGC
>JAKZRK010000177.1:0-3854 GCA_047518225.1 Alphaproteobacteria bacterium | reverse complement strand
TTCGCCGCATCAAAGCATACAAGCAACTGCCCATTCTCAAGCAAGCTCTCATCGATCACCGCGAAAAAGCCAAACTTGACCAGTTGAAGGACGCAGCATAACCTCCCATCAAGCAGCGCCGCTCAGGCGAGTTTCAACACTGACTGGGACATTCCCCGTGGTCGATATCCACATGCAAGAATAGTAAATATGATTGCACGAAAGAGCGGACGATATTCATCGTCGAAGGGACAATTGACAAAGACCGATTTCTTGGGGCCGGGCGCTTGGGTCCTTGTCGCCATACGATCCATGCTCCCCACTCTTCCAGGCCGCGCCAGTCAACATCAATTGGAGATTGCAGCGGTCACGAATTTCCTAGCAGCGTATTTGATAAATCTCGTTGGTCAAGCAGATCAATTTAATTGTTATCCTTGGCGCTGGAGTTGTAACGAGGGACTTCGCCATCGTGGCCGCGAATATAATTGCGAATCTGCTCGTTTTCCCTTCGTGTGGCGCCTCCGCTTGTCATCGCACCAGAAGTAACTTCCGTTCTGGTGAAATTCAAACCGCTACTGCGATGCTGTTCTACTCGTCTCCCTACATTGCTAGAGTGACCGATATAAACCTTCTTGTTTCCATCATACAAAGCGTACGTGTATGAATCTCTCTTGGTCATGGCGTCACGGATGTCAGATTGTCTAATAGAGCCGCCTCGAACGATCAAATCGGGGGTAAAAAATTTCTCTTTTTTCGACATCGCGATTTACCATTTTCTCGGTCACTAGGGCTTCGTGAAAACCTCTTGAACAATATTACTTTTCAGAAGTTTTCATTTCGTATGGGATGATAGCCGAACAGATTAGATTGGGGAACAGCGCAGTTCGCGGAATTATTGAGACGTCATACCTAATTCAGCGTGGACGAGGTGGTCTACCCCTTGATTTGCAAAGTGTGCCGGAGTCGTACGGCTATGGGTCTACCATTTTGACATTTAGATACATAAGCTCTCGCTCAGGTCTCCGTTATTCCTTCACTTGCCCGGCGGCGGGCGAGTTGACAGCAACTCGATAGCCGGTGAAGCTTTCGGCGCCAAGCGAAATTTGGAAGACCGGTCGCCGTGCCGGGATGGGAGGGGAACCTGAAGTCTGAGCGCACCCGGGCCAAGGGCGGGGCCCCGTTTCTGGCCCATGGCGATGGGCGTGCCACCAACCAACAAACGGGCTAGGCCTGATACGGGGCCACCAGGGCCGCCGTTTGCATTTGGATCAATTCTTCCACGAAGACATCCATGGGCAGGCGGTTCGGGCGCGCGCGCTGGCCGAGGCTATCGCGCTCACGGTCGGCCAGGGCATAGACGACGGCCCTGAAGACGATGCCCATGCGTTCACGGAAAATCGGCTCCGGCAATCCCGGCAGCAACCCCCGCGCCATTTCCGCGACCTGTTGCAGGCTTTCATCCCAGCGGCCGCGGGCCAGACGGGCGATGTCGATTTCGCCGCTGGCATAGGCCTGCGCCAGGAACCTGACGTAATTGCCCCCGCCCCCACCGTTGCCGCCACCCTCGGATTGGGCCGCCAGGGGGCGGACGTAGCTGGCAACGATGCCGCGCAGACTATCTTCGTTACCCTCCGCCCGTAAGTTTCCCAGCAATGCCAGGCGGCGGAGGTTGATTACCGACATGCGCCGCTCGACCACCGCCTCGATCACAGATTCGCGGCTGCCGAAATAATAATGGATTGACGAGTTGTTCAGTTGTCCCGCTTCACGGTTGATCAGCCGCATGGAAACGGCGTCCAGCCCGCGCTCGGCGAATAGCCGCTCCGCGGTCTCGATCAACCGCTGCCGCGTTTCCGAATGGCCCGGTTCCGTCTTTTTGCGCTTGCTCGTCATGGATAGACAAAAACATGCTTGACTTGTTAAAGCAACTGATTTAAAAAAGCTGATGCTTTAAATTTTCATAGGGAGCCGACCATGACACCTGCCGCCGCCCAACCGCAGACAGAGACTTTGGATGTCCGCCCCGTATCGGGCGCGCTTGGCGCCGAAATCCATGGCGTTGATCTGGCCAGGGAAACCGATCCGGCGATCTGGCAAGCGCTGCGTTCCGCGATTGCCGAGCATGGGGTGATCTTCTTTCGGGATCAGGCGCTGACGCCCGAGCAGCATATCGCCATGGCCGAGCGTTTCGCGCCGATCAACATCAACCGCTTTTTCGCCCATGCCGACGGTTATCCGCAGATCGCCGAAGTCCGCAAGGAGCCGGAGCAGACATCCAACATCGGCGCCGGCTGGCATACGGACCACAGCTATGATCTCGCACCCGCGTTCGGCTCCATCCTGCTGGCGCGGGAGGTACCCGCCCAGGGCGGTGATACGCAGTTCGCCGACCTGGCACTGGCCTTTGACCGGCTGTCGGAGGGCTTGAAGACGACCCTGAAATCCCTGCGTGCCGTGCATTCCAGCCGGCATGTGTTCGGCAAGGCGGCCGCCCGGCCCGACGATCTATCATCGCGCATCGGCAACTCGGATGCCGCCACCCAGGACGCCGTTCATCCCGTGGTCATTCGCCATCCGGAAAGTGGGCGCGAGGTTTTGTACGTCAACCCGGGCTTCACCCTGCGCATCGAAGGGTGGACGGCAGCGGAAAGCAAACCATTGCTCGACTACCTCTATGAACATGCGAAACGGCCCGAGTTCACCTGCCGGTTCCGCTGGGCCAATGGTTCGATCGCCTTTTGGGACAACCGCCGCACCTGGCATCAGGCCATTAACGACTATCATGGCGCGCGCCGGCTCCTCCACCGCATCACGCTCGAGGGCGTTCCCATATCAGCATAAGCCGGATCGCCGCCCTGGGAACAGGACCGACCCGCACGCCCTCACCGACAATTGATAGCGGCCACGACATCCGGCCATGGCCTCCGGGGAAATTCTGTCATAAAGTTCGTCAGTTGGTTGCCGGCCAAATGACACCGATCTCGCATGGACCGGCAAATGAAATTCAGGGAGAGATCTTGGGGGAGAGGGTAAATGAAACAAAGTTTCAAGATTTTCATTGGCAGCATTGTGGCTTTGGCCGTCGTTGGCGGCTGTGCCACGGGCGGCGACAAGATGATGGCCGATAAAAAGATGATGGCCGGCAAACAGGCACGGGCCCATATCGGCCACGTCATGACCGGCTGGAAGGACACGCCGGGCGGCAAGGGCCTGTTGGTGACCGCCGAGGCGGAGGCGAAAATCGCGCTGCAGCACGCTAATTTCGCGGTCAGCAAGCCTGACAACATCAAGTGGATGAAAACCCATACGACCCATGTCCTGCACGCGGTGGATCCCTCGGCAATGGCCAAGGGCCCGGGTATGGGGTACGGCGTTATCAAGGCGGCGGGCGGCGCGGCGAAACATATTCAGTTTGCCGCGGACTCGCCGGATGCCTCCGCTAATGTAAAGCTCCACGCCACCCATGTCGCGACTTCGGCCAACAACGCGGTGGACCGGGCGAAGAAGATTGTCGCCCTGGCGAAATTGATCGCCAAGGAGGAAAGCGAAATTGCCGTCTCGGCTTTTGTCCGGGAGATGGCATACCTTGCTGAAGAATTGCTGGCCGGTTACGACGCCAATGACGATGGCAAGGTTAGCTGGAAAAAAGACGAAGGGGGCCTCGCGCAGGCCCGCCAGCACATGGGCTTCATGATGAAAGGCGAAAAGATGTAGGCAGCCTGGCAGCAATTTGGCGGGGGGCGGCCTTGCGAACAGGACCGCCCCCTAAACTTAGCCTGTGCTGCCTAAAGCGGTTCCGCTCTAGGGCCTGTTGAGATTCATCGAGAATTTATGATCCCGGAGCATACATAAATCATTGCCTCGAAGCTCGTGTC
>JAKZRK010000176.1:0-9456 GCA_047518225.1 Alphaproteobacteria bacterium | reverse complement strand
TAACGCAAGCGCTACACGAAGCAGCGCGGGTCCCTCCTATGGACTACCGGGACAACCCCCCAACACCGCGTACCGCATAACGTCAAGTGGACTAGTTTTGCTCCGCCCGGGTGGACTAATTTTGCTCCGCCGTTGACACGCCGCCATCGGCGAAGCCCCAGGCAATGTCCTTATTGGTATATTGCATATGTTTTTCTTCTGTCATTTTCCCGATAATTTGGCCATTGCCGTCTGGTTCTAAAATTTTGGTTGAACACAAGCTATCTAGTTCACCAGGGCTCATGTAGGTCACATTGTCCCGCGCCGGCGTCAACTTCGGGCCAAATGCCATCAACGGCCGCTCCTCCTCACCGAGAACAGCCGCACAGGCCGCCCGCACAATGTCGCGTTCGGATTTTGTCATGTCGTGAGGCGCTTTCACTCGAAGGTTGGTTTCGGCAATCAGACGCTGTCTTTCCTGAACCTCTACGACCAGGTACCAAACGGCCGCGATCGGAATCAGTAGTACCGCCAACTTTACCGGATCGGCATAATATTCAATTTCTGCCCACTTTCCTGCCGGCTGAGGAACGGAATGATCACCCAGTGGTTCCTCCGCATCGACCAGGATAGGCATCCAATGCTCAGCCATAAACCGGTCCCTAAAAAAATCGCTATGGGCGATATCGTTGTAATATCGGTTGACCACCCCGACACTTTTCCCAACGGGACCGGCAAATCCACGGCGACCCGAAGAACCCATCCCGAAAGCGATTAGTTGCGCAACGATTGGCCAGATATCCTTCTCGCCACAGTCATTGACGACACGTCGAACACAGCCGTTCGATCCAACCAATTTTTCCCAAGGGAATAGCTGCTTCAGAACGGACCCACATAGCAAGAGCGTGCCGACCTTCGGCCGCTCATGTTGCTTAAGTCGTAGGAGTGCGCGTGTCACAAGGTAGGCACCAAATGAATGGGCGATAATATGTATCTGTCGACCGTCGCGCTTCTTAGCCAGATCACGCAAAAATCGACGAAAACGCCAAACCGCTATTACCCGGAGTGGCGGAATTAGATAGGAAAGCGTACTAAAAAATTTATACCGAAAACTAATTATGCCCTCTATACCGGGGCGATCCTCCATAATGTTAGCAAATCGCTCCTGCCAGTCTGCGTAGGTTCGAATTCCGTGAACGGTAACAATCAGAACGTTCGAATTTTCTGGTTCCATTGTTCCAAATTCCTCCCGGTAACCGATTTCGCAATAGTTCGGAGCGATAAAAGGTGCTGACGCATTAAGCTTCGGCCTTTTTAAAACTCCGTCTGATTTACGCAAAAACACTGACTATTGGTGGTCCGAAACTCGACGTGGAGAAATGGCCAAGAACAATCGTCTCGGCTCAAGCGTTCCAACCGGCCGACACCTGCAAGGATACACGCATACTCATACCCTTGCAGAATATGATAATATACAAAATTAGTCATACTCGGGTGAGTATCGAATAGACATCGGCGACATTTACGTGCAGCCCGCTTCGGCAAGTGGCTTCTCGGTGTTGATGACATGGCCGGGCCGTTGCGGCGCTGGCATACAATGCCTCCGAGCACAGCAGGTGCCAGATCTTGAATTCTGAATTGGTCGCGGATTATGCCTCATTCAAAAACAGATCGCAGGCGCCAGCCTTTGCGATTTTTCCCGGTTACGGGGTTTGCAAATTCAGCAAAAGCATATGATGCCTTAATTGCCGGGCATCATGCCAATAGGCGCACCGTGGAACTTGGGGCAATCACGCTCTATTTTCCGCCCGTGTGCCATTGTGCTAAATTACCGCCATGATAGGCAAAAGGTTCATTTTCGCCGCGCTAATGGCGCCCTGGTTATTGTCTTTGATGCCACCTAAGGGCCATGCCGACGGCGGCTTCCTGCCTGGGGTAGAGGATCTGCCCCTGATGCCGGGTCTGCGGGAGATTCCGGAAGCGACGTTGATTTTCGACAAGCCGGCCGGCCGGCTTGTCCGGGCCATGGCGAGAGGCGAAAGCAATCCGGCGGCGCTTTGGCGGTTTTATGACGAGACCCTGCCGCAGTTGGGCTGGCGCCGCCTGGCAACCGGTTATTTTGTCAGAGACGGTGAAGGATTGCGCATCACCGTGGAAAATAATGGCACCACCTTGACGGTTCGCTTTGCCATTGCGCCCGGAAGCGAGTAGGACGGCAGACCTGAGAATGGATCGGGGGAGGGTGCCGGCAAGCAGCCCCCAAGATATGGATAATTGGCGAGGAGATTAGGGTCATGGCATACGAAAATATCCTGGTGGCGACCAAGGGTGGCGTCGGCATCATCACCCTGGACCGGCCGGAAGCCCTCAACGCGCTGAATTCGGCGTTGATCGACGATCTGGGTCACGCCCTGGACAATTTTGAAAGCGACGGCGAGATCGGCTGCATCATTTTGACTGGCAGCACCAAAGCATTCGCCGCCGGGGCGGATATTTCGGAAATGGCGCCGAAAACCTACATGGACGTATACCGAGAGGATTTCATCACCGCCGGTTGGGAGCGGGTCAGCCAGAGCCGTAAACCGATTATCGCCGCCGTCGCGGGCTTCGCCCTGGGTGGCGGCTGTGAATTGGCGATGATGTGCGACTTCATCATCGCCGCCGATAACGCCAAATTTGGTCAACCGGAAATAAACCTGGGCATTATTCCTGGTGCCGGCGGAACGCAGCGCCTGACCCGGTTCCTGGGCAAATCAAAGGCAATGGAGATGGTTTTGACCGGCCGCATGATGACGGCGGAAGAAGCGGAGCGCGCCGGCCTTGTCAGCCGCGTGGTGGCGCTGGATGATTTGCTGGATGAGGCCATGGCGGTGGCCGAAAAAATCTGCAAACTATCCCAACCCATTGTGATGATCGCCAAGGAATGCGTCAATCGGGCCTATGAAACGACCTTGGCCGAAGGTGTCCGATTCGAACGGCGGATGTTCCATTCCGCCTTTTCGACCGAAGATAAGATGGAAGGCATGGCCGCCTTTCTGGAGAAGCGAACCGCACAATTCAAACATCGTTGAGGGCATGGCCGGGCCGGATGTTAATCCGACCGTTTACGGGCGGCGAAACGATTTAATATGACTCCATTCTGGAACAAAGGCGCAGCCCCATCATGCTGGGCCTTGTCGCGCCAAGTATCGTTGTGAAGAGTTCTTTCGGGGGAGGTCGACAGGCGCCATGAAGTTGCTTTCGGGAAATAGTAACCGGCCCTTGTCGGAGGCCATCGCCGCCTATCTGGAAACGCCACTGACCAGCGCGGATGTGCGGCGGTTTTCGGATATGGAAGTGTTTGTCGAAATTCACGAAAACGTCCGCGGGGAGGATGTATTTATCATCCAATCCACCTCGTCGCCGGCGAATGACAACCTGATGGAACTGCTGGTCTGCATCGATGCCTTGCGCCGGGCTTCGGCCCGCCGCATTACCGCCGTGCTGCCCTATTTCGGCTATGCCCGGCAGGACCGCAAGCCGGGGCCCCGCACGCCGATTTCCGCCAAATTGGTGGCTAACCTGATCGCCACCGCCGGGGCCGACCGGGTTCTGACCATGGATTTGCATGCTGGTCAGATCCAGGGCTTTTTCGATATTCCCACGGATAACCTATTTTCCGGCCCGGTTTTCACCCGCGAAATAGCTGAGCTGTACGGCGATGAGAATCTGGTCATGGTATCGCCTGATGTGGGCGGCGTGGTCCGCACCAGGGCGCTGGCCAAACGGCTGAATGCCGATCTGGCGATCATTGACAAGCGGCGTGAGAAGGCCGGTATGTCCGAAGTGATGAATATTATTGGCGATGTAAAGGGGCGCAATTGCGTACTGGTTGATGATATCGTCGATTCCGCCGGCACATTGTGCAACGCGGCCGAAGCGTTAAAGAATGCCGGCGCGGAACGGGTTATCGCCTATGTCACCCATGGTGTCCTCTCGGGCGGCGCGGTGGCGCGGGTTACTTCGTCGTCGTTGGAACATCTTTCCGTAACCGATTCCATTGCCGTGACCGACGCCATGCGCCATGCCCGCAACATTCGCACCATACCCATCGCATCCCTGTTGGGTGAAGCAATCCGGCGCATCAGCGAGGAAACCTCGGTCTCGTCGCTGTTCGAATAGCGCATTTCCGGTTTGACTGGGATTACCCGGCCAAAGAGTTTGAATTTTCCTGATAATCCGCGTATATGGGCGGCGTCCTACGGTACGCGCAGGCTTGGCGCCGGGATATTGACGGATTGACGGCGGCACCCCTGGAGGCCGCGAACCGTTTCCCAATCGTCGAAGCCGTTAGGCGGATGCCGCATTTTATCGGAGCGAACGAAAATGTCTGAAGACATCATTACAGTCGAATTACGCGACCGGGTCGGCAAGGGGGCCGCCCGGGCGGCAAGGCGCGAGGGCCTGGTGCCCGGCGTGGTCTACGGTGCCAAATTGCCGCCCCAGCCGATTACGGTCAACCGCAAGCAAATGGATAAACTGCTTCAAAAGCCCGGGCTTTTTAACACCCTGTTCGAGCTGCACGCCGGCGACAAGAAGCAACAGGTCCTGCCCCGCGACGTGCAATTGGATGTGGTCACGGACATCCCCTTGCATGTGGATTTCCTGCGGCTATCGGATAACACCGAAATCACCATTAATGTGCCCGTGGTCTTTTTGAACGAAGATGAATCGGAAGGTCTGCGCCAGGGCGCCGTACTGAATGTCGTCCGCCATCAGATCGAAGTACGTTGTTTGGCGAGTGCAATTCCCGCCGCGATCGAAGTCGATTTGACCGGCTCGGTGATTGGTGATTCCATACATATCAGCGCCGTGCCATTGCCGGCGGGTGTCGTGCCAACCATTTCCGACCGTGATTTTACCATCGTCACCCTGGCCGCGCCAACCATTCACGCCGTCGAGGAAGAAGAAGTCGACGAAGACGCAGAGGGCGAAGAAGGCGTCGAGGGCGTCGAGGGCGAAGAAGCTACGGAAGACGAAGCAGCCGAGGCAAGCGAGGACGACTAGGTTGCCGGCTTTGGCGCGCGAGACTTAGCGCGAATTTCGATTGCTCTGTTTTAAAGGGTCTGAGCGCATTTTTGATTAAATGTGCCCGAGGAGCGAACACCATGCTGTTGTTGGTGGGGTTGGGCAATCCCGGAAACAAGCACGCCGACAATCGGCACAACATCGGTTTCATGGCGGTGGATGAAATCGCCCGCCGCCATGGCTTTGCCCCTCTGCGAAGGCGCTTTCAGGGTCTGACCGGCGAAGGCAAGTTGGCGGGGCGAAAAGTCATGGTACTGAAGCCCCAGACTTTTATGAATGAATCGGGCCGCAGCGTCGGGGAAGCGGCCCGCTTTTTCAAAATCGATACGGACCATATCGTTGTTTTTCATGACGAGCTGGACCTTGCGCCGGGCAAGCTGCGCGTCAAAAAAGGTGGCGGGCTGGCCGGGCACAACGGCTTGAAAAGCCTGGCCGCGCATATCGGCAAGGATTTCCGCCGCGTGCGCTTGGGCGTCGGCCATCCGGGCCATAAGGATAAGGTCCTGCGGCACGTGCTGCACGACTTTGCCAAGGCGGACGATGGCTGGCTTGATCCGCTGCTGGATGCGGTGGCCCAGGCCGCCCCCTTGTTGACCAGCGGCGATGATGCGGCTTTTGCCTCCAATGTAGCTTTGATCCTGAAGCCGCCGGAGCATAAACCGCGCGCCCAGCCCGCGGCATCCGACAGTGACGAAAATCAATCGTCTGACTGACCGCCCTGAAGGTCGCGCCACCAGCGCATGATGCTGACCAGATTGCCGTAGTCATCGGTCCATACCCTCCGGCCCGGATGGGCGGCAAGCCGGCGCCATCCGCCGCCGGTCAGGACCGGGGCCAGGTCCGCCCGGGTCCGCGCCATCGCGACCCAGACCGAGCCAAAGCGGTGTTCATCAAGATCGCCGGCATCGTGCCGGACATACGCTTCAATCCCCGAATCGCCGGCCAGATCCGCCAGGACCGGCCGCAGGTCGAGGTGGCGGTTGGAAATATGAAACAGCAACAGCCCCTCGGGTGCCAGACGGGCAAGATAGACCGCCAGGGCTTGGCGGGTGACCAGGTGCAATGGAATGGCGGCCGAGGAAAAGGCATCCAGGATCAACAGATCAAAGGCCGGGCCTATCTCGCGCGCCAGGGACAGGCGGCCGTCGCCGATCACCATGCGGGCACCGGGTGCACAATCGGATAAATAATGGAAATAATCACGATCGCGGGCGAAGGAGACCACAAGAGGGTCGATTTCATAAAATGTCCAACGCTGTCCCGGCAGCCGATAACAGGCCACCGCGCCGATACCCAGTCCGACGGCCCCCACTGCATGCAAACGGTGGCCCATGGCGCCGAAAACCTGACCCAGGGGTCCCTTGGGGTGATAGTAGGCCAATGGTATCCGCCGCCGCGCCGGATCGGTATATTGCAGACCGTGCCGGGTGGTACCGTGCTTGAATATCAACACCCTGTCGTCGCCGCTGCCTTGGGCGATGACACGGTTGACGCCAAAAAAGCTTCGGCCGATGGCAATCACGTCGCAACGTTCGTCGTAGGCCCCCGTCAGCAGGATTGCCCCAATCGCCGCCCCGAACAACAGCGGCCGTCCTCGGCAGCCGTAGGCCAGCAAGGCTACCGGGATCAAATAGGGCAACAGCCAGACCGGCGGGACGTCGCCCGGGTTGAAGCCGGCCAGCCGGGGCAGCAACAACAGCGCCAACAAGGCGGCCAGGGGCAGCGCCTTTAACACCGTCATGGCGCCCTGATCAAGACGCCGGCGCAACAAACAGGCCGCGACCAGAGCCAGGGGATATTCCATCACGGTGTTGAAAATAACGGGCGCCAGCAAGGCCGTGAAAGCACCCCCCATGACGCCGCCCAAGGACATCCACAGATAAAATTCAGTCAATCGGCTGGGCGCCGGGCGCCGCTTCGCCAATTCACCATGGCAAACCAGGGCGGTAAAAAAGAACACCGCCAGATGCAGCGGCAAGACCAGGCTCAAGGCATGGATCCGCCAATAGAATAAGAGGGCGAGGATCAGCAGCAGGGGCACCTGCACGAACAGCGCCAGAGGATGGGAGATCGCCGGCCGGCGGGCAAAGACGATGACAAACGTGCCGAGGTAAAGGATCAACGGCAGCACCCACAGCAACGGCGCCGAGGCGACATCGGTACTGATATGCTGGCTGACACCCAACAACAGGCTGGACGGGACAAAGGCCAACAGGAGCCAATGCAGCCGCCGCCGCCAATCAATTTGGGCCGATAGGCCCATCTCGGCCGCCGCGCGGTGATCGGCGCCCTGCGCCCGATAGGGGCCCAATAGCCGCCAGGCACAGGCGCCCACCAATAATGCCAGCAAGCTGAAGCCAAGGGCCCAGGCCAGGTTTTGCTGTCTCAGGGTCAGCAGCGGTTCCAGCAATACGGGATAGGCCACAAGGGCCAGGATCGAACCGAAATTGCTGACCGCATACAGGATGTATGGATTGACCGCGTCCCGGTGTCCCGTATGGGCAAACCAGCTTTGCAACATGGGCGCCGTCGCCGCCAGGGCGAAAAAGGGCAGGCCCACGGACAGGGTCAGCAATGCCAGCAACCAGAGCGCCGGCTGGCCGCTCCTGGGTGGTTGCTGACCGGCCGCGACGGCGATGGGAAGGACGGCAAAGGCCACCGCCAATAGCATCAGATGCACCACCGCCTGCCGTTTGGGCCGCAACTATCGATGCCCCAGATGTGCGTACAGATATCCGGCCAGCAGGGCAGCCTGGAAAAATACCATGGCGATGTTCCACACCGCCGGCGAGCCGCCCAACAGGGGCAGCACCATTTTGGAGAACATGGGCTGTACCCAGAACAACAACAACGCGCCCAGGCCCAGGGTTACGGCGTAAAGTGCAAGCATAGGGAATTATACCGATAATCCGTGGCGATTGATTGCCGGCCTTACTTGGCGATTGGGGCTGGACAAACCGGGACGGTGGCGTTATGCCCCGCCGTTCCCCAAACAACTTCCGCCCGAGAGGGCGCAAGCGGAGCAGCGAATGGGTTTTAAATGCGGCATCGTCGGGCTGCCCAATGTGGGTAAATCAACCCTGTTCAATGCCTTGACCAAGACGGCGGCCGCGGCGGCGGCAAATTATCCCTTTTGCACCATCGAACCCAACGTGGGCCAGGTGCCCGTGCCCGATGGTCGCCTGCAACGCCTCGCCGAAATCGCCAAACCAAAGAAAATCGTGTCCACCCTGCTGGCCTTTGTCGATATCGCCGGGCTGGTGCGCGGTGCCTCCAAGGGGGAAGGCCTGGGCAATCAGTTCCTGGGCAATATCCGCGAGGTGGATGCAATCCTGCACGTGCTGCGCTGTTTCCAGGATGACGACGTCACCCATGTGGAGGGCCGCATCGATCCCATCGGCGATGCTGAAACGGTGGATACGGAATTGATGCTGTCCGATCTGGAAAGCCTGGAGCGGCGCAGCCAAGGGGCCATCAAACGCCAGCGCGGCGGCGACAAGGAGGCCACGGCACAATTGGATCTCATGGGCCGTATTGTCGTGGCCCTGCAAGAGGGCCGGCCGGCCCGGGAGGTGGAGTTTGCGGCGGAGGAGGCAACGGCCTTTCAGCAACTGCAACTCTTGACCGGCAAACCGGTGCTCTACGTTTGCAACGTGGACGAAGCTTCCGCCGCTACCGGCAACGAATACAGCCGGCAGGTCGAGGCATTGGCCGCCAGACAAAACGCCGGCGTGGTGGTGATTTCCGCCAGTATCGAGGCGGAAATAGCGCAACTGGATGATGGCGAAGAAAAAAACGCCTTTTTGGCGGACCTTGGCCTGGCCGAAGCCGGCCTGGACCGGGTCATTCGGGCCGGTTACGGCCTGCTGGGTCTGCTGACCTATTTCACAGCCGGGCCGGAAGCAGTCCGCGCCTGGACCGTCACCGACGGCACTCTGGCGCCTGGCGCGGCGGGCGTGATCCATGGCGATTTCGAGCGCGGTTTCATCCGGGCCGAAACCATCACCTACGAAGATTTTCTCTCGTGCAACGGCGAACAAGGCGCCCGCGACGCCGGGTGCATGCGTTCCGAGGGCCGCGATTACCGGGTCAAGGACGGCGACGTGATGCTGTTTCGCTTCAACGTCTGATCCACATTCGATGCCATCGATTTAGGATCAGGTTTTGTTGTTCACGCCCCGCGCCCTTGGCGCACCGCTCCACGGGGGCGGCGCAGGGGCGCCGGGCCGCGGCCACGGCCTGGTCGGCATTTTTCAGCGCAGACGTTTTTGGCTTGCCTATCCGGTTAACGCCCATGACCGCTACATGTAGGGTGCCGCCACTCTCCCGAGTAAAGCTCGGCATAGGTTGGAGCAGAGGTGTCGCCCGCGATGCCGAGCAATGAGCGGAAGGCGTTGAACGGGTAGAACC
>JAKZRK010000175.1:0-4016 GCA_047518225.1 Alphaproteobacteria bacterium | reverse complement strand
GCGAGAGCTATCGCCTCAAACAGAGCCAAAAACGGCGGAACTCCCCAAAAACCGAGCCGTCCTGAACGCCGAGACCGTGGTTGCCCCGGCGGGCCCACAGGGACCTCCCACGCTGCTTCGCTCCGCGTAACGCTAAAGCGCCACACGAAGCCGCGCGGGTCCCTCCTATGGATTGCCGGGACAACCGGCAACACCGTATCCGGCATCAACAAGTGGTCCCTTCTTACTCCGGCGCCGTGGCCCCAATTTACTCTGGCGTTGACACCACATCGGCCATCTCCCAAAAACGAATCGATGGCACTACAGAATCATAAATGATTCAAACGAATCAACCTCTTTCGGGACGGACACTTAGATTTCCAAATTAGTCATCAGGCTAGCAAGTTGTTTGGGGATTGTTGAAAAATATAACGGACCCCCAATTCTTCGCCGACCTGCTTAATGTCAACGGCCTTACCGACGATGCGGCCGCCATGCCTCTGAACAATCGGTGTCACGGCTTTACGATGGGCATTTTTTTTGGGCCGAGAGCGTAGTGTCTTCATCGGCACCCAGCCGTGGGCGATCATTCCGCTTCATGCTGACGGTATTGCTCCGCGCCGAAAAGGTTTGACCAGCTCTCCTCGGTCCATTTTGTCTGATCAGCCTTGTCCTCGAGCTTGCTCATGTCCTTGGCGACAGCCGGCCGGGCGGCAACGGTATCGAACCAGCGTTTGACGTTCGGAAAATCGTAGAGGCTTTGCCCTTGGCGTCCGTGAAGCCTGCACCAGGGAAAGATCGCCATGTCGGCGATGGTGAATGTGTCCGTTGCGACGAAATCACGCCCGTCGAGCCTGGTATCGAGCACCTGGTAGAGGCGGGCGGCCTCGTTGCTGTACCGGTCATAGGCATATTGAATTTTCTCCGGCGCATAGGCGCGAAAGTGATGCGCCTGGCCGAGCATCGGCCCAAATCCTCCCATCTGCCAGAACAGCCATTCGAGCGTCTCGGTTCGCGCGCGCGGCTCGCTGGATAGATACATGCCGGTCTTCTCCGCGAGATAAAGTAAAATGCAACCGGACTCGAACACCGAGATTGACTGGTTGCCCGGCCCGTCGTGATCGACGATGGCGGGTATTTTGTTGTTGGGGCTAATCTTTAAGAATTTCGGATCGAATTGCTCGCCCTTGCCCAGCGAGATAAAATGTTCCGTGTATTCGAGCCCCGTCTCTTCCAGCATTATGTGGATCTTCTGACCGTTCGGCGTGGACGCCGTATAGAGGTCGATCATGAACGCCTCCCTTTGTCGTATCGCTTCACTGACCAGTCGGCGTTCGCTGTGACGACCTTGCGCATGGGATGCAGAACGCCTGCCCTTATATGTTACATGTTTTTTTGACGCGTCCGGCAAAAGTCGGACTGGCCTCTACTCCCTACGTTCTCTCCTGTGAAAAATATAGGGGCATAGTCCGAAGCAATAGCCATAATCACATCGATGGCGGGTCGGCCTCTATGGCTTCGCGTGCTAGGCTGATGTCGACGCACTTTTCAAAGGATGCGCCAGATTTAAAGAGCCCACCGGACAGGCCGCTGGCTTTTAAGCGTTCGAAGCCATCCCTGGGCAGAATTGGGTTAACGCCCCATAAGCCGAGCGCCTTATAGCGCTTGATGCAGGCGGCCAGAGTTTCCTGCGGCAAGTCAGGAAAGAAGTCCGCGATTGCGGCGGCGATGGTCGGGGCGTCCGCCCCGTGCAACCACTTTTGGGTGCGGTACAACGCTCGTGTCATCCGCCCCATTTTGTCACGCTTGGTTTGCAGCGTACTTTTCAACGTGCTCAGCGTAGTGTAGCTGACCGGCCCCCTAGTCGCGGCGGCGTACCAGATATGGCCTGCGCCATCAGCGACAAGTTGTTCTACGAAGGGCTGAAAAATCTGGATGACGTCCAGCTCCCCCGCTCGCAATGCGGCGTCATTTTCCGCCATTGTATTGCCTTCGACCCGACTGACCTCGGCCGGTTCCAATCCGGCGCGGCGTAAATCTTCCTGCAGGCACAGCCACGGCGTATTTACCTCGGAAACCGACCCAAATCTGACATTCATCATATCCGACATCTGATAATCGGGCCGGGGGTCGCGCCCAATGATGAAGAAAGGATCGCGGGTAACGATCTCGCAAAAACTGACGACACCGCAAGCGGGTTGCCGGTCATAGGTATACTGAATACGCATCGGGCCGCCCCAGGTCACGTCTGTGGAGCCGTCAATCAGGCCGCTTACCGTGGCCTCGGCCCCTGCCGTCACCAATTGGACATCGACGTCTTCGGCCCTATAGGCGTCGAGCGCATGGGCAGCGTAAAACGGCGTGTAGAATACGGCACGGAAGGGTTCGAATAGCGTAAGCGCCAAGGTCTTGGATCCTATGGTTATAGCGGCGTTGAGTACCACGGCGCGGGAAATGCGCTACCTCATCGGCCCTGATTGGACGCGAAATACCGACAACATCCGTGGCCGGGAAAAGCGGCGAGACGGCTTTCCATACAAATCCTCCTCGCCGCGAATATTAGCGGTGATCCTCCGTAAGATCCATGCGCCGTTGCCGCAGGCCCAGCCCGCCACCAGAGAACGGCTCGAGATTTTCTATTTTGACGACGCCGTGCGTGATGCCGCATTCGATGTCACTCGGGCCGCCAATAAGCGGTTATGGCAAACCATATTCGCCGAAGATAGAGCGGCGGTCGAGGGCATGCAACGTGGTCGCCTCTCGCCTGGATTTGACGGCGGTATATTTTCGCCAGTGATGGACCCGCCCACGCACGTATTTCACTGCCGGATCGCGCGGGCCATGCTGGACGGTCGCGGTCCCACTCCGGTGTTCCGCTTTCGCGGGAACGCCGGATCGCGGTGATGGCATGCGCCTTAATGCGATACCGCGCCGCCCTCTGTGGCTTCCAGGTCGAAGGCGGCGGCCATCAGGGCCTTGGTGTAGGCGGTTCGCGGGGCATCGAAGATTTGCCCGGCCGGGCCCTGTTCCATCACCTTGCCGTTGCGCAGCACGATGACCTCGTCAGCCAATGCGCGGACCACCTTCAGGTCGTGAGAGATGAACAAATAGGCCAGGCGGTGGCGTTGTTGCAGATCGCGCAACAGATCAATGATTTGCGCCTGGACCGAGACGTCCAGGGCCGACGTGGGCTCGTCCAGCACCACGAAGCGGGGTTGCAGCACCAGGGCCCTGGCGATGGCCACGCGCTGGCGCTGGCCGCCGGAGAATTCATGGGGATAGCGGTCCATGGCGCTGGGTTCCAGGCCGACCTCTTCCAGGGTGCGGATGATCAGGGCGCGGCGTTCGCCCTGGCCGCCGCCCTTGTCGTGCACCAACAGCCCCTCTTCGATGATCTGGGCGATGGACATGCGCGGAGAGAGCGAGGAAAACGGGTCCTGGAAGACCACCTGCATATGCCGGCGCAGGGGGCGCAGGACCTTGCCGCGCAGACCGTCGATGCTTTGCCCGTCAAAACGGATCGACCCCTGGCTGGAAATCAGGCGCAACAGGGCCAAACCCAGGGTGGTCTTGCCCGAGCCGCTTTCCCCGACCACGCCCACCGTGTGCCCCTCGCGGACTTGCAGGCTGATATCGTCAACGGCGCGCACGTGATCGATGGTGCGGCGTAAAATCCCGGCCTTGATGGGGAACCAGACGCGCAGGTTTTCCGCCGCTACCACCGTGGCCGCGTCGGCGGGCGCGGGCGCCGGCCGACCCTTGGGCTCCGCCGATAGCAGATGTTTGGTGTAGGCATGCTGCGGGTTGGCGAATATCTCTTTCGCCGGCGCCTGCTCGACGATCTCGCCGGCGGTCATCACCGCCACCCGGTCGGCCATGTGGCGGACGATACCCAGGTCATGGGTGATCAGGATCATGGCCATGCCCAGCTTGGCCTGCAGTTCCTTCAACAGGGCGAGGATTTGCGCCTGGATGGTGACGTCCAGGGCCGTGGTGGGTTCGTCCGCGATCAGAATTTCCGGCTCGTTGGCCAGGGC
>JAKZRK010000174.1:0-6812 GCA_047518225.1 Alphaproteobacteria bacterium | reverse complement strand
GGATAAGGGGACAGCCCGGCTACGCCGACCTGACCACTTCCCCACAGAGCCAACAACCAAAACCGAAGCGGTCAAACTATATGGTACATAAAGCGGTCAATTCAGTTTGTTATCGACAGGACATGAGACCAGACGGCCTGTGCTGTTGTCATGCGCCGAATTTCTGCCCTAAGCTGCCGGCCATCGCAATGCGGGAGGAATGGGGAGCGGCACGCGACATATGATGGAGCCTACGGATGTTTGGAACAAACGCCTGATTGTAACTTGGTGCGTCCTGTTGGTCCTGGGCTACTTCGTTGCGACCATCTTCACGGCCGGTGCGTTGCACGAGGACAAAGAAGCCGCCGTGTTGCGCCATGATGCGCGCCTGGACGAGAAAAAGGTGGAAGCCGGCCAGACCGCGACGGTAAAAGAACGCTTCGACCTCGGCCGCGAGCCCATGAACATCAGGGTCACTTCGGGATTTTACGTTGACCGCATATTCGACGTGGAGTTGCGGCGCACCCATTGGAAGGTCGATTTTTACATCTGGTTCAGATGGTCCGGCCCCAACGTTCACCCGGGAGACAATTTCCAAATCATCAACGGCGAAATCATCAAGAAGGAACTGGTGGCGGACACCGATATAGGCGATGAGCATTACGAGCTTTACCGCATCACCGCCGAAATTACGAAGTTCTTTAATATCAGCCGCTACCCCCGTGACGACCACCTGATGACGATCCTGATCGAGGACACCAAGCGGCAGTTCTTCGACCTGAATTTCGTGCCCGATATCAGCGGCAGCGCAATCAGTTCGCGGGCAAAAATTCCCGGCTACAAAATTTATGCCACGTCGGTGGTCGAGAAAGGGCATTCCTATAAGACACGGCGCGGCAATCCCCGCCTTCCCGAAACTTATAAATCGACCTATTCTCAACTGGTCTTCGGCATCGGCATCAAGCGCGCCAGTTGGGGACTTTACTTAAAGATGTTCGTGGGCATATTTTCGGCCGTATTTTTCGCCCTGCTGGCCTTTTTCGTCAGTCCGGCCCATACCAGCCCAAGATTCGCAATTGGCGTCGGCGCATTTTTCGCCAGCATCGCCAGCATCTACGTTATCTCGAGCCAGATCCCGTTGAGCAGCGGCTATACGCTAACCGAATTTGTCACCGCGGCATCCCTGATCACGGTCTTTCTAACCCTGCTGACGTCTACCATATCGGTGGCGATGTATCATAGTTGGAGCAACGGAGCGGCCTGGGCCTGGCGGCTGGATCGTCCGGCGCAGATTATATTCGTGATCTGCTACCCCGTGCTGAACATCTCGTTGGCCCTCAGTGCTTCGCTTTAATGGCCGTTAAGTGAATGGCGTGCATAATATGGCACCGCCAACTGGTACCGCGGAAACGATCAGGAAACAGGTACAATCATTAACCGGAGCACAAGGACGATCGGAACATGACCAAAGCTAAAGCCCGGCAACGGGCAAAGGCGAACGCGGCAAAGAAAATAAAAAAGCGGGAAGCCAATGCCGAGCGGCCCGGCCAAATCCGGCCCGGACAATTCGATCCGGGATCAGGCACCATAAAGGGCCCCAGCGTCAATGATCACGCCAGGCAGGTCGGCAGAGGGCAACGGGGCGCGGGGCGGTCGAGATAGCGCGGAAACGCTCCAATACCAGGTCACCATGTCCCACGGTATGTTGATTTGACGTTACCGGATGCCTGGTGCGGACTCTAGGGGATCGAAAACATCTGGAGCCCGACGATATGAACAAATGGCGCGTTGCCTCCGCATTGCTGCTATTGGCATTTCTAACCTTGGCGGGATGCCAGACTTCGGGCGAGCTGCCGCCCGGCTGGTTTGATGAATGCAATTGCAACACCGGCCCTTGACCGCCCCGGCGATAGCCGGACGGACAAGCCGGTAAACCCCATCACCCCGGCCGCGGCCGGGAAATCGGCTCAGTTCGTGCCAACCGCAATATCCCCCGCGTGCGCTTTGCCAAGGCCGGCAGCCAAAAAGTGCGCGGCGAGGGTCGTGATCACGCCTGCCGCCGGTCCCTGCCAGGGCACGGACGCCGATGTTTCAGCTTGCAGGGCCAGGGTCAAAAACAGCGACAAGCCACCATAAAAAACGCCGATGGCCGAAAGCGCCCATCGCGACCAGGCTTGCCGGCCGCGAAATGGTATCGCGAGCAGGATGAAATATACCAGGCCGACAGCCAGCATGCCCGCACCGGCGGCGCGATACAGGGTGGTGATAACAATTGCATAAGCAGCCGTGAGGCCATCCCGCGCGATGCCAAGGGTCTCCGCATGATACGGCATCAATTCGTCCGCGAAGAAATAGCGGAGGCCGAAAGCAATTAAAATCAGGCCGTTAATCAGATAAAGCGCGAAGGAAATCTTCAACCGAATTGTCATCAACCAACCCTCCAGGCCGCCGCGTTGCCGCCTGGGCATTATGACCGGAATTTAACGAACATATTGATCTTTCCAACCTCGATGAAATGCGGTCATCCGTGCACCGCCCTGTACAAGGCGGCCAACACCAAGTACAAGGCGCCAGCACAATTTGTTTCGCCGCGTTTGATGGTGGCGAAATGGCTGCCGCAAACCGGATGCTCCCCGCAGGCAACCCGTAACCCGGCGCACGAACCCCGTATTCCGGAAGACTAAAGCATGACCGAATTCCCAGGCGTCGTACCGGCGCTGGCCCAGGCGTTGAGCGAACGCGGCTTTACCGTGCTGACCCCGGTACAAAGGGCGGTTCTGGCGCCCGAGGTGGCCGCCGCCGATCTTCTGGTATCGGCCCAGACCGGATCGGGCAAGACCGTGGCCTTTGGCCTGAACCTCGCACCCGCCCTGCTGGATGGCGCGGAGCGTTTTCCCAGCCCTGAAACACCCGCCGCCCCGCCCCTTGCCCTGGCCGTCGTACCCACGCGGGAGCTGGCCATGCAGGTCAAGGGCGAATTGCAATGGCTGTATCAAAAGACCGGTGCGACCATCGCCTCCTGCGTCGGCGGCATGGACATGCGCACCGAACGCCGGGCCCTGCAACGGGGCGCGCAGATCGTGGTCGGCACGCCGGGCCGCCTGCGCGATCATATAGAGCGGCATTCCCTGGACATGACCGGCCTGCGCGCCGTGGTGCTGGACGAGGCGGACGAAATGCTCGACCTCGGGTTCCGCGACGACCTGGAATATATCCTGGGAGCGGCGCCCAAGGGGCGGCGCACCTTGATGTTTTCCGCCACCGTGCCGCGCACCATCGCCACCCTGGCGAAACGTTTTCAGCGCGATGCGGTGCGCCTCTCCACCCAGGCCGAACAAAGCCAGCATGTGGACATTGAATACCGCGCCTTGACAGTCGCCTTCAACGACCGGGAAAACGCCATCATCAACGTGCTGCGCTATTTCGAGGCGCAAAACGCCCTGGTCTTTTGCGCCACCCGCGCCGCCGTCAACCACATGACCGCCCGCTTTTCCAACCGGGGCTTTTCCGTGGTGGCGCTGTCGGGGGAATTGAGCCAGCACGAACGGACCCACGCCTTGCAGGCCATGCGCGACGGCCGGGCGCGGGTCTGCATCGCCACGGACGTGGCGGCGCGGGGCATCGATCTGCCGAACTTGGATCTGGTGATCCACGCGGACCTGCCCAGAAACCGCGAAGGCCTGTTGCACCGCAGCGGGCGGACGGGACGCGCCGGTCGCAAGGGGGTCAGCGTTCTGGTGGTGCCGCACAATTGGCGCAAACGTACGGAGCGGCTGTTGCAAAGCGCCAATGTGGAGGCCACCTGGGCCCGACCGCCCTCGGTCCTGGAAATCATGCGCCGCGATGACCAATGGATTTTGGAGCATCCGGACCTGCGCGAAGCCATCGGCGAGGACGAACAGGACTTCGTACAGCAACTGTTGAAAACCCATGGCCCGGAACAGGTGGCCGCCGCCCTTGCGCGACGCTTTCGCGCCGGCCGCTCGGCGCCGGAGGAATTGCTGGACGCGCCGGGGGTGGAGGAAAAAGGCAAGCGGCGCGATGATTTCAAGGACGGCGTCTGGTTCTCGCTATCCACCGGGCATCAGCAGAATGCGGAGCCGCGCTGGCTGCTGCCCATGCTGTGCCGCTTTGGCAATATCACCAAGCGCGACATCGGTGCCATCAAGATCAACCAAACGGATACCTACGTGGAACTGGCGCCGGGCAGCGTCGAACGCTTCCTGGAAGGCGTCGGCCCCTCCCTGACGTTGGAGAAGACCATCACCCTGACCCGCCTGGCCGGCATCCCCGACGGCGTCAGGCAAAGAGGCGGGAAACCCTACGGCAAGAAAAAGGCCTACGCCGCCCGGCACGACGCGCACGCCAAGGCGGCGCCCGGACGCGTCGTCGAGCTGGAACCCGACAAGGCGCCGGCGGGCAAAGGGCCGCAAGACGAGGGGCCGCGAGGGGACAAACCGGGAGGCAAAAAACCCCGCGGCACGAAGACCTGGGAGAAGACCGCGAAAAAGACCAAGGGCAAAAAACTCAACAAAAAAGCCAAACTCGCCAAGCTGGCGCTCAAGGCCGGTACGAAAAAAGGCCCCAAAAGCCACGGCCCCGCCAAACCCGGTTCCGGCCCCGTAAAACGCATCAGGCGACAAAGTGCCGAATAAGCACGTAAGTGGGTCCGCGGGTGAAATTGTGAGTACGGGCTTTCCCGTGGCGTTGCCGGGGATTTCAGCATGGATGCTATTCAGCGGGAATTGAACAACGAATAGTCCCATCAAGGGTTATGGCGCGGCCAACCGCATCAAATTGAGATCGCCTCCGCCCGCCCCGGGGTAGGAACGAAGGGCCACGATATGCGATAATGTCCCATTTCGGGTAACCGCGAGGGGCATTGTGATGGATTGGCAAGGCGTCAGGGAAAAAGTCGTCGTTGGTGTGATCACCGCCGTCGTTTTAGGCGGTTTGGCGCTGGTTTGGAACTTTACCTCGGAAGGCGGCCTGATCCGTCTCATTGGCGGTGTTCCGGCAAAGGACCTCAATCCGGAACTGACACGCCTTGGCGAAGGGATTGAGCGGGCGGCGACGAAAGAAGAACTGCGGGCACGAACCGCATCGCCAAAGGCGGAGCAATTGCTTCCCCGCGCCGCCGTTGTTGCGTTCGATCGTGATGATTTAGAGCAAGACAGATGCCCGGCCGGGTGGCGCCCGTTCAAGAACGCCCGCGCCCGTGTCATCGTCGGCGCCGGCGATCCTGGCGGATCGCCCGGTAAATTGGGTTTTGATGAAAATGCACAACGGCTCACGCACTATGTACTCGGCCAACATGGTGGCAGCGAAATACAAACGCTGAAAATCGGGGAGATGCCGAATCATCTGCACATGAACGAGCGGCGCTTTGCATTTTTGCGTGCGTCTGGGGAAAACGTCGTTGATCTCGGTTCCCTGCCGGTCAGAAAGGTCGTTCGCGGGACGGCCAAATATACCGATATGTTGCAATCCGAATCGGCCAAGTTCTATGACACGAAGACCGCCGGCGAAGGAAATCCACACAACAACATGCCGCCCTTTATCGCGCTGTACTTCTGCAAGAAGGATTGATACCAACCGGCTCTAGACCGCTGACAAGAAGCCATGGGCAGCAAAAGGAGCGGATCATGTTCAGCCACCCGGCGTTTGACGGCCACGAAACGGTTATTTTCTCCCGCGACGAGGGCGCCGGCCTGACCGCCATTATTGCCGTGCATAGCACCGTGCTGGGCCCCGGCTTTGGCGGCTGCCGGATGTTTCCCTATCGCGATGAAGATGACGCATTGAGGGATGTGTTGCGCCTGTCCCGGGGCATGACCCACAAGGCGGCGATTTGCGGTCTGCCCCTGGGCGGCGGCAAGTCCGTGATTATCGGCGATCCTGGGCGGGACAAGACACCGGCGTTACTGCGCGCCATGGGCCGCTTGGTGGCGGGCCTGAACGGTGTCTATATCATCGCGGATGACGTGGGCACCTCGCTGGACGATCTGGCGGTGATGCGTGCGGAAACCAACCATATCGCCGCGACCACCGCCGCGGCCCGCCGACCCCTGGCCGTCACCGCCCATGGCGTATTGAAAGCGATGGAGAGCGCGGCCGAACTAGTACTGGGGCGGGCCGGCCTGTCGGACCTGGCGGTCGCGGTGCAGGGGTTGGGCAATGTGGGCATGCCGCTGTGCGGCTATCTGGCCAGGGAGGGCGCAAAACTGACGGTCAGCGATATTGAACCGGGCCGTGTTGCCGCCGCGCAACGGGATTTCGGCGCCACGGCGGTCGCGGCCGAAGCGATCTACGACCAGGCGGTGGATGTCTTCGCGCCCTGCGCCTTCGGCGCCATTCTGAACGACGATACGATCCCCCGCCTGGGCGCCAGGATTGTCTGTGGCGGGGCCAACAACCAACTGCACGCGCCCGCCCATGACGCCGCGCTGGCGGCGCGGGGTATCGTCTATGTGCCGGACTATCTGGTCAACGCGGGCGGCGTCATCGACTTCCATCAGGAGAATATCGATGATACGCCCGAGGCCGTGCTGGGGGCCGTCGACCGCATCGGCGCCATCACCAGGGATGTCCTGGCCCGCGCCGCCGCCAGTGGCGAAACGCCCCTGAGCATCACCGATGAAGAGGTCCGCCAACGCCTGGCCGCCGCGCACGCGGCCCGTGCCTGACGGGCGCGCTCTAGCAGTCTGTCGGATTTGAGGGTGTTTTGACGCTACAATTCTGCTCTGTTCTGGTATGATTCTTGATGAAGAATTTTCGCTCTTATGACCGTTCACAACGGATGCTTTTGCCGCCTGATCTTAAGGACTGGGTGG
>JAKZRK010000173.1:0-2950 GCA_047518225.1 Alphaproteobacteria bacterium | reverse complement strand
GCCCAGCCTACCATCAAGTCCCCCTGACAATCCTTCTGCTGTCCCATCGTCATCAGCGAATCCCCCGGTCAAATCAGAACGTCAAAGAATCAGACCAGGCCGCTTGTGTCCAGTGCCAACTTCGTCAACGGGCTGTTAAGGTAGAGGACGGCGTGGCAACGGAGATAGAGCCGAACTTTGCCCTGGCGGATGTCCATCCCGGCGCCGGCAAGTCCTGCGTCAAGGCCTATGGCCTGGTGCAAAAAACCTACAATCCAAACCGTCTGCTGACGCCCATGAAGCGGACCAATCCTAAAAAAGGACGTGATGAAGATCCGGGTTTCGTGCCCATTTCCTGGGACGAGGCCCTGGGAATGGTGGCTGGAAAACTCAAGGAAATTCAGGCCAAGGGTCTGCACGATGAATTGGGCTATGCCCGCGTCGCGGCCTCGTTCGGAGGCGGCGGCACACCGACCTATTACATGGGGACCTTTCCGGCCTTTCTGAGCGCCTGGGGGGCGGTTGATTTCAGCTTTGGTTCGGGGCAGGGGGTCAAATGCACCCATTCCGAACATCTGTACGGCGAGTTGTGGCATCGCGCCTTTACCGTTTCCGCCGATACGCCGACGACGAACTATATCCTGTCATTCGGCGGCAATCCGGAAGCCTCCGCCGGGGTGATCGGCGTTACCCGCCACGCGGATGCCCGCGCCCGCGGGGCCAAGCGGGTGCAGATTGAACCGCATCTGTCGGTGACAGGCGCCTGCTCGGCGGAATGGGTGCCGATCCGGCCCAAGACCGATCCCGCCTTCATGTACGGCCTGATCCACGTGATGTTGCACGAAATGCCCAGGGAACGGCTGGATCTGGAATTCCTTACCGACCACACCGGCTCGCCCTATCTGGTGGCGCCGAACGGCTATTTCCTGCGCGATCCGGCAACCCACAAGCCGCTGATGTGGGACAAGAAACGCGGCATGGCGATGGTCTTTGATACCCCCGGCATCGAACCTGCCCTGGAAGGCAGCTTCACCGCCTCGGGCATCGAGGTGGGCGCCGACGAAGAAGAATGGCAGCACGAGACGATCGAGGTGAAGACCGCCTTTACCCGTCTGGTCAATCAGATGGCGGAATACACCCCGGAATGGGCCGAGGAAATTTGCCAGGTACCCGACGGCTGCATCCGCCGCATCGCCGATGAATTCGTCAGCCATGCCCAGGTCGGCGACACCACGGAGATCGATGGCGAAGTGCTGCCTTTGCGTCCCGTGGCGGTAATCCTGGGCAAAACCGTCAACAATGGTTGGGGCGGATACGAATGTTGCTAGGGGCGTACCTTGCTGGCCTGCCTGGTCGGCTCCCTGGAGGTGCCCGGCGGCACCCTTGGCACAACGGTGCGACTGAACCGGCCGGCCACCACGCGCCAGGCCAGCGTCATCGGCGGCCCGGACGGCTTCATGCAATACCCCATGAATGCAACGGACAAAGAGGGCTGGCAGGCGAAGCCCAAGGCCCGCAATGGCCACGAAACTCTGGTACCCCTGTCGGCCAATTCACCTTGGAGCCAGGCCCTGGGTCCGACTCATTTGGCCTGGATGTTCCGCAAGGAAAGCCCGGAACGTTGGCCGGAGGTCACGGCCCCGGATCTGTGGTTTATCTATCGCACCAATCCGGCCATCTCGTTTTGGGATACCAAGGCGATTACCGAGCGCATCGCCGAATTCCCCTTCATCGTCTCGTTCTGTTACATCCGGGACGAGACCAACCATATGGCCGATGTGCTGCTGCCCGAATGCACGGACTTTGAAAGCACCCAGTTGATCCGGGTCGGCGGCACGAAGTTCATCGAAAGCTTTTGGGATCACGAAGGGGTCGCCTTGCGTCAGCCGGCTATCAAGCCCCTGGGCGAGACCCGGGATTTTACCGATATCGCGACAGAGTTGGCCGCGCGCGCCGGCATTCTGGGCAAATATAACAACGCCATCAATCGTGGTGCCGGCGGCGTGCCCCTGAGCGGCGGCAATTATGATTTCAGCCTCGATATCGAAAAAAGCCACGAGGCGGATGAGATTTGGGACGCCATGTGCCGGGCCGCCTCGGCCGAGTTGACCGACGGGGCGGAAACCGACGGCCTGGATTGGTACAAGGAACATGGCATCCGCACGCGGCCGATCTCGCGCCTGGTCTGGTACCTGTTCCCGGAACTGCGCAAAAAGGGCCTGCGTTTTGAAATGCCGTATCAGGAACAGCTTTACCGGATCGGCAAACAGCTGGGCAATCGGTTGCACGAAAAAGGCATCGAGTGGTGGAACGAACAACTGAAGGAATACGAACCCTTGCCGCCCTGGAAGGATTTTCCGGGCATCTGGGAACAGGCGACGGTGAATTCCGGCGGCACGCTGGCGGACTATCCGTTCTGGCTGCTGACCTCGCGCAGCATGCAATTGGCCTGGGGTTCCAACAGCTCGATCCAGATGATCGACGAAGTGGCGAAGAATATGAAGGGCCACCGGGCTGTCGTGATGAACGCCGGCCGGGCGGCTGAAATGGGGATAGAGGATGGCGATCTGGTGGAGATCAAATCGACTTTGCGCGGCACCAAGGGCCGGGTCGTGTTGAAACAGGGTATCCGCCCGGACACCATTTTGATCCAGGGCCAGTTCGACCATTGGGTCACGCCTTTTTCAAAGGATAATCCCGCGCCCAGCATGAATACCGTCGTGCCCATATCCCTGGCGCTGACCGATTCCACGGGATCTTCAGCCGATATCGTCCGCGTGGCGGTAAACCGATTGGAGGGCAGCGCATGACCCGTTATGTCCAGAACCGCTTGGATTTAATCGCCGAATGGGGTGAAGAAGACGGCGCGGAGCGGCACCGGCGGCATCACCGGCGTCTACTATCCGACCGGCGGCGCCATCTGCCGTCTCGTCAACAAGGGCCGAAAAGATCACGGCGTGCGTTGCTCGGT
>JAKZRK010000172.1:0-11580 GCA_047518225.1 Alphaproteobacteria bacterium | reverse complement strand
ATGCTGGCCTTTGCCGAAAAACGCGCCCCCGTCTTCAAGGGCCGTTAGGGGATAAAGCCATGCAACCACCTGCTTCTTTCATGGATGCCTACCGGCCGTCGTTGCGCGGCCATCGCCATATGATTTCCGCCGGCCAATACCTGGCGGCCCAGGCCGGCTTTCAGGTAATGGAGGCAGGCGGCAACGCCATCGACGGCGGGGTCGCCGCCGGCATGACATTGGGCGTTGTACAGAGCGAGCTGGTTGGCGTCGCCGGCGTGGCGCCGATCATCATCTATCTGGCGGAAGAGGACCGCGTCGTCACCATTTCCGGGCTGGGCACATGGCCAAAGGCTACCGATCCGGCATTTTTTGCCAGGGAATATCCCGACAGCGTGCCCGAGGGCATTCTGCGCTGCATCGTTCCGGCGGCGCCGGCGGCCTGGATCATGGCCCTGGAACGTTACGGCAGCATGACCTTTGGCGAAGTGGCGGTGGCCTCCATCCGGTTGGCGCGGGACGGCTTCGTGATGTACGCCCTGATGGCGGAGTTGCTTGCGGGCAAGGCCGAAAAATATGCCCGCTGGCCGGCCAGCGCCGAAATCTATCTGCCCGGCGGACGTTCGCCCATGGTTGGCGAGGTTTTCCGGCAGCAGGATCTTGGCCGAAGCCTGCAATACATGGCCGATTGCGAAGCCGCCGCTGGCGGCGATCGGGCCGCGGGCCTGGGGGCCGCCCGCGAAGCCTTCTACAAGGGCGATATCGCCCGGCAAATCGACGCCTATCACAGTGAAAACGGCGGCCTGTTACGCATGGAGGATCTGGCCGCCTTCGAAGTAGAGGTTGAGGAGGCGCTGTCCGTCGATGTGGCGGGGACCAGGGTCTATAGCTGTGGCCCCTGGTGCCAGGGGCCGATGCTGTTGCAAATCATGCAACTTCTGGAGGGCCGGAACCTGAGCGGCATGGGGCATAATTCCACCGCCTACATTCACCATGTGACCGAGGCGGTCAAACTGGCGGTGGCGGACCGGGAGCGCTGGTACGGCGATCCACGCTTCACCGATGTGCCCATGGCCTGGCTGCTCTCGGACGATTACGCGGCCCAGCGCCGGGCCATGATCGATCCCGACAAGGCCTGGCCCGAGATGCCGCCCTCGGGCGATCCCCGTGCGGCCCGGCCCGCCGCCTCGCCAACGCCCCTGGATGCCCTCGATACCTCCTATGCCTGCGCCATCGATGCCAAGGGTAATATCTTTTCCGCCACGCCGTCCGATACCTCGTCCGACGCCCCGGTGATACCGGGCCTGGGTTTCGTGCCGTCGTCACGCGGTTCCCAGTCCCGGCCCGACGCGGAGCATCCCGCCTCCATCCTGCCGGGCAAACGGCCGCGCCTGACGCCCAATCCCGCCATTGCCATTCGTCCCGGTGAATGGGCCCTGCCCCTTGGCACGCCTGGCGCCGATGTGCAGTGCCAGGCCATGGCCCAGACCTTGTTGAATATGGATGCCTTCGAGATGAACCCGCAACAGGCGGTGGAGGCGCCGCGCTTCGCCTCCTATTCCTTCCCGCAGTCATTTGCACCGCATGCCTATCACCCGGGCCTGTTGAAACTGGAAGGCCGCATAGACAGGGACGTAGGCGCGGCCCTGGCCGCGCTGGGCCATAAAATCGAATGGTGGGGGGAGTGGGAATGGCAGGCCGGTGCCATGTGCACCATTCGCCGGAACCTGAAAACCGGCGTGTTGGAGGCGGGCGCCGATCCGCGCCGGGCCGGCTACGCCCTGGGTTGGTAATTCCCGGGCCGACCATTCATGCGCATCACCGATATTCGCGAGGCCACGGCCTCCATCAGTTCCGATATCCGCAACGCTTATGTGGATTTTTCTCAAATGACCATCTCGGTTATCGCGGTTGAAAGCGACATGGTCCGCCACGGGCGGCCGGTCACCGGTTACGGATTTTGCTCCAACGGGCGATACGCCCAGGGCGGTATTCTGCGGGAACGTTTGATCCCACGCCTGCGGGCGGCGGCGCCGGCGGATCTGCTGGAAGAGACGGGGGGTAATTTCGACCCGCGCAAAATCCGCGACACCATGCTGTCAAATGAAAAGCCGGGCGGCCACGGCGACCGGGCCGTGGCGGCGGGGGCGCTGGATATGGCTGTCTGGGATCTGGTGGCCAAGCTGGCGGAGCAACCCCTGTGGCGGCTGTTATCTGAACGCTACAATGGCGGCGGCCATGACGAACAGGTGATGGTCTATCCTGGCGGCGGCTATTATTACCCCGGCAAGGGGTTGGACCGATTGCAGGACGAAATGCGCGGTTACTGCGACCAGGGTTATAAGGTTGTGAAGATGAAGATCGGCGCCGTGCCCCTGGCCGGGGATTTGCCCCGGATCGAGGCGGTGATGGAAATTATTGGCGGCGGCGGCGATTTAGCCGTGGATGCCAATGGCCGCTTCGATTTGGATACCGCCCTGGCCTATGGCAGGGCCATGCAGCCCTTTGATCTGTTCTGGTTCGAGGAGCCGGGCGATCCACTTGATTTCGCCCTGAATGCGGAACTGGCGAAGCACTATCACGGCGCCCTGGCCACGGGGGAGAACCTGTTCTCTCTGCAGGACGCCCGCAACCTGTTGCGCCACGGCGGCATGCGCCCGGACCGCGACTGGATCCAGGTCGATCCGGCCTTGAGTTACGGGCTGACCGAATATCTCGACATCGTTGAGTTGGTGGAGGCCATGGGCTGGTCCCGGCGGCGGCTTATTCCCCATGGCGGCCATCAACTGGCCCTGGCTCTGGCGGCGGGCCTGCAACTGGGTGGTTCGGAATCCTATCCCGGCGTCTTCCAACCCTTTGGCGGCTTTGCCGACGACACGGTGATCGAAGACGGCATGGCCCGGCCCGGCGAACATATGGGTATCGGCATGGAAGCCAAGGCCACCATGTTTGCCGAAATTCAACGTCTGGTGGGAGGTTAATTCATGGTCAGCCACGCCGTCCTGAGGGCGGAGACGAAGGCGCTGGTCTTTGATCAATACGGCACCGTCGTCGACATGCAGGGTGGTTTGACCGCCGCCGTCACGGATTTTCTAAAAAACAAGGGCTGGGATGGCGAGGCGCACCGGTTCGTGACCTGGTGGCGGCGCACTCATTTCGAAAATTCAATGATCGACTCCTTATGCCAGGGGAAACACACGCCTTACCGAGAAATCGGTCAGCGGGCCGTCTCCTACGTCATGGACCGCTGCGGCTTCAGCTATACCGCCGACGAAGTACGCTGGCTGGTCGGAGAAATCGAACGGCTGAAACCATTTCCCGACGTGATCGAGGCGTTGGGGCGGCTGGCGGACGAATACAAGCTGGTGATCTTGTCGAACGGTGATGTGGACATGTTGGAAGCGGCCAAGCCGCACATTGGCTTTGCCTTTGATCATGTCATCTCGGTGCAGGCCGCGGACAATTTCAAACCCCATCGCAGTACCTATACCAAGGCGGGCGAGATTATCGGGTTGGCGCCCGAAAACATGCTGTTTGTCGCCAACCACGCCTTTGATTGCATCGGCGCGAAGTCCTGTGGCATACGTACGGCCTTCATTGACCGGCGTAAACGGCCCTTTGGCCATACGCCCCACCAACCGGATTTAGTTGTCGCGGATTTTAAGGAGCTTGCCGATGTCCTCTGCTGACGCCAACCCCGATGCATTTGGGGGCACTGGTCCCCTGGCCGGATTGCGTGTGATCGATTTGACCCGGGTTCTATCGGGGCCGTTTTGCACCATGACGTTGGGGGACATGGGTGCCGAGGTGATCAAGGTCGAACACCCCATTGGCGGTGACGACACACGGGCCTTCGCACCACCCTACCAGGGTGACCAATCGGCCTATTTCCTGTCCGTGAACCGGAACAAGAAAAGCCTGACCTTGAACCTCAAGGACGATGCGGCGAAAGAGGTACTGTGGCAGCTTATCGACACGGTCGATATCATCGTCGAAAACTTCCGCCCCGGCGCGGCCACGCGCCTGGGTTTCGGCTATGAAGCTGTCGCCGCCAGGCGTCCGGAAATGATCTATGCCACCATCTCGGGCTTTGGCGACACCGGCCCAGATGCCACGCGGCCCGGCTATGACTTGATCGTGCAGGGGGAAAGTTCGATGATGAACATCACCGGCGCGCCCGACACGCCGCCCTTCAAGATGGGAACCTCCATCGCCGATCTGGTTTCCGGCATGAACCTGGTGCAGGGGATCCTGGCCGCACTTTATGCCCGCCGCGATAGTGGCAAAGGCCAGCATGTCAAGGTCTCCATGTTGGAGGCGCTATCCTCGCTGTTGATCTATCACGCGGGCAATTACTACGCCACCGGGGTGTCATCGGAGCGCCGGGGCAACGCGCACCCTTCCATCGTGCCTTACGAAACCTTTCAGGCATCGGACGGTTGGCTGAATATCGCCGTTGGCAACGATGCCCAATGGGAAATATTTTGTCCGGCCATCGACCGCCTGGATTTGCAGGACCATGAACTGTTTGCCACGGGTCCCGATCGCGTCAAAAACCGGGACCAGTTGATCCCGATCCTAACCGAGGTGCTGCGGGAAAAAACCCGTGACGAATGGATTGCCGTTCTAAGCGAGGCCGGCATTCCCTGTGGCGCCATCCGGACGGTGGGGGAGGCCTGCGAAAGCGAGACCCTGAAACAGCGGGGTATGATCTGGAAGATGGATCACCCAACCGCCGGTGAGGTCCGCGGTATCGGTAATCCCATCGAAATGACCGGCACGCCCTTTGCCCAACCAGCGCCACCGCCAAGGTTGGGCGAGCATACGGAAGCGATCCTCGAAGGCCTGCTTGGTTTCAGCGCCGAGACGATTGCCGCCTTGAAGGAACAGGGGTCTATCTAAATTCAAGAATAATTCGTCATTCCCGCGAAGGCGGGAAACCAGGGCAATGGGCGCCGCTGGCGGACAGTTCTGGATTCCCGCCTTCGCGGGAATGACGTTCGAGACGGCTCAGCGCTCTGTAACCTCCAGAACTACCGCCATGGCGCTATCCCCCGCCGCGCAGCCCTGGAACAGGCCGCGGCCGCCGCCTTTCAAGGCCAATTCCTCGATCAACTCGATAATCGTCCGCAGTCCGGTGGGTCCTTGCGGGTGGCCCCAGATCAGGGAACAGCCGTAGTTGTTCATGGCATCAAGTTCAAAGCCGGTTTCGCGGCTGAAGACGATGTCGTTGACGGCAAAGGGATTGTGGGATTTCACCGCGTCAATATCGCTGATCTTCAGATCGGCGTCGTTCAAGGCCCGTTGCGCCGCCTCGACCGGGGCCTGGGGCATGTAGCCTTTTTCGGTCCGCGATTGGCCAAAGCCCAGCAGACGAATTTGGATCGCGGGGTCGGTGGCGTGCCTGCGGGCGCCGTCCGCCGTCGTCACCAGCAGGCCCACGGTGCCATCGGCGGGATGGGTCTGGCCGCCAAACGTAATGGCGCCGCCTTCTTTCACGGGCTTCAACTTGGCCAAACCCTCGGCGCTGACCTCCACCACGCCTTCGTCGCCGGTCAGGGTGGCCACGGTCTTGCGAAAGCGGCCATCGGGCACGGCGAAGGGCAGGGTCATATAACGTTTCTGGAAGGCGTGATCGTCGGCCAGGGCGTCTTGGTACTGGCTGTAGCGGCGCAGCACCACATCGTGCTGTTCCTCGGTGCCGATCTGATACTTGGCGGCGACGTTCTCCGCCGTATCGATCATGGCGATTTTGGCGTAGGGGTCATGGCTGAAATTATCCATCACCACGTCTTCGTGGGCGCCGGTGCCGCCCGGCCCGGCGGGGGCGGGATAATAGATGTGCGGGCCGTTCGAGGTGCGGTCGGTGGTTAGGATCAGGGCGGTGTCCGACAGGCCGCCGCGGACTTCCTGGCAGGCGGCGGCCAGGGTGCGGGCACCGGTGGCGCAAGCCTGGCTGATGGTCGGCCCGGCAACGCCTTCGGCCCCCATCATGCCGGTCACCCAGGGCAGGCCATAGAATGATTGTTTCTGGGGCACGGTTAGCCCGAGGATGCCATGGTCGATCTCGTCCAGGGGTATATCCCGCCGCGCCAGCTCCTGGCCCGCCACATGGGCGGCGAATTCCATGCTGTGCAAATGGGACAGGCTGCCCTGCCAGCGGGCAAAGGGCGAGGACCAATAGGCGCCATAGGGAATTTCTGCGTCACGGGGCATGGGGTCATCCAATGTTTATCGCCAGGATCGTAACCGGACCATAATTGACAGGCCGGGCGCTTGCCGCCAACCTACTCCAAAGCAGCAGGATTTGGCAGCGGGGAATGGGCTGAACCATGGCGGTCGAAACGGCTGATGAACAGTGTTTGAATTTGTGACGGAGTACGGCGATGGCCAAGGGGCGTCTGGATACGGTTCGATTACAGACCATGGTGAAGGGCTTCTGGGAATCCGCCGCCCTGATGAGCGGCGTGGAACTGGGCCTGTTCACGGCCATTTCCCGGGGCCAGAACAGCGTCGCCGGGGCCGCCGCCGCCATGGGTATAGAGGGCGGGAACGCCGAACGTCTGATGACCGCCCTGACCGCCATGAAATTGCTGGAGCGGGACGGCGATAGCTTCACGAACGCGGCGGACGTGGAACGTTTTCTGGTGCAGGGAACCCCCAGCTATGCCGGGCCGTGGATGCTGTTTGGCAAGCCGCGTTGGAATGAATGGGGTAATTTGACCGAACTGCTGCGCCGGCCCAAATCGGCCCAGCGGGTCCTGGGCATGTATGACGATAGCTTCACGGTTGAGCGCGCCAGGGCTTATCACGAGGCAACCTTTTCCATTGGCATGGGGGCGGCCCGGCGCTTTCATAAACAAATCGACCTGACGGGACGCAAACGGATCATGGATCTGGGTGGTGGTTCGGGTTGCTATTGCATAATAGCGGCCAGAACCTATTCGGAGATCACGGCGGTGGTCCTGGATCTGCCCTCGGTGGTGGTGGTGACCCGTGAATTCATCGCCGCGAACGAAGTCAGTGACAGGGTTACGGCGGAAGCCTGCGATTTTACCGCCGATGCCCTGCCCGAGGATGCGGACGTGGCGATCATGGCCTCCAACCTGCCGCAATACAGCCGTGACATTATCGCCGCCGTGGTGCAACGGGTCCATGATGCCTTGTTGCCGGGCGGCGAATTCCACCTGATCGGTGAAATCCTGGATGACGACCGCCGCGGCCCCATCGGCCCCGCCCTGTGGGGCCTGTCCGAGGCGGTCAGCGCCTCGACCGGGCTGGCCCATTCACAAGCGGACGTTATCGGTTATCTTGCCGATGCGGGCTTCGGCGATGTCACCGCCACGGAATTTATCCCCGGCACCCTGACCCGCATCACCGGACATAAGATCTGACTACATGCCGGCCTGCTGGCACGACTGCCCGAAGTGTGACGGCGGATTGATATCCTGATCAACAAGGCCGGCCACGGCCTGGTCCCGCGGCCCGCCTAATCGCCGCCGCTTTTGGCCGCCGGGTCCACGGCTGGAACGGCGATGGCGCTGTTGCGCGCGGTGGCAATAGAATCCCCAATCGAGGCTGGCGGCGCATTCGGGTCCTTGCCGGGCTCGGCGATTTGCCGGCCCAGGGCGTGGACGATGGGTATTTCGTCATCGCCTAACGCCGCCATGCGTGGCTTGCGCGCCAGGGCCGCTTCAATATAAGGGGCCAATTCAGCCGCCTTCCCGGCCTCCCGTTCCGCCTCGCCCGCCTTGAACCCCGGCATCACTTCGGCTGCGAACAGTTTCAGGGATTCACAGATGTGGTCGTGGCGGTTGCGTCCCGATTGCTGAATAAAGATGACCTGATCGACGCCCGCATCGGAAAACAGGGCAAGGTTTTCGCGCAGTTGCGCCGGTGTGCCGATGCCGCTGCCGCCACCGCTCATGGGCATGTTATCCCGGACCGATTGAAAGCGCTGCCAGATGTCTGTGCGGCCCGGTTTCTGCTCGCCATAAATATAGTGATGGCCCAGGGCGTAGCCGAAGAACTGGAAACCTTCCAGGCCGCGGGCCATGGCTTCTTCCTCGTCGGCGTGGCAGGAAAAGCCGGTAACCATGGCGATGTTGGCGTTGACCGCATGGCCGATGGGCACGCATTCCTCGGACTTGATGATGTCATAATATTCGTTGACCCATTTGACCGCCTCCGCCGGGTCGACGAAGGCGAAGGTCAGGGCACCAATGCTGGCCCGGGCCGCCATATGAATGGTTTCCCGGCGGGAACAGGCAACCCAAACGGGGGGATGGGGTTTCTGCACCGGCTTTGGCACCACGTTGCGGCAGGGCATGGAAAAATACCGCCCCTCAAAGCCGGGATAGGGATCCATGACCAGCATGTTGGCGCATTGTTCCGTCGTCTCGCGCCACATCTCCCGCTTGTCATCGACCGGGATGGCAAAACCGCCCAACTCCAACGCCGCCGAACTTTCTCCGGTGCCGAATTCTACCCGGCCGCCCGAAATCAGATCCAGGGTGGCGATCCTTTCCGCCACGCGGGCCGGATGGTTATAGCCGGGCGGCATTATGACGATGCCATGTCCCAGACGAATATTCTCGGTTCGTTGTGAACAGGCGGCAAGAAACACTTCCGGGGCCGAGGAATGGGAATATTCCTCCAGGAAATGATGCTCTACCTCCCAGGCGTAATCGATGCCCAATTGATCGGCCAATTCCACCTCATCCAGGGCTTCCTGGAACAGGCGGTGTTCGTCGCCTTCGTTCCAGGGCCGGGGTAATTGGTGTTCGTAAAACACGCCGAATTTCATGGCTTTCCGCCTCTACGTCTTGTTGTTGATTTCACTAAATTTGGTTTTCAGACAAAATATTTGCAAACAGGGCGGGATCCACATTGCCCCCGGATAGGATGATAACCGTGATGCCCGTCCCCAGGTCCAGCTTTCCGGCCAGGGCGGCGGCCAGGGCGACGGCGCCACCCGGTTCGACCGCCAGTTTCAAATGGCCGTAGGCCGCGGCCATGGCCATGGCGACCTCTGCATCGCTGACGGCGAGGCCGCCGGTGCAAAGCCTGGCGTTGACCTGATAGGTAAGCTGCCCCGGTTCCGGCGCCAACAAGGCATCGCAAAAACTGTCGGCGTTGGGGTCCGCCCCCTGCCGGGAGCCGGCGGCAAGTGACCGCGCGGTATCGTCGAAGCCTTGGGGTTCGACGGTATAGACCGCCGCATCCGGCCGGTGATGTTTCACCGCCGTCGCCACCCCCGCCGTCAGGCCGCCGCCGCCGCAGGGCACCAAAACCCGGTCCAATTCCAGCTCCCGCGCTGCCAGTTGCTGGATGATCTCCAAACCCGTGGTGCCCTGACCGGCCATGATCAGGCAGTCGTCATAAGGGCGGACCATGGACAGGCCCCGTTCCCTGCCAAGCCGCTGGGCGATGGCTTCCCGTGGCTCTGCCCCCCAACGGTCATAGGTAATGATTTCCGCGCCCCAGGCAGCGGTGCCGCGCTTCTTTACCTCCGGCGCATCTTCGGGCATGACGATCAGGGCCGGTGCGCGGCAGTAATGCGCCGCCGCCGCCACGCCCTGGGCATGGTTGCCGGAGGAATAGGCGATAACGCCGGCTTTTCGCGCGCGCGCATCAAGACGGCTGATATGGTTATAGGCGCCGCGAAACTTGAAAGAACCGGTGACCTGCAACGGCTCCGGTTTAAAAAACAGACGGCCGCCGGCCCGCCGGTTCAGGGCCTCGTTTTCCAATAACGGCGTACATAGGGCGACGCCGTGCAAAACCCTGGCGGCGGAGGCAACGTCGTCATAGATTACGGGTAAGTCAGTGTCCTGCTTTGCCATGGGTCTCCAAAAATTCGTCAATCGCCGCGATGCAGGCCGGTTCCACCAATTGCGGGGCATGGCCACGGTTGGGCAAGCTCAATTGGACGAGGTCCGGTTTCTCTTGCGCCATGCGGGCAAAGGTCTCCGCGCTCAATATATCCGACAGGGCGCCGCGAATGGCCAGCACGGGGATCTGCGCCAGGGACTTGAAATAGGGCCAGAAATCGATCGGGCTGTCGCCCTGATTGCCGACCACATTGGCGATGGCCGAATGGTAATCCTGGACCAACATGCCGTCGTCCCGTTGGCGATAGCTGCGCATGGCCTCGTCCCGCCATTGTTCTTCGGTGAAGTCGGGAAAAGCCGCCCCAAACAATAGCTTAATATGCGCGATGGCCTGATCTGGATCCATGGCGTCTGGTGTTTTTCCGGCATAGCCGCCAATGCGCGCAACGCCGGTCGGGTCCAGTTCCGGTCCGATATCGTTCAGGATCACCCCCGCCAGCGCCGTCGGCCGTGCCGCGCCCATGCCCATGGCCAACAGGCCGCCCAGCGAGGTGCCGATCACGACTACCCGGTGACAGCCGGTGACGTTCAACAATTGTCCGAGGTCGGCGAGCAAGGCCGGCGGGGCGTAATGGGCATGATCGGGATCGTAGGCGGATTTTCCCCGGCCGCGCAGGTCGGGGCAGATGACACGCCTGTCGGGGCACAGGTGCAGGGCCAGTTCGTGAAAATCAATGGAATTGCGGGTCAGGCCCGGCAGGCAAAGAACCGGCGCCGTGGTTGCCGCGGCGCTGCCATAGTCGCGGTAATAAAGTTCCAGGTCATCCTGGGCCCGAAATCTCCGTTCTTGATATTCCACGGTCAAGATCCGCCCAGACCCACGACCGACGGCAAGGTTTCCAGGCTGTCCAGCATGACATCAGGATTGCCGGGCAGCCGCTCCCGCGCCTGGGCAAAGCGGTTCACCCAGACCACGCGAAAGCCGAAATTCGAAGCGCCATGTGCATCCCAGGCATTGGAAGATTGAAAACAGATATTGGCGGCGGCAACGCCGAGTTGATCGACCGCCAGTTGATAGACCGCCGGCGCGGTCTTGTAGATCTTGATTTGATCGGCGGAAATTACCGCATCCAGCGCGCCGCCGATGCCCGCGTTGTCCACCGCCGCCCGCAGCATCCTGGGCGAGCCGTTGGACAGGATCGCCGTTTTCATGCCGCCGTCCTGCAGGCGGCGCAATACATCCCCGACTTCCGGATAGGCATCCAATTGCAGATACAGCTCCATCAACCTCTCGCGCAGGGCGCCATCATCGATTGCCAGAGCCTCCATGGCGAAATCCAGGGCCTCGCCGGTGACCTGCCAGAAATCCGCATAGTTCCCCATCAGACTGCGCAACCAGGTGTATTGCAATTGCCGGCCCCGCCACAATTCCGCCAGGGGTTGCCATTTATCACCCAATTCGGCGGCGCAATGCTGGGCCGCGGCGTTGACGTCAAACAGGGTGCCATAGGCATCGAAGACGCAGGCGCCAATCCCTTCCAATCGGGTCATCGTCATCATCAGGCCTTTCGTGCTGTTACTGTCGGGTTGATTATCCCACGCAACCGGGCTAGGAATAATCCGAATGTGCTCTAGTGTCCCGATTCCGAAGTTCGCATGATTTTCGCCTGCTGTTCAGCGGTTTCGATTGTTCGGAGGCAGAACCGCTGGATGGCGGCGAGGATGTCATCGGCGGATTTGGTCCATTTGAAGGGTTTGGGGTTCTGGT
>JAKZRK010000171.1:0-19752 GCA_047518225.1 Alphaproteobacteria bacterium | reverse complement strand
CTGTAACTCAAGAAGTGATGCTGGAAATGGCGAATCATCCCGTTTCAAAACATCAATTTCCACTCTGACACCCTTGCCTGCCGTATGACGGCACACCCTACATATAGTGGGTGTGGGTTACAACCGGATAGGCACGGAACGTACAAGACACAACATCGGGCGCGGCCGGGGAAGTCAAAGATTGGCTGGTCAAACGCGGCCTGGCGGGCGATTCGGTCGAGCAATTGGTCGCCGGGTTATGCCAACGCCTGTCGGCCACGGGACTGCCCCTGTTGCGCGCCTTCGTTGGCTTGAACACCTTGCATCCCCTATATGGCGGTTTTGGCTATATCTGGCGGCGTGGTGCCGAGGCACTGACAACCGATACCTTTATGCGCAACTCAGAGCCGAACGAGGAATTCCTGTCCAGCCCGTTCCAGTACATGCGCCAGAACAAATTGCTGCGCCTGCGGCAAAGTTTGGAGGGCCCGGCCGAACCGGAATTCCAGATCTACAAAATGTTTCGGGACGAGGGCGGCACGGATTATTTCTCCACCCTGTTTCCATTTGCCCGCCCGGATGGCCGGGGACATGAGGGCGGCATTTTGATTTCCCTGCTATTCGATCGCCCTGGCGGCATGCCCGAGGCCGAGATTGCCGCGCTATATGCGACATTGGAAATTTTTGCACTGGCCGCCCGCAGCGCTGCGACCCAGGCCACGGCCCTAAGCGTGGCCAGCACCTACCTTGGCGGCAATGCGGGCCAGCGGGTCATGGATGGCGATATTGACCGGGGTACCGCGTCCAGCATGCGGGCGGTGATTTATTACGCCGATCTGCGCGGCTTCACGCCCCTGGCGGAACAGTTGCCCGGCCCCGCCTTGCTAGCCATGCTGGACGACTACTTGGATGCCATGGCGCGGGGGGTGTTGCAACGGGGGGGCGAAGTGTTGAAGTTTCTTGGCGATGGCCTTCTGGCGGTGTTCGAAATCGGTGAAGATGATACGGAATGCCGGGTTGCCTGCCTGCAGGGGATCGCCGCGGGGCGGGATGCCTTTGCCGCCATTGCAGCCTTGAACGCGGCCCGGAAGAGCGCGGGGCAGCCGACCATAGAGCTGGACCTGGCCCTGCATATCGGCGATGTGTTGTATGGCAATGTGGGGGCCGAGGGGCGCCTGGACTTCACGGTCATTGGCCCAGCCGTGAACGAGGCCAGCCGGATCGAGGGCATGTGCAGCGAACTGGACCGCAACTGGTTGGTTTCGCAAGCGTTTTACGATTTCGCGTGCCATTGCACCGACCAATTGGAGGCCATGGGCCAGCACCGCTTACGCGGCATAACGGGGCCGCGGAGCTATATAGCATGCCCTTGAACGGGCAAAAGGCGCCGTAATAATGGATCGCACACCCGCCGAAGACGGCTTTTACATGCCGCCCGATTGGGGCCCGCACGAGCGTTGCTGGATGGCTTGGCCCTGCCGGATCGGCGCCTGGGGCGAGGCCATGGATCAGGCGTGCCTGGCCACGGCCGCCTTGGCCCGGGCCATCGCCAGATATGAACCCGTGAATATGTTGGTGACGCCCGAGCTGGTCCCCATCGCGCGGCTGCAAATGGGTAGTCTGGTGACAATTTGGGAGGCCGGGTTGGACGATTCCTGGAGCCGGGACATTGCGCCGAACTTCCTGATCGATGGCCAGGGTGGCCTGGCCGGCGCGGTTTTTGATTTCAATGCCTGGGGCAACAAGCACCGAGACTACGGCAGGGATGCCAAGGTGGGCCAATGGATGCTGGGGGAACTGGACTTGCCCTGTTATCAGGTGCCCATGATCCTGGAAGGCGGCGCCATCCATGTGGACGGGTCGGGCACGCTGATCACGACCGAGTCCGTCGCCTTTAATCCCGATCGCAACCCAACCCTGGATAAACGCCAGATCGAAGAACGGCTGGCGATGTATTTCGGCATTCGCAAGGTCATCTGGCTGCCCGACGGATTGGTTGATGACCGGGCCGATGGCCATGTCAACAAGGTGGCGCGTTTCATCGCACCGGGCCGGATGATGTGTGCCGTCGCGGCCCACCGCGGCGATCCCAACCGTGGCATTCTGTCGGATAATCTGGCCCAGTTGAGCCAGGAGCGGGATGCCCTGGGCCGGCCGCTGGAACTGGTGGAACTGCCCCTGCCTAGCCCGCTGCAACAACAGGACGGGCGGTTTCTGGTCCGCTCGTATCTGGACTTTTATATCGCCAACAGCGCTGTTTATGTCCCCGCTTTTGATGATGCCGGCGACGAGGAAGCCGCAAATCTGATCGCCGCCGCCTTTCCCGAGCGCGAGGTGGTGCAACTGAATATGGCCGACATCGCCCTTCGCGGCGGCGCCATCCATAGCCTCACCCAGCAACAGCCAAAAGTCCGATGAAGCAGCCCTCGAACAGCCTTTTTGACCGCCTGAAGGCCGTCTGCGGCGAAGACTGGCATGCCTATACCGGGCATGACTTCCTACGCCAATTGGCCGCCGGCACCCTGCCCGAGGCGGCGTTCCGCCATTATCTGGGCCAGGATTATCTGTTCCTGATCCACTTTGCCCGCGCCTATGCCCTGGCCGCCTACAAAACCACCGACCTGACCGAGATGCGTTCGGCGGTGGCCAGCGTCCACGGCATCCTGAATGTGGAAATGGCGTTGCATATTGACTATTGCCAAGGTTGGGGCCTGGACGAAGCGGCGATGGCGGCCCTGCCGGAAGCCAAGGCGACCATGGCTTATACCCGTTTCGTGTTGGAAAGCGGCATGGCGGGGGACAGCCTGGATCTTTATGCCGCCCTGGCCCCTTGTGTTATCGGCTATGGCGAGATCGGCGCCGCCCTGGCCTCGGACCCGGCCACGGTGATGGGGGATAACCCCTATGTTTCCTGGATCGAGATGTATGCCAGCCCGGATTACCAGGCGGTCGCCACGGACGCCGTGGCGCAATTGGACCGTTTGGCCGAACAACGCCTAACCCCGGCCCGTTTCGAGGCCCTGGCGCAAACCTTCCGCCAGGCCACCCGATTAGAGGCCGACTTCTGGCAAATGGGCCTGACCCAGGCGCCTTGAACTGAATTGTGCGAATTTGTCCTAAGGCAATGGGATGGATGGCGCGGGCGGCGAGGTATCGCGGATCCACTGGCCGCCGGCGAATACGGTGACGCCCTGATAGCAACCGCCGGTATAGCTGACATGGCTGACCAGGCCGTCGTCGCCGCCAAGCCAAAGGTGCAACAAGCCCGCGGGCGGCTCCATGATCACGCTCAACTGTTCCTCCGCGCCCAGGTCCAGGGCGATCTGGTGCGCCGGACCGGGCGCGGTCATGGCCACGGTGCCGGCAAAGCGGCGAGTGATAAAGCGGTGCACATGGCCGGCTAAAACAGCCTCTACCTGACCATGCCGACGCACGATGGAGGCCAGGCCGTCTTTGTCTTCCAGGCTGGAATTGTCCATTTTGGTCAGACCGGACCGAAACGGGGGATGGTGCATGAACAGGATCGTCGGCCGGTCGGGCTGTTCGCCCAGGCGTTCATGCAGCCAATCCAGGCGCCGAGGGCAAAGACGCCCGCCGGGTTCTCCGGGGACCAGGGTATCCAGGGCGATCAGGCGGGGCTCCCACGCCTCGATGGTGTATTGCATGAAACCATCGTGGCCCGCCAGATAACCATGTTCGGGGAAAGCCCGACGCATGGCCGCCCGGTCATCATGGTTGCCGGGGATCAAATAGAACGGCATGGTCAATTGCGCCAGGATATTGGCCAAAATGGCGTATTCCTCGTCCTCGCCCCCATCCACCAGATCGCCGGTACAGAGCACGAATTCGGGCCGCTGGGGCAAGCCGTTCAGATGGGCCACGGCGAGGCGCAGGTGCCGGGCGGTTTGGTACATGCGGTCCGCCATGCCGTCCGGCATGGAGATATGGAAGTCGGTAATCTGTGCAAATGTGAACATCTAGACAAATAGCGAGCCAAACTTCGTCAATCAAAAATTTGGTGAAGCCATCCCCTTTAACGGCCACGAAGGCCTATAATCGTCCCCCGAGCACATTCAATCCAAATGTACTCAGATACTTGAGAATAGAGAAATTGTACCAAACACTTAAGTCGCTTTAGCGATTCTGATGAATTGAAAATTTCTCTCGTGACAACGGATACCATGATGGAGAGAAAATTATGCAGGTCAAGGATTGGGTGGTGCTGATCACGGGTGGTGGAACCGGGGTCGGCGCGGCGGCGGCCCAGATGTTGGCGAAAGACGGCGCCCGGATCGCCATCAATTATTCCCGCAGCGCGCGGGAGGCGGAAGATACCGCCCGTGCCTGCGAGGCCCTGGGTGGCGAAACCCATGTGTGTAAGGGTGATGTGTCCAAGGACGAAGATTGCCGCCGCATGGTCGCTGAAACCATCGCCAAATGGGGCCGCATCGACGGCCTGATGAACAACGCCGGCACCACCCTACTGGTTGCCGATAATAATCTCGACAGCCTGTCGGCGGATGATTTCCTTAACATTTATTCCGTCAACGTTATCGGCGCCTATCAGATGACCCGCGCCGTGGCGCCGCATATGAAGGCCCAGGGCCGGGGCAGCATCGTCAATACCTCGTCCATCGCCGGGGTAATGGGGATTGGCAGTTCGATCGCCTATGCCGCCTCCAAGGGCGCCATGAACACCATGACCCTGTCGCTTGCCCGTTTGCTGGCGCCGGAGATCAGGGTCAATGCCATCGCGCCAGGCTTCATCACGGGTCGGTGGTGGTTGGATAGACTGGGCCAGGAGGCCTATGACAAAATGGTCGCGGGGGTGGAGCAATCCGTGCCTCTGAACCATGCCGGCACGCCCGAGGACATGGCCGAGACGGCCTTGTTCCTGCTAACCAGCGGCGCCAACATTACCGGTGAAATCCTGCTCTGCGACGGCGGCCACCATCTGGGCGGGGCGCCGTTGATCGCGCGTTAGGACAGCGCATTAGGGCCGCGCGTTGGATTAATCACAGATAGGTAACCCATCCCAATGGCACGTATAGACTATGCAACGACCGATCACCTTAGCGATAAGGGCAAGACCATCATGGAACGGGTCGGACACAAAAACATCTTCCGCATGCTCTCCCACTCCGAGTCGCATTTGACGAACTACTGCCGCCTTGGCAACGCCATCCGCAATCATGGCGTGCTGGACCCCTGCCTGCGGGAACTGGCGATCACCCGCGTCGGGATTCTACTTGGCGCGGACTATGAAGTCATCGCCCACAAAAACATCGGCCGGACTGTCGGTATTCCAGCCATTCAAATTGAAGCGTTGGGCGACGGCGCCAAAAGCGGGGTGTTCAATGACGTGGAGACGTCCGTGCTGGAATATGCCGACGACCTGGTCGATAACGCCAATCCCGGCGCCGGCGCCGCTGCCAGCTTCGAGCGGGTGGCGGAATTCCTAAGCCCGGAAGAATTGGTGGAACTGACCCTGGCCATCACCTACTACATCATGACCTCGAAATTCCTGATCACCTTCGGAATAGATCTGGAAGCAGATTAATCGACGTGCACGGGCCTGTATCGTAGCTTCAAGGAACCGTTGATACATGGTGGATTGGGACGGAGTTATTCGGGCGGCGGCATTGACCCTGGCTCTGTCGGTGGCGGCTTGCGGCGGCACGCCGGTGGTCCAACGGGCCGACCAGGCGCCAGTTGCAAAACCGGAGCCGGCGGTTTGGGTGATGAGCAACGGCTGGCACAGCGAGATCATTTTGCGGCGGGCCGATATCCCGCCTGAACGTATCCCTGAAACCGCCACCTACCCAGAGGCGCAATATTTCGCCTTTGGTTGGGGCGATGCCCTTTATTATCCCGCCCGCACCCCGGGGTTGGAAATGGCAATCAGGGCCATTGCCACGCCAACGCCGGCGGTGATGCACCTGACCGCGATCCCCTCCACGCCGGAGAGTTACTATCTAAAAGCCGAGGTGCTGCGCCTGCCCATCGCACAGCCGGGTCTGAAATCCCTGGTCCGGTATATCCATGACAGTTTCAGGCGGGGCGCCGGCGGGCGGGCGCTAAAAACGGCTCCGGGGCTCTACCGGCACAGCAGTTTCTACCCGGCCACTGGGCGTTTTCATTTGTTTAACACCTGCAACACCTGGACGGCCCGCGGCTTGATGGGGGCGGGCCTGCCAATCGGGATTAGCCGCGCCATCCAGGCCGAGGCCGTGATGCGCGAATTGCGCCCCATCGCCGCGGGCGAAACGCCACGGGACAACCCGGAACTGCGTCCCTACTATTTTCGTTAGATCAATCTTAGAGCGCTTCCGGCGCAAGGCTCTGCCGTCCGATCGGTATCAGGCGCCGGCCCAGGCGGTAAGACCGACGGCGAAAAAGAGCAACCATTGGAACTGTTTGTAGACCGCGCCGGGCAATTTCGAGGTTGAAACCAAAAACAGATGCACCGCTCCATAGGCCAGGAACTGTACCGCGATATAGAGCGTCAATGGCCGGCCCGCCAGGCCCTCCGCCACTGCATCACCCTGGACCAGGCCTGCGTATATGAGCGCCGCCGCCGCCACGACCAGGGTGACAGTGGCCATGTGCCAGACGAACGCCATGATCCGCTTTGCCGTCGCATCGAACGACGCCTCCAGCATGGGCAGAAAGAACTGTTTGCGCCCCAAGGTAGAGTGGCCAAGCACCATGACGGTGGCCAGACCGCCCGAAACCAACAGAAGTACATTCATATGCATGTCTCCACATCGCGTTTTCCGTGGGCGATTACGCGGCGGTTTCGGCCGCCAGCCGCAAGCGGGTGGCGTTTGGCGCACCGCCGGCGAATTCGCCGACCTTGGCCGCGAATTATTTAAAGAATTCCTGGGCCTGCAGGTGGGCCAAGGTCTCCTCGTCATCCCAGCGGCCTACATGCACCCGGCCTACGCCGTCCGCGGCGATATTCGTCCGGTAGGAGAATTTTCCGCGCAAGGCAGGATCGGCGTCGATTGCCGCGACGAACCCTTCGACCGCCGCCATCCACTCGCCCTCGTCGCCGTCGTAGTCGTATTGAATGAGAATGCCAAACATAGAATCCGTCCTTCTTGTCATGGAATCCTTGCCCGTGGCCGGCAGGAAAATAACCGGTGACGGCAAGATAGGCATTCCATAAACAATGATGAAATTTATAATTGCTCTATCGTACTATTGAATTTATGAATTTATATGGATCTCAACCTGTTTGCCGTATTCGCGGCGATCATGCGGCACGGGTCCGTAACCCAAGCCGCGCAAAGCCTGGGCCTGACCCAGCCGGCTACCTCCAATGCCCTAACACGGCTGCGCAGCCAGTTGGGCGACCCGCTGTTCGTGCGCTCCAAAAACGGCATGCTGCCGACCAAATTCGCCACCGAGATGGCGCCGGCGGTCGATCGCGCCCTGGCCGATTTGCAAGGCATCACGCGGGAAGGCGCCGTCCCCGACGTCAAGTTGGCGGAGTTGAAGCGCAATTTCACCATCGTCATGTCCGATCTGGAGGAAGCGCTGTCCCTGACCGAGCTGATCGGCGGGCTGGCGCTGGCGGCGCCGGAGGTCTCGATCGAAGTGCGGCCTTTCCGCAGCGATATTCTGCAGGACGCGCTGGAATTGGAGCGGGTGGACTTCGTCATGGCGTACGTGACCATGCCATTGAAGAATTTGGTTTCGCGGCCCCTGGCCAAGCTCGATTTCGTCTGCGTCGTGGGGCAAGGCAATCCGGCCGGCGCGGCCCGATCAAACACCAAGGCACCGGCGGCAATTCCCCTGGAACGATATCTGGCCATGGGGCACGTTCTGGTGGCTCCCGTTCTGGGTGGCCGGCGCGGCGTGATCGACGATCACCTCCGCAGCATGGGCCGGCGGCGTTTCGTGGTTTGTACGGTGCCGCATTTCCTTTCTGCCTGCCTATTGGTGTCGGACACGGATCATGTCGTGACCCTGCCCCGACAATTGGCCGAACGGGCGGCGCAACACTTTCCGCTGCGGCTTTTAGATCTGCCCTTCGCGGCGCAAGAATTCTCCATCGGGCTACATTGGCTGTCGACCCGGGACAAGGACCGTGAACACGCCGCGCTGCGCGCTTTCATTCTGTCCACGCTCGCCGCGCCCGGACGATGACGGCAATGGCATGTTAGAGCAGTTCCCAGCGAGGATGGCTCATTCGGCGATGGGGGGCTTTCCGGAAGCGCGCCAGGCTGGCGAGGCCAAAAGCCACAACAGGCTGGCAAGGAAGGCCGCCGCGATAACAATATGGAGGGTTTCGGGCGTTGTCGAGGCAAGCGCGAAGCCCGTCGTAAGGGGCCCGGCCGCGGCGCCAATGTCCCGCCAGGTCTGGTTCCGGGCCAGCGGTTGCAGCACCCCGCCCGGCGCGGACATCACCACCGCCGCCGGGATCAACGTGCCCAGGGCACCACGGGCCAGCACGATCGCGAAGGCGCCGGCGTACAGCCAGCCAACGCCCACGCAGGTCAAGCCGATGGTGAGCAGAAGCGAGGCCGCGATCAACGGTTTATGAACGCCAAGGCGGTCCGCGATGACGCCGGATAGCGGGGCCACGAACATTTCGATGACACGCCGCCCGGCGAAAATCGAACCACCCGCCAGCATCGCCAATTCAAGGGCGATATGTTCCGCCAGCATGATCGTGACCGTCATGGTGAAAACGCCGTCGACGCCAAAACCCATCCAGAAGATCAGGATATCCAACCGGTCCGGCTTCGGCAGGGCGCTTGGCCGGCTTGCTGCGGACACTGGCGGCCGGGCAATACGGCGCGGCAACATGAAGGCGAACAGTGCCGCAACGCAGGAAACAAGGGCGAGATAATAAAACACATCGCGCGGCCCCAAAATTCCCGCCAGCCAGGCGCCTGCGGTCAGCGCGAACAATGGTCCGATCTGCTCAATGGCGCGGCTGACGCCGACACGGGTCCCCGTCCGCGCACGGTCCGATGCGGCATAACCAAGCACTACCAGCAGCATCGCACCATAGGACAATCCCCAAAGGATTCTGCCGGCCAGCAAGGGCGCCCAGCCCTGAAAGAGGCCATATATGGCCGTCGAGACGACCGCCGTAATCGTGGCGAGAATGCAGAGATTGCGCATGCCGATGCGTTCGCCCACCACTGCGATCATGCCATAGCTAAAGGTGCGCACGATCCGGTTGGCGGCCAGCAGCACCCCGACCCAGGCGAGACTGACACCAAACAGATGGGCGTTGACGGGCAGCACGATGTAGATCAGCGCGTCACCCAAGAGGGCAAGGGACAGCGCACTCGAGGACAGCCACAGGCTGCGCCAACTCTTATCTTGCAGGACGTCGTCGGTCATGGCGGAAAGGCAACCGGCTTTCACATAATGGCGGAAAGATCGCAACAGCGCCTAGGCCTAAGAGTCTGACTCAAAACATAGATGAATGATTTCAATGGCTTGGCGAATAAGGGGTTGATCGGCGTCATTCCCGCAAAAGCGGGAATCCATGGAGCCGCCTGGACTCCCGCTTTCGCGAGAGTGACGAGGTGGTGCAGGCGGCAAGGAATTTTCCGTGTCAAATCAAACCCTTAGTTTCGGAACAGACACTAACGGAAGCGGCGGGTAAATGCCAGGAGCGGCGGGCACGATGCAGTGTCAAATGCTTCGCCGAAACGCGGCATAGCAATTTGCCAGCGCCAGCCTGAACGCCTATTCTGCTGTCAGGCATATACGTTCGACGGGTAACCATTGGGCCACGATAGCAGCGGCACGCCCTGCCGCGATAGGCAACTGCAAAGGGGAAGTTCATGCCACTGCCGCAGGACATTAGTCCCATAAACAGCGAAGTGATGGATACCATCGCGCGCACGGCATCCATGGATTGGATCGAGACCGTGCCCGGCAAGGCCTACATGAAGATCCTCTGGATCAGCCCGGACAGTGGCCGTTGGGCCATCATGCTGCGCTGGTTGAAAGGCTATGTCGCCCCGGCGCACAAGCACCTCTCCGGCGCCCATGCCTATATCCTCTCCGGCCGCCTGCAAGTGCGCGACGGCACGCTCGAGGCCGGCGACTTCATCTATGAAGCGAACGGCATGGTACACGGCGAGACCACCGCGCTGGAGGATACCGAATATCTTTTCATGTGCGATGGGCCGGTGCTTTTCTTTGACGATGACAGCTTCACAGGCTATCGCGGCTGGGAACAGCTTCAGCGCATCCGGGACCAATTCGAAGTGAAGGACGCGGCCGAATAGCGGGCCGCGCCGCCGGAGGAAGGGTTCAACGTCAACACTCATGACGGTCCCAACCGCTCCCTCGTCTTGCCTATTTACCCGCGCGTAGCTTTTCCGTTGCCGCCCGGTTGACGCCACCCTGGTCATCCAGGACCACGCCGTAATGTTGCTTTGCCGCCTGGGCCGAAACCATGCCGTCGCGCACGTCGATGGCGACCCGGTAGGGATCGCGGTGGCGCGGGTCGCCATAGCCTCCCCCCCCGGGCATCTCCAAAAGCAGGCGATCGCCGGACGGGATCGACTGGGTGCCCTTGTTGCGCATGACCTTGCCGGATTTAAGTTCAATCTTGCCGGTCCATCCATCCATGCCATCCTCCCGTCCGCGCGGGGCGTGATGCACCCTATCGAAGGTGGCCGCGATGGCGAAGGGCGCGCCTTCGGAACTGGCGATTTCCATGATTTGGCCGGTACCGCCGCGAAACTCTCCCGGCCCGCCCGAATCCATGCGGTATTCCTTGCGCCAAACCACAATGGGGGCGATGGATTCGTTGATCTCCACCGGGGTATTGCGCACGCCGGAGGGGAAAGCGGTGGCCGAAAGGCCGTCCTTGTGCGGCCGCGCGCCCGCGCCGCCGGTATGAAACAGGCCAACCGCGAACGGCGTGGCGTCGCCGAAATCCTCGTCCGGCACGATACCATGTCCACCCATCAGGGCCGGATTCCACAGGCACGAGGTACCTTCCGCCGGGGCCCGGCCGGCGACCGCCTGGTGCAGGCAACCCATGACCACGTCCGGCAACATCTGTCCGGTGACATGGCGGGCGGCCACGGCGCAGGGATGGGGCGCGTTCAGGATCGTCCCCTCGGGCGCGGTCACCTTTATCGCCGCCAGAGAGCCGGCGTTATTGGGCACGGTGGGCCCCACCAGACAGCGCACCCCGAACGAGGCGTAAGCCTGGGTATAGGTAATGGGCACGTTGATACCGAAATTGGAAACCCCGCTTGTGCCCGCGAAATCCACATAGATGCCATCGTCCGCGATGGTCAGGTCGGCCACCAGGTCCAGCGGTTTATCATAACCGTCGATCCGCATTTCGTTGTGATAGGTGCCCTTGGGCAGTTTGGCGATTTCCGCCAGCATGGCCCGGTGGGAATGTTCCACCATGTATTGGCCCAGTTCGTCCAATTGCTCCAGGCCGAATTCACCCATCATCTCCACCAGACGGCGGCAACCGATCTCGTTACAGGCCACCAGGGAATAGAGATCGCCCTCGACCTGGATCGGCTCGCGCACGTTGGCGCGGACGATTTCCAAAATGGCCTCGTCCATGGCGCCTTTCCGGGCCAGGGCCAGGATCGGCAGGTACAGGCCTTCGTCATATACCTGCCGGCCATCGGCCCCGAAACCGATGCCGCCAATATCCACCACATGGGTGGTCGAGGCGAACAGGGCCACGACCCGGCCCTGATAGAAGGTGGGCGTGACCATGGTAAAATCATGCAAATGGCCCGTGCCCAGCCAGGGATCGTTGGTGACATAGACGTCGCCGGGACTCATTGTTTCCGCCGGGTACTTATCCAGGAAAAAGCCGACCGATGCCGCCATGGCGTTAACGTGACCAGGGGTGCCCGTGACCGCCTGCGCCAGCATCCGGCCTTGGACATCGAACACCCCGGCGGAAAGATCCCCCGCTTCCCGGGCGGCGGTGGAAAACGCGGTGCGGATCAAGGTTTGCGCCTGTTCCTCCACGATGGCGATCAGGCGGTTCCACATGATCTGGTTCTGGATTTCCGAAAGGGCGGAATTCTTGCTCATGCCGTTTCTCCTATCTGCGTCATCATCTTGCGTTGTATCTCGATATGTCCAGCGCCATTTATCCTGGCCTCGAAATTAGCCGTCACGACGGTGGTCGTCTGCGACTCCACGATCAGGGCCGGGCCGGAAATCGCCATGCCGGGGGACAGATCATCACGCCGATGGACCGGGGCGGTAACAAAATCCGTCTTGTCCGCATCGAACAGCTTGCGCTCGCCACTGGCCGCGGCCGCCGCCTTGGTGGCCACCTCGGCCAGCGGCGGGGGATTGGATTGCACGGTGGCGACGGACAGCGCCCAGGTCAGTATTTCTACGTCCATGGACGGGATGATCCGGCCAAACAGCTCTTCATAGGCACGATCAAAGGCGTCTTTCAGGACCGCCCCGTCGGCATCCGTCAAGTTACGGGTGGGCACCTCGACCACGATCTCGTGGCCCTGGCCGATATAGCGCATATAGGCGATGCGGCGTTCTTCCAATGGCGCACCGGGGGCGCCGGCCATGACGATGCCAAGGGCCTCTGATTGCATTTCGGAAAACATCTGGTTCAGGCCCGCCGCCGCGAAGGCGTCCAGGCGGGTATAACGGCTGCGCACCATTTCATAGGATACGGGTGCTGCCAGAAAACCGATGGCGGAGCCCACCCCGGCGCCCTGGGGGATGATAACCCGGTCCATGCCCAGCTTTTCCGCCATGCGGCAGGCATGCAGGGGGGCCGCGCCGCCAAAGGCAATCAAGGTGCGGGCGGCCAGTTCCTTGCCCAGTTCCACCGCATGCACACGGGCCGCGTTGCACATGTTCTCTTCCACCATCTCGGACACCGCGAAGGCAGCCAGGGGACCATCCAGGTTCAGGTTCCGGGCGATGGCGGTGTCCAGGGCCGCCACCGCCAAATCCGGCGACAGTTGCACCGAACCGCCGGCGAACCCTTCCGGTGCGATGCGGCCCAGGGCCACATCCGCATCCGTGACCGTGGCCGCCGTTCCGCCCTGTCCGTAACAGACCGGCCCCGGTTCCGAACCAGCACTTCCCGGTCCCACCTGAATTCTACCCAAATTGTCGATCCGCGCGATGGAACCGCCCCCGGCCCCGATCTCCACCATCTCGATCACCGGAATGCGCAGGGGCAGGCCACTGCCCTTGGTGAAGCGGTACTGACGGTCGACCTCGAACGTGCGGGAGGTTTGCGGCCGGCCATCGTCGATCAGACAGATTTTCGCCGTGGTGCCGCCCATGTCATAGGACAGTACCTTGTCCAGGCCGCATTCGAGCGCAATACGCCCGGCCAATATCGCCCCCCCGGCGGGGCCGGATTCAACCAACCGGATGGGATGCTTCCTGGCCGTTTCGAAAGTGGTCAGACCGCCCCCGGAGGTCATCATGAACAATGGGCATTGCGCGCCCTCGGCCCGTAGCCTTTCATCCAGATCAGCCAGGTACGAGGCCATCAGGGGTTGTACATAGGCGTTCGCGGATGCGGTCGACATGCGTTCGTATTCACGGATTTCCGGGCAGACCTCGCTGGACAGGGTCAGCCAGAGATCGGGCAGTTCGGCCCGCAGAATTTCGGCGATACGTTGCTCATGGTGGGGATTGGCATAGGCGTGGATCAGGGTGATGGCGGCGCTTTCAATGCCGTGTTGCCGCAACAGAGGAACCAGGGCGTGGACGTCGCCTTCGTCTAATTTCAGCAATTCCTCGCCCTGGGCGCTGCAACGTTCGCGCACGGACAGGCGCAGATAGCGGGGCACCAGAGGGGCCGGTTTTTCGATGTTGATGTCATATTGATCGAAGCGGTGTTCGTAACCCATCTCCACCGCATCGCGAAAACCGTCCGTCACGATCAGGGCGGTGCGCGCGCCCTTGCGCTCGATCACCGTGTTGGTGGCCAGCGTCGTGCCATGTACGATGAAATCCAGGTCCTGGGCCGTGATACCCGCCTCGAGCAACACCGCCCGGACCGCCGCCATCACGCCTTCTTCCGGCGCCCGGGTGGTGGTCAAAACCTTGCGCGTGAACAGATCGCCACCCGCCGCAAGGGCCACATCGGTAAATGTGCCGCCGATATCGACGGCCAAACGGGCAGATTTGGGCATTCAATAGCTTTCAGTGTTTTCGATATTGCCGCCGTGGAAGATCGCCATTCACCCTTTTAGCGCGAAAAGTTCTCCGGCGTGAAGGCTTCAAATGTCCGCCGCACGTCGTCGGGTTCCGCACTCAATGGCGCGATTATGTGGGTATGAATGCCCGTTTCTCCCGCCCAGCGGATGCGTTCGCGGCATTCATCCGCCGTACCGATGACGGCGATCTCGTTCGCCAGTTCGTCGGAAATGGCACCCGTGGTCTTGTTCCGGTCCCGCGCCGCCCAACCTTCCCTAATCGTGGCCGCAACCTCTTCATAGCCGGCCCAGGCGAGAAAATCGTTATAGACCGGCGTGGCATAGTACGGCGCCATGCGGGCCTTGAAGCCATCCAGCGCCGACCGTTTGTCATCGGTCACCAGCACCAGATGCCGGTTAACTACTTCGACCTCACGGGGATCCTTGCCCGCCCGTTTGGCGCCCGCATGGACGTGTTCGATCATCTTGGGCAAGGCGCCCATGGGCCACAGGTTGAAGATCACACCATCGCCGACTTCCGCCGCCATTTCGATCATCTTGGAGCGTAGGGCGGCCAAATAAATCGGCACCGGTGTTTTCAGGGGGGGTTGGCGATAGCCTTTGGAGTGCAGGGTCGACAAAGCAAAATCCGATTTCTCCCCCGCCAGCATGGAGCGGACCATGATGGTGGTTTCCTTCACCCGGGTCAGGGGTTTTTCCAGGGGTACGCCATGCCATTGATCCATGATCGTCTGGGACGAGGCGCCCAAACCCAGTACGATGCGCCCGGGCATCAGTTGGCCCAAGGCATTGGCGCTCGCCGCCAGGACGGCGGGGGTGCGGCTGTAGACCGGTACCACGGCGACGCCCAGGCGCAAGGTCGGGGCATGGGCCGCCAGGGCGGCCATCAGGGTCAGTGAATCTGGCGGGCCGGCATCGGCCAGCCAGCCGTCCTCGTAGCCATTCGCTTCGGCCCATTGCACCCGCGCGACGGTATCCCGCAGACTGGTTCCGGCGGGCAATGTAACGGCAATTCGTTGACGGAGTGGCATATGAAATTCCTGTGTTTCTAGACGATGGCAGCTTCGCGGATTGGGCGGCCGTCCGCAATACGGTTGTAGCCGAAAGCAGACAGATCAAGACTGCGGGGGGCGCCATGGATCAACCATTCCGCCACCGCCCGTCCGGCTGCCGGCGATTGTTGAATACCATGGCCGGAAAAGCCGTTGCAAAACAAAATGCCGGAGACTTCGGGATGGGGTCCCAAAATGGCGTTCTGGTCAAAGGCGTTATAGTCGTACAGCCCGGCCCAGGCCCGGGACAGCTTGATCGCCTCGAAGGCCGGGATGCGGTGGGCCAGGGTGGGCCAGACCACCTCTTCGAACAAGGGGTATTCCGGCTCAAAATCGGAACAGGGCGGATCCTCGCTCTCCGGCGGCGAGACCAGGCCCAGATACTGCCGCCCTTCTGGCCGGGTAACCACCCCGCTGGGATCGATGGTCAAAGGTATCCCGCCCAGATCCTCGCGGCAGTCGAAGACATAGGTCATGCGCTTACGTGGCTCCACCGGCAGATCAATCTTCGCCGTGGCCGCCAGGGCGCCGGCCCGCCAGCCGGCGGCGTTGACCACCACGCCGGCCGGAATGCCTTCGCCGCCGGCCAGACGAAGGCCGGCAATGTTTTGCCCCTGACGCTCCAGGCCTGCCACCTCGGCCGCCTGAAACGACACGCCCAAGTCCCGCGCCTTGCGGCGAAAGCCATGCAACAGGGCATGGGGGTCCAGCCAGCCTTCGTTGCCATGGCCAAAGGTTGCCGCCGCGATGCCGTCCACATTCAACCAGGGAAAGCGCCCGGCAAGTTCGTCGGGTGCCAGCATTTCGACCGTCGCGCCCTCGGCCAGTTGGGTCGCATGGCTGTGGCGCAGGGCGCCTTCGCCCTGTTCCGAGGCCAGAAACAGATAACCCTGTTCGCGGAAGCTCAAGGCCGGACCCTCGGCGTCGACGGCCAGGGTGTGGTGGGCGGATTTGAGGAAGGGAATGGAATAGGCCGCCATGCGAATGTTTTCCGGCGTCGAAAACTGCTGCCGCACACCGCCCCAGGACAGGGACGTCGAGGCGAACTGGTAACTGGGGTCGCGCTCCAACACCAGGATACGGCCCTGAAACGCGGGGTCGGAGGCCACGAAATAGGCGACCGCGCAGCCCATGACGCCGCCGCCCACGATAACAACTTCATATGATCCCGCCTTTCGCGCAGAATAGCGTCAAGGTGACGGCCATGCCATGGTGTAACCAACAAACAATATCTAGCCCGGAACTTCTCTAGCCGGTCATTGTGGGAGATTATCGATGCGTGAAATTCGCGAAGTGGCAACCGGCCTGCTTTTCCCCGAAGGCCCCATCGCCTTGCCCGATGGCGACGTCATATTGGTTGAAATCGCCCGCGGCACCCTCTCCCGGGTGAAGCCCGATGGCCGTGTGGAGGTCGTGGCGGAAACCGGCGGCGGGCCCAATGGCGCGGCCATGGGCCCCGATGGGGCCTGCTATATCACGAACAACGGCGGCTTTCGCTGGCACAAAAAGGGCGACAAGCATTTTCCGGGCTATCAGGACGAGAACTATTCCGGCGGCCGGATTGAACGGGTGGATATGGAGACCGGCAGGGTCGAGGTGCTGTACACCGAATGCGACGGCCACCCCCTGCGCGGCCCCAACGATATCGTCTTCGATAAAGAGGGCGGCTTTTGGTTCACCGATCACGGCAAAATCCGCCATCGGGACGAAGACCGTACAGGGGTTTATTACGCCAGGATCGACGGCTCCTTCATCACGGAAGCCATCTTCCCCGTCAACGGCCCCAATGGCATCGGCCTGTCGGCGGACGAAAAAACCCTCTACGTGGCCGAAACCCACGCCGGGCGCTGTTGGGCCTATAACATCGAAGGTCCCGGCAAGATCACCCGCGGCCAGGGCGAGGCGCCGTGGGAGCCGGGCAAATTGCTGCTGGGTGTGTCCGACTTCCGCTTCTTTGACAGCCTGGCCCTGGACAGCGCCGGCAATATTTGTATCGGCACCATCGTGCGCGGCGGCATTACGGTCGTCTCCCCCCAGGGCGGCGAGGTGGAGCATGTGGCAACGCCCATGGATATGTACGCCACAAATATTTGTTTTGGCGGCGACGATCTGAGAACCGCCTACATCACCCTGTCCTCAACCGGCAAATTGGTCGCCATGGAATGGCCCCGGCCGGGCCTGCCCCTGAATTTTCTCAACAAATAGGATACGTTGGGACGGGCCCCGGGGAGCAGGCGGCCCGGTGACTCGATAAATATGGAAAATCGCTAAAGGTTCAGACGGATATCTTACGGGAAGGAAAGCGAGACAATGAGTGAATGCCCCTGCGGTTCCGCGAAACCGCTGGATGCCTGTTGCGGCCCGTATATTGACGGCGCCCCGGCGCCCACCGCCGAAGCCACAATGCGCGCGCGCTATAGCGCGCACGTACTGGGTAATGCCGAATATCTCGCCGCCACCCTGTCGAAAGACCAACGCGCCGACCATGACGGGGAAGAGACGGAACAATCCTTCGCCGACACCAAATGGCTCGGCCTGGAAATTCACAAGACCAGGTTGGGCGGCGAGGCGGACGAGACCGGAGAGGTCGAATTCGTGGCCCGGCACCGCACCGGGACGCAACAGGCAGTCCATCACGAATTGTCGTTTTTCACCCGCGAGGAAGGCCGCTGGGTCTTCTCGGGTTGCGAAATGGACCCGAAGGCGCCGACGCTCAGGGTCGAAAAGATCGGACGTAACGCCACTTGCCCCTGCGGATCGGGAAAAAAATACAAGAAATGCTGCGGGGCATAACGGACGTGGGGACGGGTCATGTTCCTAGATAGGTTGATGTCGGGTCTGGTTCAGGTTATTTACGCCCCTGAGATTCACAATCACAAAATTCATAAAGGAGCGGATCCATGGCTCAAGCCACCGCAAGGCATATTTTGGTTGATACCGAGGAACTTTGCCAGGAGCTCAAAACTAAAATCGCCGACGGCGGAGAATTTGCCGAACTGGCCCGTGCCCATTCGTCCTGCCCATCAGGCGCCAGCGGTGGCGATCTGGGCTCATTTGGTCCCGGCCAGATGGTTCCGGAATTCGACGCGGTGGTGTTCAGCGCCAATGTCAACGAAGTACAAGGCCCGGTGAAAACCCAGTTTGGCTATCACCTGCTTGAGGTCACCAGCCGCACCGATTGATATATCAGAAGGCGGGATTATCACTGCCGTTCTTAGTTCGTTGTCATTTCGCTTGCCGTGCGATGAGCGGCGAGGCGAACTTCTTCGGCCAGAGCGGAATCCGGCAAAGTACGGGCTAAAACCATCCCGCCGACACATAACGCGGCGAGTGACAATGCCTTCTGCCGCGATTGAACATTTTGCCCTTCGAAGCCGTGTTCAAACAGCCCAACCATTGCCTCCAATAATTCCTGGTAAGATGACCGCACTTCGGGATTGGACCGTGCAACATCCGATGGCAAGGCAATCATTGGGCATTGACCATCCAGATCGCCAAGATGCGCGGACGACAGGTACCCTTGTATCATTTGGCGAGCCATGTTTGGGCTAGGATTTGCCGGATCAACGCCGGCATCGGCGCGCCATTTTGCGCCGCGCCCCATTAGAAAGCTTGATACGGCAGTACCAAACAGGGCCTCTTTACTTTTGAAGTGATTGTAATATCCGCCACGCGTAAGTCCCGCTTTTTCCATCACCATGTCAATCGTGACATCTTGGAAGCCATGCCGGTTAAAAAGGATGCGTGCGGATTCCACAATTTTCGCCCGCGTCTTTTGCTTGTGTTCGCTACTGTAAGGCATCGTCAAGCTCGCAATTTCCAACGCTTTATCAAAATTCTAAAAATGTTCTTTAACATATTTAGAATTTTGCGATAAACATGGCGATCTTTTTCATTTCCACAAACCGTGACGCCCCGATCATTGATAGCCGGGAACTCCCGGAGAATTGAACAGCCAAAATGTTGAAGGTAAGAAAAGGAAAAACCCATGACGAAATTTATTCTTATCTATCAAGGCGGCGCGGAATCCGCGGCGAAAGAAGAGGGGGCCGCGGGCAGGGCTAAATGGCAGGCCTGGATGCAGGGGTTTGGCGATGCAATTGTTAGCAACAACCCAATGGGCCGTGCCAAGATCGTAAGTGCCGATGGCGTGTCGGACGACATAGGGCCAGGTGTAATGACGGGATTTACGATTGTGCAGGCCGACGGCATGGATGGGGCTTTGAAAATGGCTGCGGAATGTCCGTATCTTGAAATGGATGGGGCGACGCTTGTCGTCGCCGAATTAAGGGAAATGTAGCGGCGTGATTGCGTATCCATGTGATCCGTTTGCCGATTACCCCGCTGACAAATCTTGTTGGCGCAATGGGTGGGTTTGCTTGGCGATCCTTTGGAAGGCCTACGCCTCAGAGTCCGTCCGAGAAGTTTATGAAGGAACACAATAGCGCACCAGCCTCCGGAGCATAAGCCTAATGGATGCAAGGCGGATGAATGCAAGGGCTGTGCGGTTGAGGTTTTCAAAATCCTTCGACAAGCGCCGGCAA
>JAKZRK010000170.1:0-3421 GCA_047518225.1 Alphaproteobacteria bacterium | reverse complement strand
GGCTTGGGGGCGCCACCGAAGGCCTCTCACCAAGGCCCCGTGGCGGCGTTGCGGTCTTTGGACGATGTCCCACATCGACCTGCAAACCGCGCCTACCCACGGGGCCTTGGTGGGCGGTCAAATGACCCAGAATAGCCCGGATGCGCTCTAGAACCGCCAGATCGGCGCTGGCGCCGTTCGAGGTGCGCAGTTTTCGCTTTCAATGGCCCGCCGATCTGCTGACTTCCTGGGCCTTCGAGATGGAGACACTGATCCTTGGCTGGTATGTGTTGGTCGAGACGAATTCAGTGCTTGTGCTGACGGCATTCGGCTCCCTGCAATTCCTGGGCACCCTGATCGCGCCAATGTTTGGCGTGGTCGCCGACCGGCTGGGGCGGCGGACGGTATTGTGCGCCATGCGGGCGAGTTACGGGATCCTTGCCCTGGCTGTCATGATCCTGGCACTGAGCGGGATGCTGAATCCCTATTTGGTCCTGGGGATTTCCTTGCTGGCCGGCCTGGTGCGGCCCTCCGATCTGGTCATGCGCAATGCCTTGATCGGCGATACGGTGCCAGGCGTCTGGCTGGCCAAGGCCGTCGGCCTCTCGCGCACGACCATGGATTCGGCCCGCATCGCGGGCGCCCTGGCCGGCGCGGGATTATTTTCCATCCTGGGCATCGGCCCGGCCTATATCGCCGTGGTCATTTTATACGGCATCAGCCTTGCCCTTACCTTTGGCGTCTCACCACCCCGGCCTGGTTATTCAACCGGGCCGAATGCCACGCCGCCCGCCTCGTCTTGGCAGGCATTGAAGGCGGGCTTTGTCTATATTTGGGAGACGCCGGAAGTGTTGGCGCTCATGCTGCTGGCGTTTTTGGTCAATCTCACCGCCTATCCAGTCTCCATGGGCTTGTTGCCTTATGTGGCCAAGGAAATATACGCCATCGATCAGAATGGCCTTGGCTATCTGGTGGCAGGATATGCCTCCGGCGCCCTGCTTGGTTCCATCGCCATGATACTGCGGGGCGACGCCCGGCACCCGGGCCGGATCATGGTGCTCAGCATCGTGGCCTGGTACGTGCTGATGGCCATCTTTGCCCAGCAGGATGCCAAATGGCCCGGCTTTGCGGTTTTGCTGGCCATTGGCGTGGCTCAAAGCATTGCCATGATCGCCATGTCGGTCACCCTGTTGCGCATTACGCCGGAAAGGTTCCGAGGCCGGATCATGGGGGTGCGCATGTTGGTGGTCTATGGCCTGCCGCTGGGATTGCTGGGAGTGGGCGTTCTGGTCAACGGGACGGGGTTTCCCATCGCCGTCGGGGTTTACGCCTTGTTGGGTATTTTATGCACAGGATGCATTGCCCTAGGATGGCGCTCGGTTATCTGGCGCTAGAGCACATCCGGACTATTCCCAGCCATTTGACCGGCCTCTCGCGCCTCGTGAGTAGGCGCGGTTCGCAGGTCGATGTGGGAACATCGTCCAAGAACCGCAACACCCCCACGGGGCCTTGATGAACGGTAAAAATGGTCAACCGTTAGGGCGGTTCGGCTATTCCGGCTCGGCCGTGGCAGCATCGAGGGAACCGTCTTGTTCCCCTTTAGCCTTTTCGGCCTTTTCGGCTTTGGCCGCCGCCTTGGCGGCTTTCTTTTCAGCCTTGCGCCGATCGCGCTCCTGCCGTTCAAAATTATAATTTGGTTTTCGGGCCATGCGTACCGTTTGCGTTTGGCTGCCAGGTCCAGACGCGCCTGCGCCGGGGGGCAATCCGGGTTCCTTGATCTGACGCAGCCGGAAACGAAAGCAACGTTCCGGCCTGCCAGCCGTGCCGGGCCCTGGTTGCGCCGCGGGAAAATCGCGGCGCCGCCGGCGCGGATCTAATTCTTAATGGTCCCGCTCAGTCGAGCGCGACCAGATTCTCCGCCGCCGACCGTCCATCGCGGCCCGCAACAAGTTCGAACTCCACCTTTTGCCCCTCACGCAGGCTTTGCATGCCGGCGCGCTCGACCGCGGAAATATGTACGAAGATATCCTTGGAGCCGTCGCTCGGCTCGATAAAACCAAACCCCTTGGTCGGATTGAACCATTTTACTGTTCCGGTAGCCATTGCTAGTCCCTTCAATTCCTAATCAGATCAGGAGCTCTCGGACTTGGCCGAGACGCACCTTGTTGTTGATGCACGCATTCCAAGCGTAGCTAGTTCGGATGCGCAAGCAGCGTAGCAAGATACGTCGAGGTGAGGTGCAACGAGTGCCTCTACATGGCACCGTCGGACCGGCGTTGCAAGCATAGAATTTTAATTTCCAAGACCTATCGCTGCGCCGGAAAACCTGATGACGGGGTGGCGCCGGGGACCCGGCCGGCGGCCATGACCGTGGTGCGCGGGGGCCTTCGGAGGGGCAAGCGCGGTCAGCCCGCCGCCACGGCACGGTAACTTGGAAAGCCGGGCCGGCCGGCCTGGATACCGGCAACGCGAAATAAAACTGACCTGGCTGTTGACAATGGCGCTCGTTATGTGTATATGCACATCATGAGCAATAACCAACCCCCCGCGATATTGACCGACGAGCTGGATCTCACCAAGTGCACTTGCGCGAACCTGCGCAAGGCGACACGGGTGGTAACCCAATATTTCGATAACGCCCTAAAACCCACCGGCCTGACACCGGGCCAGTTCACGGTGCTTGCCGCGCTTCACAGGCTCGGGCCAAAACGCCAAACACAATTGGCCGAAACATTGGCGATGGATCGGACAACCCTGATCCGAAACCTGCGCCCCTTGGAGAAAAAGGGTCTTGTCGCCACCGATACCGCAAGCAAACGGGGCGCAAAGACACTGACATTGACCGTGGCCGGCGCCAGCACCCTGGAACGGGCCCTGCCCCATTGGCAAAAGGCGCAGGGCCAGATCATCACGGCGCTGGGATCGGAACGTTGGGACGGCCTGATTACGGGTCTCGCATCGGCGGTTCAGGCGGCCCAAACGGGCTGAAGGGATTTTTTTTGAACGTATATGTGCATATACACATAATAAGAGGAACTCGACGTGACTGGATCGAATATGTTCAGAAGCGAAGCATCGCCCCATTGGAGCACGGCGCGGATCGCCGCGTTGGGGGTGCTGATGCTGTTATGGTTTGGCGGCGCCTACCTGATTGGCGAGCAGCACCTGTTGACCAATGATCGGCAATCGCTGTTCGCGCCCGTCGCCATCACCGCCGCTGTTCCCGTCGCCGCGTTTCTGACGGCCTATGGCTTGTGGACGCCGTTTCGGAACTTCGTGCTGTCACAAGACCTAAGAACACTGACTGAGTCGGACCCGATTTCCTTGGACACAGAATTGGCTTAATCGAAGTGTCCAAGGAGGACCGGAACATGACCGATAATTTTGAGAAGAAAGTTGCTGTTGATGGGCCTGTGGTAAATGCGGGCGAGCTTGGCTCGTC
>JAKZRK010000169.1:0-20589 GCA_047518225.1 Alphaproteobacteria bacterium | reverse complement strand
TGGGGCAATGGGTTCGTCTGCCCTTATTGCCATGAATCGGGAGATCCGTTCCGGTTCAGGAGGCGCTCGACATCGCCGCCCGACCTAGGCCGAGCTTTACTCGGGGAATTGGGAGCACCCTAGATGTAGTTGGTATGGGTGACAACCGGATAGGCACGGTACGTTCATCTGTCCAGCTTAAGAATAGGTATTCCCGTCCGCCGTTGCGAGGTACAAACTGCATTTTCTGTAATTACTCAATTTTCGGAAAATGGGAGAGCGGAATGGCGGGAGAAATAGAGGCGCGGATAAAGGCATTGGATATCACCTTGCCCGACGCGCCGGCGCCGGCGGCGAATTATGTACCTTACGTGCGTACCGGCAACCAGGTTTACGTCTCGGGACAGGTACCTTGGGTGGGGGGAGAACGCAATTTCGTCGGCAAGGTGGGGGATGATTTTTCCGTTGAAGAGGGTCAGGCGGCGGCCCGTGTAGTGGTCTTGAACATTATCGCTCAGGTCAAGGCGGCTTGCGGGGGCGATCTGGACCGGGTCGTGCGCTGTGTCAAATTGGGCGGTTTCGTCAATTCCGCGCCGGATTTTCATAACCATCCACAAGTCATCAACGGCGCCTCGGACCTGATGGTCGAGGTCTTTGGCGATGCCGGGCGCCATGCGCGGTTCGCTGTGGGCGCGCCGGCGCTACCCTTCAACGTGGCGGTGGAAATCGATGCGGTGTTCGAGGTGCGATGAACCAGCCGCTCGATTGGTTGTGCGAACGGCCTATTGCCCATCGCGGCCTGCATAACCTGCACGCGGGCATACCAGAGAATTCCCTGGCTGCCTTTGCCGCCGCCGTCGCGGATGGTTACAGCATGGAATTGGATGTGCAGGCTTCCGCCGATGGCCAGGCCATGGTTTTCCATGACTGGAGTCTGGTCCGCATGACGGGGGCGGATGGCGGCATCGGCGATCACGATGCGGCCGCCTTGTCTGGTTTGCGCTTGCAGCAAAGCCGGCAAACGATCCCCACCTTGGCGCAGGTACTGGCCCTGATCGCGGGCCGTGGCCCGGTTATAGTCGAGATCAAGAGCCGGCCCGGCAAAATCGGCGGGGCGGAGGAAGCCGCATTTCGCGAATTGCAAGATTATGGCGGATCATTCGCCGTGACTTCGTTCAATCCCCGATCCCTGGCCTGGTTCCGGAAACGGATGCCGGCCTGGGCAAGGGGGCAGAACGTAGGCACACGGCATTTCCGCGCCTCGGCGCCCTTATGGCGGCGTTTGGCCATGCGCTATTTGCTGGATCTGGATCTGGATCGGGCACGGCCGGACTTTATCGTTTACGATTGCCGTGATCTGCCCTTTTGGGCGGCGGCGCGGGCGCGGGCGGCGGGCAAGCCACTGCTGAGTTTTACCGTACGGGAGAGGGCTGAAATGCGGCGCCTTGCGCCCTATGTTGATAATATAGTTTTTGAAGGGTTTCGCGCCTGAACGCGGCGGAATTTTGGACAGGTTGGCGAATGGCGGAGAATGAAAGGGAAGGGGTGGTTGCGCGCATCGTGCAGTCCATGGGCGAGATACCGCCGGCCCATTGGGATGCCTGCGCCGGCGACAGCGATCCCTTTCTCTCCCACGCCTTTCTGCTGGCGTTGGAGGAAAGCGGTTGTGTCCAAAACCGGACCGGCTGGGGGCCGGTGCATCTGCTGCTGGACGATCCCCAGGGTGGCGCCCCGGCGGGCTGCGTACCGCTGTATATGAAAAGTCACAGCCGTGGCGAGTTCATCTTCGATTACGGCTGGGCCGATGCCTACGAGCGGGCCGGCGGACGCTATTATCCCAAACTGTTGTCGGCGGTGCCCTTTACCCCCGCCACCGGCTCGCGCCTGTTGGTTCGTCCCGATCTGGACCGGGTCACGACCCAGCGGCAACTGGCGGCGGGCCTGATCAGCGCCGCGGAACATCTGAACATCGCCACCATCAGCGTCAATTTTTTGCCCGAGGACGAATGGGAGCTGTTGGAAGACGCGGACTATCTGAAACGGGCGGACCAGCAATTCCATTGGTACAATCAGGGCTATGGCGGCTTCGATGAATTCCTGGGCGATCTATCTTCGCGCAAGCGCAAGGCCATTCGGCGCGAGAGGCGCGGTGCCCTGGAAACCGGCATCGAAATTGAATGGCTAAGCGGCAGCGACCTGCGGGAAGAACATTGGGATGCGTTTTATGGATTCTATAGGGATACGGGCAGCCGCAAGTGGGGCGAACCCTATTTGAACCGGCGGTTTTTCAGCCTGATCACCGAAAGCATGCCGGATAAGATCCTGTTGATCATGTGCGGGCGCGAGGGACGTTATATCGCTGGTGCCTTGAACCTGATCGGTGGCGAGGCGTTGTTTGGCCGCTATTGGGGCTGCATCGAAGATCATCCGTTCTTGCATTTCGAGGTCTGTTATTACCAGGCCATTGATTATGCGATCCAACATGGTCTGGCCCGGGTAGAGGCCGGCGCCCAGGGCCCGCACAAAATCGCCCGTGGCTATCGCCCGACGCAGACCCACAGCGCCCATTTCATCCGCGATCCCGGCTTTCGCACGGCCGTGGCTAATTACCTGGAACACGAACGGATGGAAGTCGGGAGTAATATAGAATATCTGGCGGAGCGCGGCCCCTTCCGCAAGGGGGAGCGCCCCGGACTGGACTAGTTCCCGAACTCACGTATCAAATGTGTTTTTGAAGGTTACTTGCGTGCCTATCCGGTGGATGCTGACACCCACGGCATACATGGTTACCACAGACATCTTTTCTACGGCAGCGATGTGCCGGGAGGAGACATTTGCAGCCGCCTTATCTACGACGGTCACCGACCTTGCTTTGAATTCTCGATGATAAGGTGCGATCTCAACCGATCGACGCAACACAAGCGTTAAATCGTTCTTCTGCTGTTTCAAAGTCCGGCGTCTTGCGCAGCCGTTCGTTCAGCTACCGTGCGACCTTGTTTACCTGGTGAGATTAGTCAAACCGTTGAGTAGAGATCGCCGGATGATAGATCGGCTGAATGATGTTTCCGGCCGGGTCCTTGATGTGAAAACTGCGCGCTCCATCCGCATGATCATGCGGCTGGTCCATCACCGGCACATCCGTCGACTTGAAATAATCGTGCCAGGCATCGAGGCACTCCTTGCTCTCTACGATGAAACCGTAGTGATCAAAAACGCCACCGTCTTTCGGTTCCGAGTTGGCGCGCGCAAGGGACAAATTATCGTTCCCGCAGGTGAGATAGACGAGGTTTTCGTTTGCGCGATAGAGCAACTTCATACCCATTACATCGGTAAAAAACCTCTCGCACTCCTCCAGGTTTGTCACCCTAAAGGCAATGTGGCGAATACCACGAAAAGCGGGCGGGCGTTCGTTCATCGGTACGCTCCAGAAATGTTCAAAAAGGATTCACGTTGGCAGCTACGAGATCAGTTTATAGCACTAAAAACGTGCGTCAGTAATCTTGGCCTCTGATTAAGACAGTGGCTTTGTTTCCCATACATTCAGGCTTAAGATTTTGATGGACAAGATTGTGGTTACGGCCACAACCACGCTGTTGTCTGGGTTGGGCGCGGAATTTCTGTCGTTGTTGCTGGTCCAACGGGCGGGATTTTCAGTCGCGCCGCCCGATCCGGCCTATTCCGCAGTTTAAGACCAGGGGCGAATTAAGGGGAGAAAGCGCGCATGCCAGTTGAACGGGGTGGAAAAACTGTCTTTGGCGCTGCGGTCGGGATCCTGATGCTGGAAACTCGCTTTCCAAGGGTCCCCGGCGATATGGGCAACGCAGATTCGTGGCCTTTTCCGGTTCTCTACAAGGTGGTAACCGGTGCGACGCCCGATAATGTGGTGTGCGGTGATCCGAGGCTGCTGCTGGACCAGTTTATCGCCGCCGGGCGGGAGCTTGTGACCATGGGGGCGGATGGCATTACGACCACTTGTGGCTTCCTTTCGTTAATGCAGGAGGAAATCAAGGAAGCGTTGGGCGTGCCGGTAGCAACCTCATCGCTTATGCAGATTCCCATGGTGCAAGCCTTGCTGCCCGCGGAACAACGGGTCGCTGTCATCACCATTTCAGAAACAAACCTAACCGAAAAACATCTCGCGGCGGCCGGAGCGCCTTTGGACACATTTATCGTCGGCACCGATGAAGGACGTTGTTTTACCCGCGATGTGCTGGGCGATGCGTTAAAAATCGATCTTGCCAACTGCCGTCTGGATCTGATCGATGCAGCCAATCGGGTGATGGATAGTACGCAGCCCGTCGGTGCCATCGTCTTGGAATGCACCGATATGGTGCCTTTTGCGGCGGACATCCGGAAAGTTACCGGTTTACCGGTCTATTCCATCCATAGCTTTATCAGTTGGTTCCAAGCCGGCCTGCGCCCTCGGAAATTCTCGATGGAGCTGGACGATCCGCGCTTTTAAGGAGTAGATCTGTCGAGGGTTCTACGACAGATTGGCAGGTCTGGGCGGTCTTGGTGTTACTCTAAATGTAGTGGGTGCCTGTTTTATCCGGATGGCCACGGTCATTTTGAAAATGTCGATATGAGTCATTTATGGGGAGGTGCTGGATCCATGCCGTTATCTTTTAATGGCACCTGTTTGTGCGGTGATATTCAATTCAGCCTGCAGCCGCCCAGTCTGTTTTGTGCGCATTGCCATTGCGGCTATTGCCGGTCCGCGCACGGCGCGGCCTTCGTCACCTGGGTGGGCGCGGCGAATGATCGATTCGGGCTGAACGATCCTGATGGCCGGCTGATTTGGTTTCAATCTTCGAAACAGAGCCGGCGGGGCTTCTGCGCACGTTGCGGCACCACGATGTTCTTCGCCTCTGATCTGGCGCCGGGTGAAACCCATGTTGCCCGCGCGCTCATCGAAGGCGATATCGACCGCCTGCCCGAGGCTAATGCCTTTCACGACCAACGGGTCCATTGGGTTGAGGTGCCGGGGGATCTGGCCTCCTACCACAGCGGCGGCCCTGAATTGAGCCGCTACCAGAGTATCAAACCGCGAGATTAAAGCCGCAGGCGTTGGCCGCAAGACAGGCAGTTATGGCCGTCGGTGACCCCCTTTAGCGTCGTGGCGGTGTCGCAGGCCGGACAACGCAGGTGCGCCATGGCGCCATACAACGGCAACAGCAGGAAGACCCCCGCCGCCGATAGATACATGCCCGCGAAAGCCAGCACAACGGCGCCAAAGACGCTCGCCAGGATCCAGCGCCGGAAGTAATCGAAACGGTAGGCGAATTCGGTGATCAGCAGCCAGTCGTCGCGGCGCGGCGCGGGCAGTTTCTTTTTCGGGTTCGAGGCGGTGTTTTTTTCCATGGGCCGATCAGATAACGGTATTTTGGCTGACGCCCCAACGGCAGGGCAAGACGAACGGCGCCAGCGAATGACGCGGTACAGCCCGATTGTGTCCCAACGCCGTCGTTTCCGCATTAAAATAAGCTTGGCCCTGGCGATCTCAAGCCAGGCTGGTTAGATTTCTAATATGATGGCACAATATGGAACATGGACATGGCTGACCCAGATTGCATTTTTTGTAAAATCATCGCCGGTGAGGTTCCTTGCTTCAAGTTGTATGAGGACGACCGCGTATTTGCGATGATGGATATCAATCCCTTCGGCGACGGCCATTGTCTGGTTATTACCAAGGCCCATGCGGAGAATTTACTGAATGCGGACCCAGATGACCTGGCCGCCGTGCTGCCGGCCGCGCAATTAATTTCCCGCGCGGTGGAGGCGGCTATGGAACCCGAGGGCATCAATCTGGTCCAGGCCAACGGCCCGGCGGCGGGCCAGACCGTCCAACATTTTCACACCCACATCTTTCCTCGCCGACTGAACGATGGCGCCATGCTGAACTGGGGCCATGCGCCGGGCGACATGGCGCGCATCGAAGAGGCCTACAAAAAGATCATGGCCGCCATGTAATACCACCCGCTTTCACCGCTACACGCCGCCCGATGACAATATTCCGCGCAGGGATCGAATTCTTCCAAGCCAACCGTCTGTCTTGCCTCGCGGGCGCGGCCGGGCTGGCCGTCGCCGTCGCCCTGTTCTGGTCTTTCGGCATGGACCGCGGCGGGCTGAATCCGCCCGAGGACAGTGCGGCGCTGAACAGAGTGCGGGCGGTATTGCTGAGTGACGTGCGCAGGACGGGGCAGGTGCGTCCCGCCTTCGTGGATCATATCGATGTCGACCTCTCGGCCTTGGCGGCGGTTGAACGCAAGCAGACCTTCTTCCGGGTGATCCTGCCGCTGGTGGCGCGGGAAAACGACCGTATCCGCGCCGAACGAAAGCTACTTACGGACAAGCCGGACGCCGTGCCCCATGCGCTTTATGAACGCTATGGCGTGGCGCCCGGCGGCCTTGAAATGCTTCGGCTGCGGGTGGATATCATCCCCGCCTCGCTGGTGCTGGCGCAGGCGGCGCTGGAAAGCGGCTGGGGCACTTCGCGTTTTGCCCTGGATGGCAACAACCTGTTCGGCATGCGGAACTACGACAAGGACGCGCCGGGCCTGGCGCCGGCAGGGGCAAAGGGGTTCAAGGTGATGCGTTTCCACACGCTCGGCGACGGCGTCGCCGCCTATATGCGCAACCTCAACACCCATGACGCCTATCGCCAGTTGCGCAAGGCCCGCGCCGCCATGCGCCGTGCCGGCAAGCGCATTACCGGGCCGGACCTGACGGTCTGGCTGACGAATTACTCCAAAATCCCGGAAAACTACGGCGGGCTGTTGCGCACGATCATCGCCCGGGAAAAACTCACCCCCTTTGACCATGTCCGTCTGGCCGCCGATAGTTAGCCCGGAAGCGCTCTAAACAACGCCGCGGGTACGCAAGTCGTCGATCCGGGCCTGATCATAGCCTATTTCCGCCAGCACTTCGTCGGTGTTGCCGCCCAATTCGGGGGTGGCCAGGCGCATTTCGCCGGGCTGCGGGGTACGCTCCAGATGCACCGGCTGGCCGACCACATTGACTGTGCCCATGCTGGGATGGTGCATGGGCTGGGCAATGCCCAGATGTTGCACCTGGGGCTCGGCGAAGGTCTGGTCGATGCTATTGATGGGACCGCAGGGCACGCCGGCTTCGCTAAGTGATTCAATCCAATCCTGGCTGCTGCGTTTGGCCATGATTTCACCGATGACCTGGTTCAATTGAGCCCGGTTTTGCGAGCGCAGTTTCGGGGAGGCATAGTCGGGATGTTCGGCCAGCTCCTCGGCCCCGGCGACTGCAAGGAAACGGGTCCACAGGCGACCGGAGGCAGCGGCGATGTTGACGGCGCCGTCGGCGGTTTTAAAGGCGCCCATGGGGATGCCCGTGGGATGGTCGTTGCCGGCCTGGCCGGGTACATCCTGTTCGATCAGCCAGCGCGCGGCCTGGAAATCCAACATGGAAATCTGTGCTTCCAGTAACGAGGTGTGGACCCATTGGCCCAAGCCCGATTGACTCCTTTCGATCAGGGCCAGCAGGATACCCTGGGCCAGATACATCCCCGCGGTCAGATCGGCGATGGGGATGCCCACCCGCACCGGGCCTTGCCCCGGCAGACCGGTGATGGACATCAAACCGCCCATGCCCTGGGCGATCTGGTCCACCCCGGCCCGTTCGGCGATGGGGCCGGTCTGGCCAAAGCCCGAGATGGAGCCGTAGATGATGCGAGGATTGATGGCGCGCACGCTTTCATAATCGACGCCCAGGCGATGCTTTACCGCGGCCCGGAAATTCTCGACGATGACATCGGCGTCCTTGGCCAGGGTCATGAATATCTCCAGTCCCTCGGGTTTTTTCAGGTTCAGGCTCAAGGCCCGTTTGTTGCGGTGCAGGTTCAGGAAATCCGGGCCATGACGGGCCCCGCCCAAGCCTTCCTCCTTGTTCGCGGGAACCTCGATCTTGATGGCATCCGCCCCCCAATCGGCCAGCTGGCGCACGGCGGTGGGGCCGGCGCGGGCGTGGGTCAGATCAAGAACTTTGATACCGGCCAGGGGCAGTTTGCTTTCGGTCATCGAGGCTTCCTTATGTTGGCATCAATTATCAGCGCCCCGACATTATGCCCCGAAACCCAGCAATCCGGGTAGGGCCGTCATGCTGTCAAATACCTGGGCGCCTTCGTCCGCCAATTGCCGGGCGAAACCGCTGCCCGCATAGCCCAACACGGACATGCCGGCGGTCCGGGCGGCGCGGGCGCCATAAAAACTGTCTTCGATGACGACGCATTTATTTGCTTCGACACCCATCTGCCGGGCCGCGAACAGAAACAGATCGGGAAATGGTTTGCCACGGGACACCTGCTGGGCCGAATACACCCTGTCGCCAAACAAAGACGCCAATCCGGTCTGCTCCAATGACAGGGCGATCTTGTCCAGTTCGGAGGAGGAGGCGACGCAGCGCGGAAGGGGGATCGCTTCGATCGCCGCGCGGATACCTGGGATGGCTTGCAGCTCCTCCCGGATGGCCTGGTAGGTTTGCGTTTGCACGATGTCAAAAAAGTCGTCAGGCACCGGCCTGCCATGCCATTCCCGCGCCAACTGAAAGCATCGGGGCAAGGATAGGCCGACCATTTCGGCCACGCAGGTTTCGTAAGTGATGGGAAATCCCGCCGCCTGAAAGCAGCCGGCCAGTACGCGGTTGGCCAAGGGTTCGCTGTCAACCAGCACCCCGTCGCAATCGAAGATCACCAATTCATGGCTAACCGACGTCATATGCGGCCGATCACATGAACAGCTTTTCGCCCTTCATGCCATCGTACAGCGAGGCGACCTGTTCACCGTAACCGTTATAGGGCAGTGTCGGCACCCGTTTGTTTGTGCCCAATACGCGCTCGCTGGCCTGGCTCCACCGCCGATGGGGGACCTTTGGATTGACGTTGGCCCAAAAGCCATACTCGGAGGACTGAATTTGTTCCCAAAAGGTAACCGGGCGCTTGTCGGTGAATTTGAATCTGACGATGGACTTGACGGATTTGAAGCCGTATTTCCAGGGCACCGCCAGGCGCAGGGGTGCGCCGAACTGTTTGGCCAGGGGCTTGCCATAGATGCCGGTGACCATGAAGGCGAGTTCGTTGGTGGCCTCGGCCATGGTCAGCCCTTCCGTATAGGGCCAAGGGTACCAGACCTGTTTTTGCCCGCTGGCCATTTTCGGATTCAGGAAAGTCTGCATGACCACGTATTTCGCGGACGAAAGCGGCTTGGCGTATTTCACCAGCTCGGACATGGCGAAACCGGTCCAGGGCACGGCCATGGACCACGCCTCGACACAGCGCAATCGGTATAGCCGCTCTTCCAACGGCATGGCCCGGATCAGGGTGTCGATATCGTCCTGGCGCTCCATTTCCACCATGCCCTCGAAGGACACGGTCCAGGGCCGGAGCTTCAGGGAGCGGGCCTCTCGGGCAATGCGCTTGTGGGAGCCGAATTCATAAAAATTGTTGTATGAGGCGGCGTCCGATTCCTTCGTCAACGGGCGGTCCAGGGTATAATTGTTATTGCGCTGGGCCGGATACAGATCGGCCGTTGGATCAGCCGTTTTCGCGGCAAAGGCGCCACCCCCGATCAAAGCTGTCGTGCCAGCCGTAAGGGCACCCAGAAAATGGCGCCGATTGAGAAATACCTTTTCCGGCGTCGCCTCACGTTCGGGCATCTGCCAAGACGGTGTCGATTTGATCAACATGAAAAATTCCCCTGCCCCTGTCTGCAATCCACTTCACTGGATATCCATTTAGGTCGGATGCCTAGAATTGTCGCTTCAATAGACCGTGATCTAATGGAATGAAACCTTAACAATGCCCAGGGCACCGTATTCCGCCTCCACGACGCGGCCTTTTTCCGCCCCTTTGACGGCAATCATCGGGCAGGGCCGACATCCGTCGGCGGTCAAGCCGCGCCCGCAACAACAACTCGGCGGCCCGGTCGAGTCGTGCCGCTTCCATGGGCTAGGTGCCGAAGCGGACCGTGACCTGGCCCAGGCTGCCGAAGTCTGCGACAGCTTCGTCACCGGACTGGGCCGGGGTTGGCGCGATACATGATCCGGCGGTGACGATTTCGCCCGCTTTCAATCCCCCGTCCTGCAGGCACAACGTATTGGCCAGCCAGGTCAAAGAATTTAGGGGATTGCCCAATACATTCGCGCTGTTGCCCTCCGCCGCCAATTCGCCGTTTATATGCAGCGTGACAGGGAAATCTTCAAAATCGACGCCATCCAGGCCTTCGAACTCCGTACCGGCCAGCCAAAAACAAGCGGCTGAATTGTCGGCGATAACCTGTAAGGCGCCCGCCGCCAGTCCGCCGGTATAGCGTGTATCGACAACCTCGATCGAGGTTATAAAACTACCCACGGCCGCCAATACCCCGCCCAAATCATAGGGGGCGGCGGCAGGGGGGAGATCCTCTGCCATGCGAAAGGCGAATTCCACTTCCAGCAATTTGGCCGTGCAGGCATCCGCCGGGATCGTATCGCCGCTTTTTAGCATGTAGGACGATAATAGAACGCCCAGGAAAGGATGATCCAGGCCCAACAGTTTTTGCGATGCCTCCGCCGTTGCGCCGCCTTTGTAGCCTAGGCGCCGGCCGTTGGAGAGTTCCTCGATCAAGGGGATCAACGCGTCTTGAATCTGATAGGCATCCTCCAGGTTGCGTGGTTGCAGATGGCTTGGCAGCCCGTCGATGTTCTGGCCGCTACGGCGCGCTTGGGCCAGAAGTTCCGCCGCGTCGGCGGCCGCGGATGGTTGCAAGATGAATCTCCCCCGTGGTTCTTCCGACGGCTCAGCCGATGAGCTAGGCCGCTACATTTTCGTTATGGGCGGTCACGACGTCGTCCGCCAGGCGCCCGGTCAGTTCCTGCAATCGGTCGAAAGTCGCACTGTAACTGCCCGTGCCTTGGGTGGCGGAGCGCAATTCAATAATCAAATCATGCAATTCCGACTGCGGCATGTGGGCTGATACCACATCCCAGCCGGTCCAGCCCTGGCGCGTATCAAAGCCCAGGATCTGACCGCGTCGCGCCGATACGATGGCATTGATCTTCGGCGTATGCTCCGATGGTGCCGTGATGTCCACCTGCAGGATCGGTTCCAACAGAACGGGGCCGCACTGTTTCATGCCATCGTTCATGGCAATGCGGGCGGCCGTCTTGAAGGCGATTTCCGATGAATCGACCGCATGATACTGACCATCGAACACAGTCACCGAAACATCCACGACGGGAAAGCCCAACGGCCCCTTGCTCAGGTATTCCTTGACGCCCGACTGAACCGCCGGAATATATTGCCGTGGAATGGCGCCACCGACGATCTTGTCCACGAATTGGAAACCCGAGCCCCTGGGCAATGGCTTTATTTGCAGATGCACATCGCCGAACTGGCCATGGCCGCCCGACTGTTTCTTATGCCGGCCATGTTGTTCCACACTTTTACGGATGGCCTCCATGTAAGGTACTTTCGGCCGGACCGACGTGACTTCCAGGCCATATTTGTGCTGTAGCCGGTCAATGGTGATCTTCAGGTGAATATCACCCTGGCCGCGCAGGACCAGTTGATGGGTGGCGGTGTCATTGCCAGCGAAAATCGAAGGATCCTCGTCCCGCACCTTGGCCAGGGCGGTGGACAACTTGACCTCATCATCCCGGTGCACCGCGGCGATGGCCAGGGAATAGACCGGTGGCAAAACATCTGGCGTCGGCATGGCATCGGCACCGTTATCGGATAGGGTCTCTCCGGTCACTGCATTTTCCATGCGGCCCAGACCGATCACCTCGCCCGCTTTGGCGAAGGGAATTCTTTCCTGGTCATGGCCCATCATGCGGAACACGCCGGAAACCCGTTGGCCATTCAGGGTCATGCCATCCTTCAACTCTCCGGCCCAGACCCTGACGACGGACACCTTACCGCCATGTTGGGTGTGATAGGTCTTCAAAACCTGAGCCACGGTGCCCGCGGCGCCTTCGGTCCCCCCGGCGATGCCCATCCGGGCGGCGGTCTTGTCGGCGCCGGGGACTTCGTGGCGCAACGCTTTCAACAGCCGAAACAGGCCGCCGTCCTGCTCCGCCGCGCCCAGGAAGACAGGAATGATCGCGCCGCTTTGAAAGTCCTTGGTCAAATTAGCGTACACTTCGTCCTTTTCCGGCGTGACGTCTTCCAGCACCTTTTCCATTAGATCGTCATCGAAATCCGCCAAGGCCTCCAACATGCCATAGCGCGCCTCGCCAAAGGCGTCTTCCTCGGTGCCGGGCAGTTCCACGACCTCCGATGCCTGGCCGGCCCGGTAGTGATAGGCGCGCTCCGAGGCTAGATCGATGTAGCCGGTGATCTTTTCGCCTTCCTGTACCGGAATGTGGCGCAGTACCAACGGCTTGGACGAGATCGGCTGCAAGGCGTCCAACAAGGCCTGTACGGTAATAGTCGCCTTGTCGATCTTGTTCACGAACAGCATGTGCGGGACGCCCAATTCATTCAGGGTGTGCAGCAATGGCGCCAAAGCCTGGGCTTTGTCCCTGTCCGGTTCGCAAACCACGACAGCGGCATCAACGCCCGGCAGCACGAACAGGCTTTCCTGCAACAATTCTATGGAACCCGGGCAATCCAGGAAAATGAAGTCGTCATCCATGAACCGGGCCGAGGCGACATTGACCTCGGTGCTCATGTGGCGGTTCCGGGCTTCGAGGGCGCTATCGCCAACCGTGTTGCCTTCGCCTACCGTGCCTTTGCGTCCGACAGTCCCGGAAGTATGCAAAAGACCTTCAAGCAGCGTGGTCTTGCCAGACAGATATGGGCCGATCAAAGCGATGCTGCGGGGGCCGGTGGGTTTGCTGTTGGTCATGTTGCTCACCTATCTACGCTGTCCATCCCAGGGGCGGTCAGGGGCCGATATTTGAATGACGGCCTTCCTTGATCTTCCCAAGTTCAATTTAATCAACGGCTGGGGGCCGGGCGCAAGCGGATTCGCAACAATTTCATCAGGAAAGCGGATTTATTCGCCGGGCGGGCCGTTCAAATACGGTTTCAATGCGGCGTAGGCGACCTGATGGACCGGCGTCGGCACCCCTAATTCCGCCGCCATGCGCACCACGGCACCTTGCAAACCTTCCAGCTCGATACGTTTCCCGGCATCGAGGTCGACCAACATGGACGGCCTTGCATTCGCGAAGTTATTCAACATGTCCATGCGGGATTGCAAGGCGTCCGGCGGCAGGGGCACGCCCTTGGCTTCCGCCAAGGCGATAATCTCCCGTATGGCCGTGAAGGCCAGATCCTGGACGGCCGGCTCTTCGATCAGGATCCTGCCGGGCAGGCGGGTCAGGCAGCAAGCGGTGGCAAAGGGTACCAGAATGGCAAATTTCAGCCAGATCGCCGCCTCGATATTATGGACCAGATAGCTTTGTATCCCGGCTTCGGTACAGGCGTCGTGAAAGCGTGTCAGACGCGGGCTGTCACGGCCGTCCAGTTCACCGAACTCCAGCACGGCAAATTGCGCCTTGTGTTCAATGACGCCGGGTTCGCTGATGTTGGAGGGGATCTGGGCCACGCCGCCGACCACCGCGCCGTCGCCCAGGATGGCTTGCATGCGCGCCTCGGAATCGATGCCGTTGAGGAACGAGATCACCGCCGTGTCCGGGCCGATTAGCGGTTTGCAAAGTTCACTTGCCTCGTCCACGTCGTACAGTTTGACGCAGAACATGACGATATCGACCGGGCCAATGGCGCCGGGATCGTCCGTGGCATTGACGGAAGGAATATGGACATCGCCCAGGGGCGAGATGATGCGCAGGCCATCTTTGCGCATGGCCGCCAGATGCGCCCCCCTGGCGATAAACGTGACATCCGCGCCCGATGCGGCAAGCCGGCCGCCGTAATAGCCGCCAATGCCGCCCGCCCCCATGACCGCGATTTTCAATGACATTATCCGTCCCCAGTTGCGTTGTCCCAAATTCGCCGTCGGCTATTTCAACGATCCGCAAAAGCGCTGAATACGCTGGCAAGCGTCTTCCAACGCCTCGGTCGATGTGGCATAGGAAATACGAAAATGCGGCGACAGACCGAAAGCCTGGCCATGCACCACGGCGACGCCCTCTGCGGCCAACAGTTCGGTAATGAAGTCCAGGTCATTTTCAATTTTTTTGCCCGATGGCGCGCTCTTGCCGATGCAGCCCGCGCAACTGGGATAGACGTAGAAGGCGCCCTCGGGGGTCAGGCAATGGATGCCGTTGGCCTGATTCAACATGCTGACCACCAGATCCCGGCGCTGTTTGAAGACTTCGTTATGTTCGGCGATAAACGCCTGCGGTCCATTCAACGCCTCGACCGACGCGGCCTGGCTGATGGACGATGGGTTGGAGGTGCTTTGCGATTGCACCTTTGACATGGCCTTGATCAACTCTACCGGTCCGGCGGCATAACCGATCCGCCAGCCGGTCATGCAATAGGCTTTGGAGACGCCGTTGACGGTCAGCGTGCGGTCGTGCAATCCCGGCTCTACCTCCGCCGGCGTGGCGAAGGTGAAATCATCATAAACCAGATGCTCGTACATATCGTCGGTCATCACCCAGACATGGGGGTGGCGCATCAGTACGTCCGTCAGGGCCTTCAGTTCATCGCGGTTATAGGCCGCGCCGGAGGGATTGGAGGGGGAGTTGAAGATCAGCCACTTGGTCTTGGGCGTAATGGCCGCCTCCAAGGCATCCGCCGTCATGCGAAATTCGGTCTCGGCCGTGACATCGACAATCACCGGCGTACCCCCCGCCAAGTGCACCATGTCCGGATAGGAGACCCAAAAGGGCGCCGGGATAACCACCTCGTCGCCGGGGTTGAGGGTGGCGATCAGGGCATTGTACAGCACCTGCTTGCCGCCGGAGCAGACGATGATCTGGTCGGTGCCGTATTCCAGGCCATTGTCGCGCTTGTACTTGGCCGCGATAGCCGCTCTCAAGGCGGGCGTGCCGACGACGTCGGTGTATTTGGTGTCGCCCGCCTCTATCGCCCGGATCGCCGCCGCCTTGATATTGTCGGGGGTATCGAAATCCGGTTCGCCGGCGCTTAGGCTGATGACATCGTGGCCCTCCGCCTTCAAATTCCGGGCTTGGTCGCTGATCGCCATGGTGGCGGAAGGCTGTACGCGCGCGAGGGAGTCGGCAAGGAATGGCATGATACCGGGACCTTTCAATACACAGTGGATCGTTCGATTTTAGGCGCCGCAGAACCTAAACCGCTGGCGGCCACAGCGCAACGAAGAACCGCGTTCTTCTGGCGCCCCGACGAACCGAAATTGGAAATTCGGACGTTACGGGGCGGGATGTTGAACTTGGCCAGGCAGCGTTTTACATCCCGATGTCCGCTTTACCGGGTTTTCGCCGGCCATGCCGCCGTCTGCTATAAAATGAGTGCCCGCCCGAGGCCGTTCATTAAACCGTGAAGTCATGTTGCCGTATCTTGGCAGTCGATGCTTCCGCAGCTAGAATTTCCATCGGGATTTCAGGAAACGGGGGAGGGAAGCCGAGATGGATATGGGAGACAGAATGACCGCGATTGGGGCTGCTATGGGGTTGGTGCTATTGCTCGGCAGTCCGTCGGCGCTGGCCGGCGATCACCCCATGGGTTTTTTCGTCACCAGTGTAGGCGTGGGCGATGGCGCCAATCTCGGCGGCCTGGCAGGTGGCGATGCTCACTGCAAAAAACTAGCCGAGGCGGCCGGATCGCAAGGCCGTACTTGGCGCGCTTATCTTTCCACGCAGGTAAAAAGTGGGCGCGGCATTGCTGCTCGTGATCGAATTGGCCGAGGTCCGTGGTACAATGCCAATGGCGATTTGATCGCCGGCGATCTGGATCAGCTGCACATCAGCCCCAACCTGGTCAAGCGCACGGCAGTGGATGAAAACGGTAAACCGGTCAATGGCCGGGGCGACAAGCCCAATCGGCATGACATTCTGACCGGCTCCAAGGATGACGGCACGGCCTATTTCCCCTGGGAAAAGGGCGATCATACCTGCGGTAACTGGACCTCCAATGATAAGGGCAGCGCCAGCGTCGGGCATCATGACCGTCATGGCGGCGGCAACATTTCATGGACCTCGGCCCATGGCACGCGCGGTTGCAGTCAGGCCAATCTTAAATCAACCGGCGGGGCCGGCCTGCTTTACTGCTTCGCCGCCGACTAACCAGCCTGCTTTACTGCTTCGCCGCCGCCTGCTCGGACGCCTCGCGGGCCGCTTCGGCCTCGGCTACCAGCCAATCGCGGAAGGCGCGGACCTTGCGCCGGCGCTCGGCCCCAGGCGGGTAGATCAGCCAATGGGAAAAAGGGATCGGCAGGCCCAGATCAAACGGCCGCACCAGGCGCCCGGCGGCCAGGTCGTCGGCCACCAGGGCGCGCCGGCCCAGGGCCACGCCCTGGCCTTCGATCGCCGCCTGTACCACCATCGTCCACGGCGTCAGGGTCATGCCATGGTCGGGATCCACGTCGCCCACGCGGGCTGCCTGCAGCCACATCCGCCAATCCGGCGTGACATCGTCCAGCATGGGCGTGCCATCATGCAACAAGCGATGATGACGCAGTTGATCCAAGGCGTTCAGACCATGGGGGCCGGTCAATAGATCGGGGCTGCAAACGGGGAAGACTTCCTCGCCCAACAGCCAGATCGCCTCCACCCCCTCGTAACGGCCGCGGCCAAAGCGGACGGCACAATCCATTTCGTCGCGGCGAAAATCCACCAGATCCATGCCGGCGCTAATACGGACCTCTATATCCGGATGCGCGGCTTGAAAACGGTCCAGCCGCGGGATCAACCATTTCGCGGCAAATGAGGGCGAGGTTGACAAATTCAACGGGCCCCCGGCCTCGGTCTCGCGCACGCGCGCCACCGCCTGATCCATGCAGTCAAATCCCTCGCTTAAGCCCGGCAGCAGCAGCCGGCCAGTTTCGGTCAGGGCCAGGGCGCGGTTCATGCGCCGAAACAGGTTCAGGCCCAACTGGCCCTCCAGGCCCTTGATTTGCTGACTGACCGCGGCCGGCGTGACGTTCAATTCGTTGGCGGCGGCGGAAATGCTTAAACGGCGGGCCGCGGCTTCGAACGCGCGCAGACTGTTCAGGGGCGGCAACCGGCGGGCCATGGGGTGCTCCGGGCAGGATTCAACTTAGAATATCTAATTCAACACATAGAAAGTCTTGCTTGTCTAGTCCAATATATTTTGCAAATTCGTGGCTACGGTCAAGATAAATAGAAATCTGTATGCTCGATTTGAGATAGAATTTCTTAATAATCGAACGCAATCGGAAACGAAGGCAATTGTGGTGTTTCAGCGATCAACCAGGAAATTTGCCGTCAATCCGGTGCAATTGCCATCCGGCCGATAGCAGGCCCCGTTAACGGCCCGGATGTGGCGCCCTGGAGTTAATCCAGGGCGCCTCTTTCTTTTTCAAGGGCACTGCCGCAAAATTCCCATGGTCCGCCGCACAAGAGAGACCTAATCATGACCGAATATTCCAGCGACAATAGCGCCGTGGTGGTTGGCGCCTCCGCCGGTCTGGGGGTCACGCACGCCTAACGATGCCCCCCATCGCGTCGGCGGAAGACCGGTTCGCCGACGGCGGCCGGGGCTGGTCAATCGGCCGCGGTAGTGCCGGTCCGCGCAATGCTTGGATCATGGGCCGATAAAACGCGTTCTTGGGGCAAATAGACCAGCACGGTGGTGCCAACGCATTTGGCACTGTCGATTTCCAGGTCGCCGCCATGTAGCTGGCAAAACGACCGGGACAGGGGCAGGCCCAGGCCGGTGCCCTCATGATCGCGGGTCATGGCATCATCAATTTGGCCAAACGGTTGCAGGGATAGCTCCACTTCGGCCTCGGTCATGCCGTTACCCGTGTCCCGCACCGACAGCTCCATGCGGCCGTTTTCGTGCAGGCCCGCCGTCACTTCGATCTGCCCGTCCCTAGGGGTGAATTTGACCGCGTTCGATAACAGGTTCAGCACGACTTGCTTTATTTTTCGTTCATCCGCCCACAATGGCGGCATATCGTTAGGCATGTTGTTCAGCACCCGCAGGCCGGCTTTGCGGGCGCTGCCATCCACCTGGCGCAGGCTTGTCGCGACGACGTCACCGAGATCGACCTCGCCTTCCACCAGTTCCGTATGACCCGCTTCGATCTTGGCCAGATCCAACAAATCATTGATCACCTGCAACAGATGGGTTCCGCTATCAAATATATCGGTGGCGTAATCGTGGACTCGATCGATATCTTCCTTCGGCAGCATGTCAGCCATCATCATTTGCGAAAAGCCAAGAATGGCATTCAACGGCGTGCGCAATTCGTGGCTCATGTGGGCCAAAAATTCCGACTTGGTACGATTTGCGACTTCCGCCTGCTGCTTGGCTTCGATCAGGGCTTGCTCTGCCTGCTTGCGTTCGCCGATGTCGTGCAACAGGACCGTAAATACGGTTTCATTCGCCAGACGAAATTTGGAGACGCTGGCCAGGGCCGGAAACAGACTACCGTCCTTGCGCCGGCCCGAGATATCACTGCGCCCGTATATGTCCAGGCGGTCAACGGTCCCCTCCACAAACGCCTTGACGTGGGCGCCGTGCCGTTCCCGCAATGCCTCGGGAATGAGGATGTCAAATGGCTGTCCCAGAACCTCCCGGGCTTCATACCCAAAAATACGCGCGGCACTGTCGGAGAACAGGGTAATGCGCAGTTCCGTATCCATGGTGATCACGGCCTCCGGCGCCATGCGCAGGATGCCCGACAGGCGCTCTTCCGAGGTACGCAAGGCTTCTTTGGCCCGGAATTCGTCGGTCACATCCAGAATGCAGGAGATAGCGCCAACAATGCGGCCCTGGGGATCGCGCACCACGGCGGACGATCTGTGGCCGCGAAAAAGCACACCTGAGCGGTGGCGTAGCCAGACGTCGAATTGCGCGCTTCCTTGCCGGTAGGCAACAGGCGCCAACTGGCTCCAAAACCGCTGCTTGTCCTGGGGCGCGACGAAGAAATCAATGTTGCGGCCGATCGCTTCTTCGGCCCGGTAGCCCGATTGCTGTTCCGCACCCTTGTTCCAACTCAAGACGTTGCCCTTGGTATCGGTATAGACAACGGCGTCGTGGATCTGGTCGAATATCTGGGCCTGTTGGCGTAGCCGTTCCTCGGCTTGCCGCCGCTCGGTCACGTCGTGCATGGTGCCGGATATGCGCAGGCGGTTACCCTGGCCGTCGAATTCAAAGGTGCCCTGTTCGTGGATATAACCTTCCATGCCGTCCGGGCGGGTGATGCGGTATTCGACTTCATAGTCGTGGCTGTATTTCAGCGCGGCGTGCCTGGCCTGGCGTGCGGCCGCGCGGTCGTCAGGGTGAATTAGGCTGATTGACGCCTTGAAGAGTTCCTTGACTTGGCCGGGCTGTATGCCCAAAAGCCGATAGGTCTCTTCCGTGGCGCTGAGTTCCCGGTTCTGAAAGTTATATTGCCAGCCACCCAGTTTGGCGATCCGTTGCGCAGCGGATAGGTTCGCTTCGCTTTGATGCAACTGCGCCGTGGCTCGGTCGCGCTGCATCATGCTCTGGCCGATGCGGTACCAACCGACTATGACCAGGATCAGGAATGCGACCAAGCCGCCGGAACTTATGGCGCCAGCCAGAAAAAATGGGCGCCGAACCTCGGACAAGTCCATTTTCGCCACCACCGCCAATCCATGTCCGGGGACGGGCTCGTGCGCGGCTAAAACCTTCACGCCGGCATAATCCAGGACGGTTGCGATTCCCGATCTGCCCATCAGGCCCAAGCGAGCCGGGACCGCCAGGTCCGAATGCATGGGTACCGCGTGGGTGAGGCCGGGCGCGTATTGGTCGCCGCGGCGGGACAGGACGATCTGATCGCCCTGGCGGAAGGCCAGGATGAATTCGCCGGTTTCAGCAAATTTGGCCCTTGGCAAAAGGTGGGCCAGATCATCGGACAATTTGGCCAGGGTGGCGGCTGGCAAGGCGTTGGGTCCATGCTTGTTGCCAATCAGTCTATCGATCAACCGTGCCTCGCCCAAGGCTATTTCTTGCAACAGCCCTGATTGCCGGTCTACTTCCGAGCGATAGAGCATGGAGAGTGACACGCTGACGGTCGATACGATTACCGTAACCATGACGGCGGCAAGTATGAAAAATCGCCTGTGCTGCGCGCTTGTATCCGCCGCTAACGAGATTTCCATGCCGATAGCGCGATGGCCACCGAGCGCCTTGCCTGATCCGGCCTGTTCGGTTTCACCGACAACGATATCGGAACCCCTGCGCACCTAGCCTCTCGCATCCCCGCAACGGCGATATTCGCGTGCTTGCCCCGCCAGCGGCGAATATCGCTTGATTCGGTGCCATACTCGCAAGGCTCGATTAATTCTTCGTTAACCCTCCATGCGCGTCGTTAATGGAATTGGCGGAAAACAGCTTGCATGTGTCTGGCTGTGCAATTTCATGCCTATCAGCGATTGCGCCGCCGGCGGCTTCTCAGGCCTAGAGCGTTTCCGGGCTATTCTGGATCATTTGACCGCTCACCAAGGCCCCGTGGGTAGGCGCGGTTCGCAGGTCGATGTGGGACATCGTCCAAGAAC
>JAKZRK010000168.1:0-13634 GCA_047518225.1 Alphaproteobacteria bacterium | reverse complement strand
CTTTGTTACAGATCCTCTCGGTGACCCTCTTCGAGAAAATGCCCATACATCAAGCACTTGCGGGAGACGAAAACAGATGCAACGCTTCGCAAATAACCAACCAATTGAATTTATTCGATTTTTAACCGGACACTAGTGGTTATGCCTATGTGGTGAAGAACAAGCCATCGGGCTATTCCTTTCTGCCCGAACTTGAGGCCTGTTGCGCCACCGCCATCTCGATCGAGGCCGCGCAACCAAACCTCGATCCCAGCGTTTTGGCGTCCCTGCCATCCAAGCGGGTGATGTTCGGGGTCCTCGATCTGGGCTGCCAGGACGTCGAGACCCCCAAACAGGTCGCCTCCCGCCTGCGCGGGGCTCTGGCCCACATCGCACCGGAACGTTTGATCGTGGCGCCCGATTGCGGCATGAAATATCTGCCCCGCGCCGTTGCCTTTGGCAAACTTCAAGCCATGGTCGAAGGCGCCAACATGGTGCGGCGGGAGCTACAATAACCTCACCAACCCAGGCTGCCGCGAATTTCGGCGATGGCATCCATGTGCCTCTCATGGTCGCCGGCAAAGCGCAAAACCAGATGCGTGGCGCCCGCGTCCGCATAGCCTTTCAGCCACTCCGCCGCGCCCGCCGCCGGGCCCGCATAACAGGCCTGGCGCTTGGCAAGGATTTTGGCCGAGACGCCGTAATATTGTTCCAAATAGGTATCGATCTGGCGTTGGGCCTTATGGGCATCGTCGTCGATCACCATGGTCAGGTACAGCGCACCGACCACCGCCTCGGCATTTCGGCCGGCCTCGCGCGTGGTATCCTGTACAATGCGCCATTGTTCGGCCCACCCGGCCGCATCGGGGCCGGTGGGGAACCAGCCGTCGAAGTGCCGGCCAGCGCGCACCAGACTGGCGGGCGCCGAACCGCCGCCCCAGATCGGCGGACCGCCGGGGCGATAGGGGATCGGTCCCAAAACCCCCTGCGCCACCTGCCAGCGGCCGTCCCAATCCACCGGCTCGCCACTCCATAACGCCTTGCACAGACGCAACCCTTCCATCATGCGGCCAACCCGTTTTTCGAACGGTACGCCGGCGGCGGTGAACTCGGCCCGAATGTTGGGCACATCGCCGGCAATACCGACGCCTAGAATAACACGGCCCTCGCTGATCTGATCCAGGGTCGCGACCTGATGGGCCAGGACAACCGGATTGCGCAGGGTGGGCAGCAGGACCGCCGTGCCCAATTCTACCCGCCGGGTGCGGCCCGCAATGGCGGCCAACAGGGTCAAGGGTTCGTGCCGGGGCCGGGCCAGCAGGCTGTCGCCAACCCAGACGGAAGCAAAGCCCAGGCCTTCGGCGTGGTCCGCCAGGTCCAGCAAAGGGCCGGTCTCAGGCTGGCCCAGCATGACCCGTTCCCGGGTTGGCAAAAGATATCCTATACGCATGGCCATGGCGGCCTCCATTGTTGAAATTTATCCAGCAAGTTCCGGCGGCACCGCGGCCAGGACCGCATCGATATATTGCCCGGCAGAGCCAAGATAATTGGCGGGGTCCCGCAACGCCGGCCAATCAATCGGCGCCTGGGTGCGCTGTTCAAGGATGTGGAACAAATCCTGGCCGGCGGCGGCGGCATCCAGACAGGCGTCTTTGACCAGATCCTGCGCGGCGGCCTTCGGCATATGCCGGGCCAGGGCATAGACCGCCGCCTCGGCCAGCAGCATGCCCTGGGAGGCGGCGACATTTGCAGCCATGCGCGCGCCGTTTACTTGCAGGTTCCCGGCCAGGTGCAGGCTGTGCAGCAACCCGGCGCCGGTCGTCCGCACCATTTGGGGCAAGGTCAGCCATTCCAGGGTCCAGGCCACGCCATCACGCTCCGCCAGGTGCGGGGCGGCCTGATGCAGGGTACCTATCAGACCGGCGTTGTGGCGCGCCAGGGCGACCAGCGCCTCGGCCAAAACCGGGTTTGCCTTTTGCGGCATGGCGGAGGAGCCGCCGGCACCGCTGATTTGCACCTCGCCGACCTCCGACTGCGCCAGCAACAGGACATCCCCCGCCGTCTTACCCAGGCTGCCGCTCAACATGGCCAGCCAATTGGCAAATTCGATAATACCGTCCCGCTGGTTATGCCACGGCATGGGCGGCAACGTTAAATCCAGTTCTGCGGCCAAGTCGTGGGCCAGGGCATGCCCCTGCCCGCCCAATGCCGCCAGGGTGCCGCCCGCGCCGCCGAACTGCAGCGCAAAGGTGGTCGCCGACAATGCCTGCAGACGCCGACGATGGCGCAGCAACGGCGCGATCCAGCCCGCGGCCTTTAGGCCAAAGGTGGTTGGCACGGCCTGCTGGGAGCGGGTGCGCGCCGCCATGACCGTGCCGCGATGATCCTCCGCCAAGGCCGCCCAGGTTTGGATCAAATCGTCCAAACGGGCCGAGAACAACGCCATGACCCGGCGCAACATCAACACCATGGCCGTATCGACGATATCCTGGGACGTGGCGCCCCAATGAACATAACCGCCGTACTGGCTGCCCACCGCCGCCCGCAACTGCGCCAGCAGGGCGATGACGGGCACGCCATCATGGATCGTCCCCCGGGTCAGGGCCTGAAGATCCACCACCAGGCTGGCGGCAACCTTTGCGATGCGCCCGCCCGCCGGGGCCGGAATAATATCCGCCCGCGCCTGCACCTCCGCCAAGGCGGCCTCCACCTCCAACATCGCCGCGGCCAGGGCGGCATCGGAAATCAAGGCCTCGGTTTCCGGTTCTTGCAGATAGGCATCCAGTATCATTTTACCGGCCGGCTATTCTTGTCAGGCGTCAAAAAACACGGTTTCCTGCTCGCCCTGCATGTGGATATTGAACTGATAGACGATACCCGCCGCACTCTCCCGGCGCCGGGCGATCAAGGTATGACGGCGCGCGTCGTCAACCAGGGCCAGGGCGGGGTCGTCGCCGTTGGCCACCACCTCGTCGGAGAAATAGATCCGGGTATAGGCGTGGTTCAACAGGCCGCGCATGAACAAAACGACGGTGATATGGGGGGCCTGACCATCGCCAATCGGGCCCGGCTTAATGGTGTGGAACTCAAAATAATGCTCCGGCAGGGTTCCCGTGCCCACACGGCCAAAACCCTTAAAGCCAGTATTGGAACCGCGCGGATCCGACCCATGGGCGTAGCGGCCCTGGCTGTCGGCCTGCCACAGTTCCAACACGGCATCGCGTACCGCCTCGCCGTTGCCGTCGAACACCTGTCCCCGAATGGTAATCCGTTCGCCGTCGCCATTCCCTTCGGCCAAATTACTGCCGGCCAATTGCTTGTAGTCATAGCCATATTGTTCCGGCGTCAGACCATAGGAGAAATACGGCCCGACGGTTTGTGATGGCGTCTGTTTCGGGACCATCGCCTAGTGCTCCATTGGCGTCGCCCTGCGCCCGCGCAAAACTATATTGAATTCATAGCCCAGGGCCCATTCAGCCTCCGATATCTCGATGGACAGCTTTGAAACCAGCAGATGACGCGAGGCGGCGGGGACGCCGTTGAAGATGGGGTCCAGCTCCAACAGGGGATCGCCGGGGAAATACATCTGCGTCACCAATCGGGTGAGAATAGAAGGCCCGAACAACGAGAAATGGATGTGGTTGGGGCGCCAGGCATTGTAATGATTGCCCCAGGGATAGGCGCCCGGCTTGATCGTAATAAAGCGATAGCGCCCGGAACCATCCGTGACACAACGCCCCGCGCCCATGAAATTCGGGTCGATGGGCGCGTCATGCTGATCGTCCGTATGAACATAGCGCCCCGCCGCATTGGGTTGCCATACCTCCAACAGGATATTGGGCACCGGACGGCCATCCTCGTCGCTGACCAGCCCGGCAACGATTATCCGCTCGCCATTCGGTTCGCCATCCTTGGCGGCCAGCTTGGTCAAATCATGATCCAGGGGGCCGACGGCATCCTGGCCATAAACCGGCCCCGTCAGCTCCGACAAGGTCTGGGGCAGGACCACCAGGGGTTTGGTTGGCCCCCGCAACGGGGTCGATTTATATTCGGGATAAATCTGCGGCGGGTGGCTATTCCAATCCCGTGGCGCGAATTGGCAGGGTTCGGACACGGTGCTATCCCTTATCAGGCCGCCGAGAGGATGTGAATAACCCGGCTGGCGATCAAATCCTTGGCCTTCTCGCCATAAGCCTTCATATGTGGCGCGGCGGCGTGCGCCTTCAGGTGATCGGCGCTTTCCCATTTTTCGAGGAAGACAAACGTATCCGGGCCGTACTGGGTCTGGAAACTTCCCCAACCTTCCGCATCGATGGAGGGCGCGTATTCAATGCAGCCTTCCTCGGCATGGACAGCGGCGAGATTGGCACGGGCGAGTTCCAGAAGCGCATCACGCTGGCCTGGCTTGGCGGTGATGACGGCAACGACTTGTACGACTGACATGGGTTTTCTCCTCAATATGCCGGGCTATGAACTTTCAATAGCTTAGGCGCCTGGCGCAAAGGCGGCCAGGGCGTTCCAATCCGGCGACGAACCGCCGTTGGGATCAAAAGGCTGGATCGCCACGTGGTCGGCGCCGGCGTCAAAATGCGCCTGCAAGCGGTCCCGAATGGCCTCTTCCGTGCCCCAGGCAACCATGGCGTCGAGAAAGCGGTCACTGCCCCGGCCCGAAAGGTCATCCTCGTCAAAACCAAGGCTTAGCCAGCAGTTGCGGTAGTTCGGCAGGACCATATAGCGCGCCAATTGTTCCCCCGCGACGCGGCGGGCGGTATCCGCGTCCTGGGTCAGGCAGATTTTCTGTTCCACATAGATCGCCTTGCCGGGGCCGACAATATCGCGGGCCCGCTCCGTATGCTCGGGCGTCACGTTATAAGGCAAGGCGCCGTCGGCCAGTTCCGCCGACAGGGCCAGCATTTTCGGTCCCAGGGCAGCCAGAACCACCTGCCGTTTCGGCGCCTTGATCTGCACGGGTGCGGCATACATGGCTTCCAGATAGCGCCGCATGGCGCTTAGCGGCTTGCCATATTCGTGGCCGCGCGCGCCTTCGACGATGGGTATGTGGGAGACGCCGAGACCTAGGATAAAGCGCCCGTCGTAAAGGCTGTTGAGGGTATTGTGCCCTTGCATGGCGGCGGAGGCATCGCGGGCGTAGATATTGGCGATGCCGCTGGCCAGCATCAATTTACTGGTCCGGCCCAGAAGATAGCTGCCATAGGCCATGGCTTCGTAGCCCATGGCTTCCGGGTACCAGAGGATATCGTAGCCGTGCCCCTCAACCTCCCAAGCCAGACGGCCTATTTCCTCCAGCGGCAACGCGTTGGGCGAGAACCAGACACCCCATCGTCCTATAGCCATAACAGAGCGATCCTTTGCAAAAGCCTATTCCGCCGCCGCGCGGGTATCGCCCATGCCCAAGGTCGGTTGCCTGCCGGCAAATTTCGTCAACACCTGGCCCGGCGCGGGCACCTTCAGATAGTCTTCGCCGTCGAACACCCGCACACCGTTGACCCAGGTGCCCATCAGGCCAGGGGCGCGGCGCAGCAAACGTTCGCCCCCCGCCGGCAGATCGAAATGACGCTCCATCTTGGTGATGGAAATGGTCTTGGGATCGAACAGGATCATATCGGCCCAGGCACCCGGGGTCAGCCGGCCGCGATCGATGATGCCATAGACATCGGCCGGGTCGGAGGTGACCTTGCGGATCGCCAATGGCAGGTCGAACAGGCCGCGTTCGCGCACCCAATGGCCAAACAGATACATGGCATAACCGGCATCGCAAAGCAGGGAATTATGGGCGCCTGCGTCCGACAGGCTGATCAGGGTGCCGTCGTTAACCAGCAGTTCCGCCACACCGTCTTCTTCCATGTTCAATATGAAGAATGTGAACTTGGTGGCGAAGTCCTCTTCCAGGCTGAGATCCAGGAAGAAATCCAGGGGGTCTTGTCCACGCTCGGCGGCCACCTCGGCCACGGTGCGGCCTTCCAGATGCTTGTTCTTTTCCAATCCGGTGATGGTGATGGGTACCCAATCCCAGCGGCCCTTGAAGACATGCTGGCTGTCGTTCGAGGCCAGGGTCGTACGGAAAGCATCGCGGAAGGCCGGATCGGTAAAGATCAGCCGCAATTCATCATGGTCCTCGGTCGCCGGCCAAGGCGCCATGGCTTTTAGGATATAGGCACGGTCGAGGGTGAAACTCAGGCTGAGCGGCTGGCATGATCCCTGGGTATAGACCGGCAGGCCACGGGCCCGCGCCGCCGCGGCCCCCTGCATGATGTGGCGGGCCCGGTCCGGTTGATGGGAAAAATAGAAATGCGGCGCATAGCAGCCGGGACGGCCGCTGATTTCGGTCAATTCTTCCAGGAACGGGATGCCGTGCTTTTCGCCGAATGTGGCCATGAAGACACCATGGTCAAAATCGGCCATGACTGCGACCAAAGCACGAAATTCGTCATCATTCGCCAGGCGCGAGGCAATGGGTATACCGCCGGCGCCGCGGTGGTTCTCGTTGGAGGAAGAACCAAGGCCCACCGCGCCCGCTTCCATGGCCTCGCGGAACAGGGCCACTATCCGAGCCAGTTCCTTGGGCGTGGATTCCCGTACCGAGCCTTCATCGCCCATTACCGCCGTACGAAACACCGTGTGCGAGGCCAGCACCGCCACGTTGGGATAAACGCCCTTGCGTTTCAGCAGATCCAGATATTCGCCGAAGCTTTCATAATTGGTATCGACGCCGGCCCGCAGGGACTTCAGGGACATCCCCTCCACCTCGGCCAGATTGGCCAGAATGGTATCGCGTTGGGCGGGGGGCGCCGGCGCAATGCCAAAGCCGCAATTGCCCACCACCACCGTGGTCACCCCAAGGGCGCCGGCGGGCGATGCCGTCTGGTCCCAGGTCAATTGCGCGTCATAATGGGTATGCAGATCGATCACGCCGGGGGCCAGCACCTTGCCCTCCGCATCCAGCGTCTCCTTCGCCTCGCCCGTGACCTGGCCCACGGCGGCGACCCGGCCAACCGATACCGCCAGATCGCCTGCGATCAACGGGCTGCCAAGGCCATCGGCAATCCGCGCATTCCGGATGATCAAATCATACATAAGACTTCCCCTTGCATCGTCATCAAGACCCACATGATGGCCCCTGGCCATCGGCGCCGCAACCCAAAGGTACGAACTACGTGCTAGAATGCGGCAAGCTACAGCAAGCCGGAGGCAGCCATGAACGCGCCGCAAATTCTATTCGATGTTAGCAACCATGTAGCCACGGTCACCCTGAACCGGCCCGAGGCGATGAATGCCCTGGCCGGCGATATGCGGCAGATATTATTACAGGGGTTGGAAGGCTATGCCACCGATCCCAACGTGCGCTGCGTGGTTATCACCGGCGCGGGCAAGGCGTTTTGCGCCGGCGGTGACATTGTGGCAATGGCGGAATGGCAGGAAAACAGTGATGCCGGCGCGATGGAAGCCACCTTGGGCGCGGCGGAGAAAGTGGTGACGCTGCTGCGCACCATGGCGAAACCGGTGATCGCGGCGGTTAACGGACCGGCGGCGGGCGGCGGCATGAACATGGCTCTGGCCTGCGATATGCGTCTGGGCTGCGAGAAGACATTGTTTGCGCAAAGTTTCGTGAAGATCGGATTGATCCCCGATTGGGGCGGTTTCGGTTCCTTGACCCGATTGGTCGGCGCCGCTAAGGCCATGGAACTGATGATGACCGGCGACCGCATCCACGCCGAAGACGCCTTGCGCCTGGGCCTATTGAACCAGATTTTCCCCCTTGCCAGCTACCGCGAACAGGTTCAGGCGTTTGCCCAGCGCCTGGCGAGCGGTCCCCCGCAAGCCCTGGCGGCGATCAAAAAAGGCGTGTATTTCGCCGCCAATGCGTCCCTGGACGAGGTTCTGGAATTCGAACATCAAAACCAGACGGCGCTTATCCTCTCGGACGACGCCCGCGAAGGCATGCGCGCCTTTTTGGAGAAACGGCCGCCGGTGTTTGGCCCGGCCGGCGACTAAGCCTGGGCGTATTCCAGCAACAAGTCCTTGGCATCCACGGACATGCCGGCCTTGACGGTGATGGCTTTGATCTTGCCATCGCGGGCGGCGCGGATCGCGGTTTCCATTTTCATGGCCTCAATACTCATCAACATATCGCCACTCTCGACCACCTGTCCCTCGTTCACGGCGATGGTGCCGATGACGCCGGGCATGGGGCGGCGACATGATTGACGTTGCCGTCCTCGGCTTTTGGGTGCCGCACCACGGACGCTGCAACTCTGCGGTCCGCGACTTTGACGGTCCGCGGCTGGCCGTTCAATTCGAAAAAGACCCTTGCAAAACCCTCTTCATCGGTTTCGCCGATCGCCTGGGCGCGGACGACCAGGCTTTTCCCGGCTTCCAGGTCGATTGAAATCTCCTCGTCCGGCTGCATGCCATAAAAATAGGTGGCTGTCGGCAGAACCCCCACAGGGCCGAATTCGCGGCGGTGCGCGGCATAGGCGGTGAAGACATCCGGGTACATCAGGTAGGAATTGAACTCTTCGTCCGTTATGCGCCGCGCTGCCCTTTTCTCCGCTTCCCGGCGCAGGGCGGCGAGATCAGCCGGCGGCACGTTGGCGCCGGGCCGGCCGGTCATGGCGGCCTCGCCGGCCAGGACTTTTTCCTGCAAGGCGGCGGGGAAACCGCCCGGCGGCTGGCCCAACTCGCCGCGAAAATAGGACCGTACGGACTCCGGAAAGGCGATCTCCTTGTCGGGGTCCTCCACTTCTCGCGGCTAAGACCGGCGCTGACCATCAACAAGGCCATATCGCCGACCATCTTGGACGACGGCGTCACCTTGACGATATCGCCCAGCATTTGGTTGACGTCCGAATAGGCGCGGGCGACCTCGTGCCAGCGTTCCTCCAACCCCAATGATCGGGCCTGTTCCTTCAGGTTGGTGAACTGCCCGCCCGGCATCTCATGCAGGTATACTTCCGAGGCGCCAAACCGCAGATCGCTCTCGAAGGCCGCGTATTGCGCCCGAACGCCTTCCCAATAATCGGAGAATGCGCGGATCTGACCGGCATCAAGGCCGGGATCGCGGTCTCTGCCCCGCAGGGCGGCCACCACCGAACCAAGGTTGGGCTGGGAAGTCAGGCCGGAGAGGGAATCCATGGCCAGATCCACCGCGTCCGCCCCCGCCTCGGCCGCCGCCAGCACGCTTGCCCCCGCGATGCCGGAGGTATCGTGGGTGTGGAAATGGACCAGCAGGCCGGTTTCCTCCTTCAGGACCCGGACCAGGGTGGTGATGGCATCGGGCTTGGCCAACCCGGCCATATCCTTGATGCCGATAATATGGCTGCCCGCCTGGGCCAGCTCTTGCGCCATGGCGACATAATATCTCAGATCGTACTTGGCCCGGCCGGGATCGTGCAGGTCGCCAGTATAACAGATCGTGCCTTCCAGCAATTTGCCGCTGGCCAGGACCGCATCCATGGCGACACGCATGTTTTCCACCCAATTCAAGCTGTCGAACACCCGGAACAGGTCGATACCGCTGGCCGCGGCCTGTTTCACCAGGGCCTGGACCACATTATCCGGGTAGGTGGTGTAGCCGACGCCGTTGGCGCCGCGCAACAGCATCTGCAACAATATATTCGGCACCCGGGCGCGGATCTGATGCAGGCGTTCCCATGGGCATTCATTCAAGAAGCGCATGGCCACGTCGAAAGTTGCGCCACCCCAACATTCCAGGCTGAATAATTGCGGCAGATTATGGGCATAGGCATCCGCGATACGCACGATGTCATAACTTCGCATGCGGGTCGCCAGCAGGGACTGGTGGGCATCCCGCATAGTGGTGTCGGTCAGTAAAAGGCGCTGCTGGTCCAACATCCAGGCGCTGAATTTCTCCGGCCCCAGTTGATCCAACCGTTGCTTGGAGCCATGCGGCGGCGCCTCTGCCAGGCGGGCCGGCACCAGGGGCGTTCGCGAGGTGGTCGGCAGGGGCCGGCCCGCAACCTCCTCGTTGCCGTTGATGGTGACATCGGCGATGTAGCGCAACAACCGCGTCGCCCGATCGCGCCGGTGGCTCAGCTTGAACAATTCCGGCGTGTCATCGATAAAACGGGTGGTGCATTCAGCGGCCTTGAATGTGGGGCGGTTTATCAGGCCTTCGACGAAGGTCAGGTTGGTGGTCACGCCGCGGATGCGGAATTCGCGCAGGGCCCTGTCCATGCGGGCGATGGCTTCTTCCGGCGTCGGCGCCCAGGCCGTGACCTTTTCCAACAGGCTGTCATAGTGGCGGGTAATCACCGCGCCGGAATAGGCGGTGCCCCCGTCCAGACGAATGCCGAAACCATTGGCCCCACGATAGGCGGTGATGCGGCCATAATCGGGAATAAAATTTTCTTCCGGGTCCTCCGTGGTGACCCGGCATTGCAGGGCGTGGCCGCGCAAATGAATATCAGCTTGCGCCGGCACGCCGGAGGCGGCCACATCGCCGATCCGCGCCCCGCCGGCGATGCGGATCTGAGCCTTGACGATGTCGATGCCGGTGACTTCCTCGGTGACCGTATGTTCCACCTGAATGCGGGGATTGACCTCGATAAAGTAAAATTCGCCGCTATCGTCATCCATCAGGAACTCGGCGGTGCCGGCGTTCACATAGCCCGATTCCCGCGCCAGACGCAGGGCGGCGAGGCAAAGCTCCGCCCGCTGACCGTCCGAGAGGAAAGGCGCCGGCGCGCGTTCCACGACCTTTTGGTTGCGCCGATGGACCGAGCAATCCCGCTCGAACAGATGCACCACGTTGCCATGGTGATCGCCCAGCAATTGCACCTCCACATGACGGGCCCGGCGCACCAGCTTTTCCAGAAAAATCTCGCCGTTGCCGAACGCCGCCACGGCCTCGCGCCGCCCTGCCTCGACCTCCGTGTCGATCTGCGCTTCTTCTTCGATGACGCGCATGCCCCTGCCCCCGCCGCCCCACGAGGCCTTCAACATCAAGGGATAACCGACCGCCGCCGCCAGACGCCGCACTTCATTCAGATCCTGGGGCAGCGGCCCGGTCGCAGGCATCACCGGGGTCCCCGCCTTCATGGCGACCTCACGGGCAGAAACCTTGTTACCCAGGCGGCGCATGATATCCGGGGTTGGGCCGATAAAAATTATCCCGGCCTCGGCACAGGCTTCGGCGAATTCCGGATTTTCCGACAGGAAGCCATAGCCGGGATGAATGGCGTCAACCTGGGCCCCCCGGGCGACGCGGATCATCTCGTCAATGGACAGATAGGCCTTGATGGCGCCAAGGCCTGGCTCGAGAGCATAGGTTTCGTCGGCCTTGAACCGGTGCAGGGCCAGTTTGTCTTCTTCCGCGAACACGGCGACGGTGCGCAGACCCAATTCATTGGCCGCCCGCAACACCCGGATGGCAATCTCGCCCCGGTTCGCGACCATGATCTTGGTTATTTTTCGTTGCCAAACCATGGCCTCGACCTCCCCTGCGCAATAACAATTCGCCTAGCTGGCCTGTTCGATCATCCGCCGCAAATCCGCCAGGGGGACGCTTCGCGCCGCACCTTTACGGGCGGCCAGGGCGTTGGCCTGGTGTTGCAAAACCCGGTTGGCAGGCGTGGCTACGCCGTGCAGGCGGCCCAGCAAGACGATTTCTCCGTTCAGGAAATCCGTCTCGATATTTCCGGTGCCGCGCACAAGGCTCTGCCAAGAGGAACCACCGCCCCTGTCCTGGCCCTCGACCGGCGCTGATTTCATCAAATCGCCCCGCCGTGCGGTTTCCTCCCGCTGAGAGGCGCAGTCAATGCCCGCCGCCTTGAAACATGACTCCGCCTCGGCCCGCATCAAGGCACGGATCTCCTTTGTTTCCTCCCCCGGCGGAGACACGGCGGCCAAGGCATTGCCCAGGTTCATGATCAGCTTGCCGTATTTGAAACGCATCACCGTCGGGTTGGGACGGGCGGAGAAATTGACGCCATCCAGGGTTGCCGTCACCTCGGCCACCAGATCATCGCTGCCGTTAGGATAAATGCTGGCATCCAGCACGCCGGTCATACGGGCGGCGTGGGTCTGAACCCTGCCCGGTTCCAATGCCATTGCCGGCAGATAGACCATCATGGCATGCACATTTTGGAACCTGCGCAGGGCCATGCGCTCGTTGGCAACGCCGTTTTGACAACAGAATAAGGCGATTTCATCGCCCGCGGCGGCGCGGAGATCATCCAACGCCCCTTGGGTATGTTGGGATTTCATGGTCAGAATAACCACGTCGTCCGCTCGAAAGTGGATTTCCCCCGGATGACCCACCGCCGCGATGGGCAGGGTGACGGTTTGATGGGGCGTCTGATAATGCAGGCCGTTTTCCTGAATCGCGGTCAGATGTTCACCGCGCGCGACCAGCAACACGTCCACGCCGCCCTGATAAAGCTGCGCGCCGATAACACCGCCGATGCCACCGGCACCATAAATGATGTATCGCATGATCACCCCCTGCACTCCGCCAATGCTACACTATTTTCAGAACAGCCTGGAGAGGAATGGCCATGACCGAAGCCCCGTACGAAATCTACGCCATTAAATACGGCGACCGCATGGGCGAGCGCGGCACCATGTTCGTGCATGGTGATCCCCACGACGCGCCCATTGCCATGGATTATTTCATCTGGGTCATCCGCAACGAGTGGCGCACCCTGGTCATCGATGTGGGCTATGACAGGGCGGAAGGCGAAGGCAGGGGCCGCAGCTTTCTGCGCTCGCCCGTCGAAGGGTTGGCGCTGTTGGATATCGACGCGGCCACCATCGAGGATGTGATCATCACCCACATGCACTATGACCATGCCGGCAATCTGGATCTGTTCCCCAAGGCCCGCTTTCACATTCAGGACGAGGAGATGTCCTTCGTCACCGGGCGGGCCATGACCCATCCGGCGTTGCGTCATTCCTTCAAGTTGGATGACGTGCTGGAGATGGTGCGCCTGACCTATGGCGACCGGGTCGTCTTCCATGCCGGCGAGGAACGGATCGCCCCCGGTGTCACCGTTCATCACCTGCCCGGCCATACCCGTGGCCTGCAGGCCGTGCGGGTCGAAAGTCAGCGCGGCCCGGTCGTGCTGGCCTCGGACGTGGCGCATTATTACGAATGCTTCGAGCAGGAAACCCCCTTCCTGACTCACGAAAATCTGTTTGAGATGTTGGAGAGCAACCGGAAACTACGCGCCCTGGCACCCGACGATAGCCATATCGTCCCGGGTCATGACCCGGCGGTATTGCAACGCTATCCCGCCCCCAGCCCCGAACTGGCCGGCATCGTGGCCAGATTGGACGTGCCGCCCACCGGCTAGACCAGGTTCAGGTTTTCGATAGTCTGGAATGTTGCCGGTGCAAATGCGATACCTCCAAAATCAGGAAATTCAAAAAGAAAGACCTGATTACCGATTTGGTAAACTGTCACCGGAACATTTGGTAAACTGTCACCGGAACGACTTTTTTGCGTATTTACGTCAAAGTGAAGAATCTGTTCGTGCTGTCGATAACAAACTGAATTGACCGCTTTATGTACCATATAGTTTGACCGCTTCGGTTTTGGTTGTTGGCTCTGTGGGGAAGTGGTCAGGTCGGCGTAGCCGGGCTGTCCCCTTATCCACAGAGCGTCCTTTTGCCGC
>JAKZRK010000167.1:0-33729 GCA_047518225.1 Alphaproteobacteria bacterium | reverse complement strand
CGTATGACGGCACACCCTACATATAGTGGGTGTGGGTTACAACCGGATAGGCACGGAAGCATCAATGCCAGCAGGCCAATGGCCTCAGCTTCCCCGGGGATGAGATCCACAAGAATTTGGCCGAGACGAATGGCTTCCTCGCACAGCCCGGCGCGGGTTGGCTCGCTGCCGGAGGTGGCGGCGTAGCCCTCGTTGAATACGAGGTAGATGACCGAGAGGACCGAACCAAGGCGTTCCGGCCACAAATGCGGTGGTGGAACCCTGTAGGGAATATTGGCGGCCTTGATCTTGCGTTTGGCGCGCACGAGGCGCTGGGCCATTGTCGTCTCGGGCACCAGGAATGCGCGGGCGATCTCGGTTGTCGAAAGCCCCGCGATCGTCCGCAGGGTCAAAGCAACGCGCGCCTGCGCCGATAGGGCGGGGTGGCAGCAGGTGAATATCAACCGCAGGCGTTCATCTTGGATTGCGTCGTCCATATCCCTCGGTTGGGCCTTTCTCTCGAGCGCGCCCAATAATTCAAGCTCCGATCGCTTGACCTTGAAGTTCGCGTCCCGGCGGAACCGGTCTATGGCTTTGTTTCGCGCGGTCCGAAACAGCCACGCGCGCGGCTGCTTGGGAACCCCGTCCTTGGGCCAGCGCTGAAGCGCGGCCACGAAAGCGTCCTGGAGCATGTCCTCGGCCAGTTCGAGGTCGCGCACGGATGCCACAAGCGCCGCCAGAACGCGGCCCCACTCCTCGCGGACAATGCCCTCGATGATTGCCTGCGTATTGTCCTCTGGCGTTCGCGTCGATCTATCTCCGATCCTATTCGAAAACCATAATGGGGCGAACTTCGATGGAACCGTGTTTCGCGCCCGGGATCTTGGCCGCATATTCGATGGCCTCGTCAAGGTCGGCACAGTCGAGAATATAGAAACCTCCGAGGGTCTCCTTCGTCTCGGCAAAGGGCCCGTCGGTGATCGCGGCGGCGCCGTCGCGGACGCGAACCGTCGTCGCCGTGGCGACTGGCTGCAGAGCATCGCCGCCCTGCATTATTCCCCTGTCCCGAATCTCCTGGGTAAACGCCCCGTAACCCTGCATCATCTCTCCGAACTCGGGCGTATCGGGCGCGGGCCCGGCGCCATTCTCACCATAAATCAACAGCATGTATTGCATTTTGTGTCTCCTTGTTGGACGCCCGCAATTGGCATCTTCTCCATATAGACGAACGGCATAAGCGCGGATCGACATTGGGCAAGGAAAAAATGTCGCCGTGCTGCGGCGCCCGTCTCGAAGGTCGCATAGTCTACTGAAAAAATACCGACCGGCGATTGAATGATGCCCGCTGACGGACAGCCGCTCACCTCGGTTTGATTAAGGGTTTGATAGCTTCGAGGGCGCAGAATGAATGTAGTAATCGGGAGATGAATATCATGGACGTAAAATCAACATCACATTCCACTGCGGATGCCTTGATCGGCAGGACACCGGACATCCGCCAACAAACCCGTCGGCTGATGTTTTCTTTTCGGGGACGGGCGACCCGCCAGCAATATTGGCTGGGTGCCGTCGTGCCGCCATTTGTCTTTACGGCCCTGGCCACGGCGTTTAATCTACCGGCGCGGATGGGAGACTTCGGTTTCACCGTGGTCGGCCTGTTGCTCGTCTGGATCATGTTGGCGATCGGCGTCAAACGCTGTCACGATCGGGGCAGGTCGGGCTGGTTTCTGCTGGTCGGGCTGATTCCGGTTTTAGGCTTCTTCTGGCTGCTCTATGAACTAGGTCTGAAAGACGGCGATGGCGGTCAAAACCGTTTCGGTCCACCGCCCGCCGGCTAGAACGCATTCGAACTAATACCGGATCGTTTGACCCCGCCGGTCAGGGCCGCCATGTGCCCGAAAACGGCGCCTGCGCCTGGCGCAAGGGCCCCTCATCCCCTAAACTCAGGACAGAATGGCTCCACCGGGGGCGCCTGACGGATAGCGCAAGCGAGGGGACATGCCGGACGCGGCCATCAAGACCTACGATTACATCGTGGTCGGCGCGGGCTCCGCCGGCGCGGTCGTCGCGAACCGTTTGTCGGCGGACCCGGGTCATCGCGTGCTTTTGCTGGAGGCCGGTCCCGCCAACCATCCCTGGACCCGCATTCCCATCGGCTTTGCCCAGCTGGTCGAGAACCCCGCCGCAAACTGGTGTTATTCCGCCGAGCCCGAGGCCAGCACCAATGGACGCAAGATCGCGGTGCCGCGCGGGCGATTGTTGGGCGGCTCCTCCGCGATCAACGGCTTGGTCTTTGTCCGCGGGCAGGCGCAGGATTTCGATACATGGGCGCAATTGGGCAATAAGGGCTGGAGCTATGGTGACGTCCTGCCCTTTTTCAAGCGTTTGGAGAGTTACGACGGCGGCGAGGATGCCTATCGCGGCCGCGATGGGCCGTTGCGCGTCACCGACCCCGACGAAACCGGCCAGCTGTATGACGCCCTGATCGAGGCGGCCGGTCAGGTTGGGATAGCGCACAATCCCGACTACAACGGCGCCACCCAAGAGGGCATCGCCATGAGTCAGGCAACCATCGCCAATGGCCGCCGGATGAGCACGGCGCATTGCTATCTGGACCCAATCCGGGGTCGTAAAAACCTTGACATCGAAACCGGCGCTTTGAGCGAAGCGCTGGTGCTGGAGGGCAAGCGTTGCACAGGGGTGCGCTATACCCTCGGCGGCGAACCGCGGATCGCGCGCGCGGCCCGCGAGGTGGTGGTGAGCGCGGGCACCGTCAACTCGCCACAATTGCTGGAGCTCTCCGGTATCGGACAGCCAGAGCGTCTCCGAAACCTTGGGATAAAGGTGCACCACGCGCTGAAGGGCGTGGGTGAGAATCTCCGCGACCATTACGCGCCCCGTACCCGCTGGGCGATCGGCGCGCCCGCTGTCACCTACAACGACAGGGGCCGCGGGCTCGGGCTGGTCAGGCAGGTAATTCGTTATCTATTCTTGCGCAAAGGTATGCTGGGCATCCCCGCCGCCCCGATCCGTGCCTTCGTGCGCAGCCGCGAAGGCCTTGCCGCGCCCGACGTCCTGCTGGGATTTGTGCCCATGCTTTATGAGCCGGGCTTCAAGCTATCCGATACCTCGGGTATAACCTGCTACGCGCACGCCATGCGTCCCGACAGCACGGGCCATATTCACATTACCTCAGCCGATCCGCGGACTCCGCCGGCGATTAATTTCAACTTTCTTTCCTCGCCGCCGGACGCTGAAATCACCGTGCGCGCCGTCCGCATCGCGCGCGCCCTGATGACCGCCCCCGCCATGGCGGCATTGCGGACGAGGGAACTAGCGCCCGGCCCCTCGCGGACGTCGGACGATGATATCCTGGCCTGGGTCAGGGAGGTGGCGGAAACCACCTATCACCCGGTCGGAACCTGCAAGATGGGCGTGGACCCCATGGCCGTCGTCGACGACCGACTCAGGGTTCGCGGGCTGGCGGGTTTGCGGGTGGCCGACGCCTCGATCATGCCCACCCTCACCTCGGGCAACACAAACGCGCCCACTATCATGATTGGCGAAAAAGCGGCGGCCATGGTTTTGCAGGGATGATCCTGGCCGCGATGGCGAATAAACTTTGATTGGATCGCGGCGTGGCCCGCGTTAGAGTTGCAAAGAGCGACATGGTATAAGGCCGGCGAACAAGGCGTGGCCTGGACCGACATTGAAAAGCGGGGACTTCATGGATTTCGGCGTCTTCAATCTATTGCAGCATCGTGACCGCGCCAAATCGCCGCACGAGGTGATCGAGGAGGCCCTGGCGCACACCCGGCTGGCCGAAGAACTGGGTTTTAGCAGGGTCTGGTTCGCCGAGCATCATTTCTCGAACTACAGCCTGTGCCCGTCACCGCTGATCTTTTGCGCCCAGGCCGCGGCCATGACCAAGCGCATACGGGTCGGCAGCGCGGTCTTGATCCTGCCGCTGCATGCACCGGCCCGCGTGATCGCCGAGATCGCCCTGGTTGATACGCTGTCCGGCGGGCGGCTCGACATCGGCGTCGGCAGCGGCTACCAGACTTATGAGTTTGAGCGGCTGGGGGCGGAAATGTCCCAGAACAAGGTCGTCTTCAACGAGATGCTCGACATGATCGACCTTGGCCTGCGCCAGGCGAACTTCAGCTATAAGGGCGAATTCTTCGAGCAACCGAGGACGGCCATCAATGTCCGCCCGGTGCAGTCGCCGCGCCCGCCGATCTGGATCGCGGGCGCCGATCCGAACAGCCACCGGCGCTGTGCGAGGGACGGCTATGTTCCGTTCATTTCCGGCGGCCTCGAGAACGCGGACACGATCAAGCAAATGCGGGACCGGGTGGCGCAATGCTATATGCAGGAAGGCGAAGACCCTGCCGCGATGCCCCTGGGCGTACTCCGCTTTGTCTGCGTCAGCGACGACCAATCGGTCATCGATCGCTTTGTCGACGGGGCGCGGTTCCAAAAGCGCATTGCCATGTCCCTCCGCCACCGCCGGGAAACCATGGTGGACGACTATATGGTTGACGAAGTCCCGTTCCCCGATGAACCGCCGCTTGAGCAGATCGCCGAGAACATCGTTGTCGGAAACGCCGAAGCCGTGGCGGAACGCCTGTGCGGCGAAATCGCATTATATGGGCCGCGCCACATGAGCCTTTACTTTGCCGTGGGCGACCTGCCAAGCACGGCGGCGATGAGTTCGATGGAGCAGTTCGCGGCCAAGGTCGTGCCGATGATGGAAGCGCATTTCGGCAAACCTCTATCGGAAATCTGCGACGTTCCCATGCCGGCGCCAAAGATGCTGGCGGCGGCGGAGTAGGCTTAAAACACAGGGCACGACACACCGTCTCATTACCGTCATTGCCGGGCTTGACCCGGCAATCCAGGGCGGCGAACTCAGGTATTTTCGGCTCTGGATCGCCATGAGACTTTGGGGGTCTCCGCTTCGCTTCGCCCGAGGATGACGGCTTGCCGTGTCGTGTGAACTAAAAGCCTTTTACGTAGAAAAAATTGATTTTCAAGTTTGCTTGAACCAGTTTCCCGCCGTGGAAGTAATCAATTCCTCGCCCGGCGTGCGCGTCAGGCCAATAGGGTCCCGGCCCTCGGCAACGGCCTTCAGCTCGCGGCGCAACATACCGCGCAGCATCAAAAGGCCGCGGTCGCTTTCGCCCAAATGCTCTTCCGAATGGTAGGTAATCTCGCCCTGGCCGACCTGGGCTTCCCAATCTCCGGGATAGTCCTGGTGTTCCTGTTCGCTCATCTCGGCCCAGACTTTACCGCCCGGCTTTGAGCGCTGGCGGCGGATCGCGGCGGGTTCGTTAACACGGGCCGCCGTGTAGATGCGATAGGTGGTGGAGTCGAGGGGCAGGGTCCAACCAATGGATTCCGCGGCGCCGGGCACAAGCCGCGGGCTGGCCACCACGCGGACGTTGGGCAGCACCGTCTCGGTGATGCGGTTCAACGCCCGGCCATCGCCCAGATCGCGGTATTGATAGCTGCGTACCCCGTGCGCGAAAGTTTCGTAGCGCACCTCGGGTATGATCCCCATGGGGCCGACGAATTGCGTGCCGCTGAAGCCGTCGTGCAGAATTGGTACATGTAACGGGTCCATGACGTTCTCGTAATGCTGTAGCCAATTACAGGGCGCAATAGCCCCGCCACCGGTGCCGACGCCGGAGTCGTCGGCTTCGATAAATTCACCCTCGCCCAATTCCTCCAGCAGCTGAAAGCGCGGCAGCAGCGGTTGCAAGTCCGGTGGACCCATATAGGCGAAAATCAACCCATAGCGTTCTTCCAGCGGATACCAGGGCTGGCGTACCTTGCGTTTAAAATTATCGCCGCCGTTGGGCTCCACCGGCATGTCCAGGCAGTTGCCTTCCGGATCGAACAGCCAGCCGTGATAACAGCAACGAATGCCCCGCTGTTCGACCTTGCCATAGTAAAGATCGGTGCCCCGGTGGCAGCAGCGGGGATAAACCAGCCCGGGCGTGCCCTCGCCATCGCGGAACAGGATCAGATCCTCGCCCAGGATGCGCACTCGCCTCGGCCGGCCGCCGGCATCCCCCGACAGACCGACCGGATGCCAGTATCGCCGCAGCAACTCCCCCATTGCCGTGCCCCGTTCGACACGCGTCAGTTCAGCGTCGTAACTCGGCTCCGCCAACAGGTAGGCCGAGCCGCTCATGCCAGCGGCGAGGCGATGGCTGCGATCTCCTCTTTCTCCAGACCGACGCGGCGGGCGGCGCCGGTGATGTCCAGCCAGGCGTCCTTGGACAAAGGTATGCCATTGGCCAGGCGCTCCGCCTTGACCTGGCGTTCCTTGTCGCCGGGCACCAGGACCGGTGCGTCCGGGTCGATCGGCTTGGCGCTTTTCACATAGTCGATATAGCGGGTCACATCGTCCGCGAAGCCGCCGCCCCGATCGAATGTTTCCAGGGATAGATAGATCGACAGCATGCCGTTGGCGAAATGTTCGTTTTCCTGTCCCGTGGCGCGGTTGCCGGTCAAAGAACCGCCCAGCAGTTCGCAAACAAAGGCCAGGCCCGACCCCTTGTGATCGCCCATGGCCCGGATCGCGCCATAACCGTTGCGCTCGCCGGGCGGTGCATCGGGGCCTGCGGTGCCATACAGCACTTCGGGTTCCGCCGAGAAATCGCCGTTCTCATCGATCAAGGCGCCTTCGGGCAACGGCTTGCCCCCCTTGTACGCGACCAACACCTTGCCTTCCGCGACAATGGAGGTGGCGAAATCCAGGATCACGGGCGGACCATCGGCGCGGGGCACCCCGACGCAGAAGGGCGCCGTTGAAATCCGCGCCTCGGCGCCGCCAAAGGGCGCCACCAGGACGGAGCCGCGGGCATTGACGAAATGGATCGAGACAAAGTTTTCTGCCGCCGCCATCTCGGCCCAATCGCCGATCCGGCCAAGATGTCCCGAATTGTTCAAGGCCACCACCGCCGCGCCGCTTTTCGCCGCCTTGTCCAGGCCCAGGCGCACGGCCTGTTCGCCGATGGTCTGGCCAAACCCATACTGGCCATCCAGGATACACAGGGCATCGCTTTCAAAACCAACGTGGACCTTGCGGCCAGGGTGAAAGAGGCCGCGCGCCAACCAATCCACATAACGCGAGGTGCGCAAAACGCCGTGACTGTCATGGCCGGTCAGGTTGGCGCCCAACAGGCGCATGGCAATGCGATCGGCCTCGTCGCGCAGACAGCCGGCGCGCTCGAATATCTCCGCGATCAGGGCTTCCAATCGCTTGGCCTCAATTCTAAGGGACATCCACTCTTCCTCATAACGTTCGCTAAGAATTTCAGGCGGCGGCGTAACCGCCGCCATTTAGGTCTCTCATGGCAAGCGCAATTATGCCTTTGCGGCCTTTTTTTCCGTTTCTTTCAGTGCCCGGTTCATGGCCTGGATTTCCGGTTGGATCTCATCAACCATTAGTTTGGTTTGCTGAAGGGTATCGGTGTCGTTGGAGGCCAGGGGGCGAAGAATAAATTTCGGCAGGCCCGCATCGACGAAGGCACGGATCTTCTCCAACACCTCCGCCGCGCCGCCCACGGCGAAGCTCTCACGGGCATCGCGCCCGCCGACCCGTTCATAACGCTCGGCGGCGCGGACCACCACATCGTCGTCCCATTTGCCGAAGCGGAAATTGATACCGGTACCAAAATGGTCTTCCTCGAAATCCCGGCCCGCATCGATCATGCCCTGCTTGATCGCCGCCACGGTCACCCCCGCCTTGGCCGGGTTCTCGAACGAGGCTTGCCAGCCGTTGCCGTATTTCACGGTGCGCCGGATCGCCGCCTCGGACGAGCCGCCAATCCACAACGGCAGTTCCTTTTGCACCGGCAGCGGCGATATGCGGACGCCGTCATATTGAAAGAATTCCCCGTCCAGGCTGACGGTTTCGCCCCGCCACAAAGCGGCGATAATTTGCAGGCTCTCGTCCGTGCGCTTGCCCCGGCGCTTGGTCGGCCGGCCCGTGGTGCGCCAGTCCGCCGAATGGGTGCTGCCAATGCCGAAAGCCGGCAGGATCCGGCCATTGCTCAAGACATCGATGGTGGCGCATTGCTTGGCCAGGACCAGGGGATCCCGCAACGCGACAGAGGCCACGTTCATGCCGAACTTCAACCTTTTGGTCGCGCCCGCCAGAGCGGCCATGGTGGTCATGCATTCCAGCATCGGTTCCTTGGAGACCAGGGTATCGGTCTGCCAGATGGAATCGACCTCGCCCTCCTCGCACATCTGCACCCAGGCCCAAAAGCCGTCGGTGCTGGAAAACGGATAGGTGGATAAGCCAACGCCGGCGCCAATGCTCATACGTCTTCTCCTCAGGTCCATGTTTTGTCCAGCATAACGGCGATGGGACCGGAGGCGGACAAATATATTCACCCCTGGCGGCAAATGTTTTCCCCATGCCGGGCGGTTCCTGTGCCAGGTTTTGTCCCGGATCGGCGGAAGTGCTACGATAGCGCCACTCATGAACGATGATGCCGGTGGCGGGAGGATATTCAAGCATGCGGATTGGTGTATCGTTGCCCGTAAGGGAACTGGGGAATGACATCGGCGCCATCAAGGCCTTTGCCCAGGCTGCCGAAGAATTGGGCCTGACGCACCTGCGGATCCCCGATCAGGTCATTCGGCCCGACAGTGGGCCGCTGCATGAACCGCTGACCATGATGGCATTAATTGCCGGCGCGACCGAAAAGATCGACCTTGTGCCCTCGGTGATCATTTTGCCGGCGCGCCAGACCGTGCTTGTCGCCAAACAGGCGGCGACATTGGACGTGCTATCGGGCGGCAGGCTTCGCCTTGGTATTGGTATCGGCAAGGAGGAAGCGGAATACGCCGCCCTGGGGGCCGAGTTCCATAATCGCGGCGCACGGTGCGAAGAACAGATGGCGCTGTTGCGCCTGCTCTGGACCCATGAAACCGTCACGTTCAAAGGCAACTGGGACCAGGTTTCCGGTATTGGCCTGGATCCCCTGCCGCTACAGCGTCCGATCCCCCTATGGATCGGTGCAAGCGCCGCGCCGCGGCCGCGTATCCGCCGGCGCATTGGGCAACAGGCGGACGGCTGGTTCGTTCTGTGTTCGCCGGACGAATTCCCCGCCGTGCGCGACGACATCCGGCGCGAAGCGGAGGCGGCCGGCCGCGACCCCGCCGGCATCGGGACAGAGGCCGGCGTCGCGGTGGTTGGCCCGCGTGAGCCTGAATGGCAAAGCCGCGTCGCGGGTTGGCGCGAGGCCGGCCTGAGCCATTTGTGCCTGCGCACCCTGGGTGGTGGATTGGCGGCGGACGAGCATATCAGGCGCCTGCGCCAGGCCGCCGCGGAACTGCTCTAGGTATTGGGAGGATGCCCCATGCGGGTGATGACGACGATTCCACAGCATGATCTGCGTCAGGTGCCCGGCGTGGTCCGCGAGATCGAGGCCAAGGGTTATGACGGCATCACCACGTTGGAGAACCGCCATAACCCCTTTCTGCCCCTGGGCGTGGCGGCGGTGAACAGCGAACGGCTGCAGTTATCGACGGGCATCGCCATCGCTTTTGCCCGCAGTCCCATGACCGTGGCCAATATGGGCTGGGACTTGGCCGCCGCCTCCAATGGCCGTTTCGTTCTGGGCATCGGCAGCCAGGTGAAGGGCCATAACGAGCGCCGTTTCTCGGCACCCTGGACGCCGCCCGCGCCGCGCCTGCGGGAATACGCCCAGGCCCTGCGCGCCATCTGGGCCAACTGGAAAACCGGCGAGCCCTTGAATTTCGAAGGGGCGCATTACCGCTTTACCCTGATGACGCCGAATTTCACGCCGGAACCCATCGAGGCCCCCGCCCCGCCCATCACCGTCGCCGCCGTCGGACCGGACATGATGAAGGTGGCCGGCGAAGAGTACGACGGCGCCCGCCTGCATGCCTTTTGCACCCGCAAATACCTGGAAAACGTCGTCCTGCCGCGCCTGGACAGCGCCATGGCCAACGTTGGCCGGCAGCGGCAACAGTTCGAGATTTCGGGCGGCGGTTTCATCGCCACCGGGGCGGATGACGAGGCCGTGGCCAAAATGGTCGAATGGGTGCGCATGCGGGTGGGCTTTTACGGCTCGACGCGGGCCTATTGGCCGGTGCTGGCGGAACATGGCCTGGAAGATCTGGGCGAAAAACTAAACCATATGTCCAAGACCGATCAATGGGACAAGATGACGGGGGAGGTCAGCGACGACGTGGTGCGCCTGTTCGCCGCCGTGGGCCGCCACGACGAGATTACCGGCGCCATCGCGGAACGCTTCGGCGGCATCTCGGACAGCATATCCGACAGCGCATCATCGGAGCTTCGCGGCAGCCTGCCCCCCGAGGTAATCCAGGATATTCAGCGCATCCCGGTCAAATTCGTGGGGTTTAGCGGATAAGGAACACTGATCGTCATTCCCGTGAAAACGGGAATCCAGATCTTGAGCGAAAGCCACCAAGGTACAAGAATTTCAAAATCATCAGCCGTCAGTCGCCGCCCGCGGCTTCCAATCCGGGGCGGATCAGGGGTTGGCGGTCGCTGTCACGCTCGTATTTCCGGGCCGGATTATTGACCACCTCTTCCAGGGGCGCGGCCTGGAAGGAGGCCTGAACCTGCCGCACTGGCGGCTTGCCGTACAAGGTGGTGCGCTGGACCGGATTGCGGCCCATGTCCCGGATCAATGCCTCCATGGCATGGGGCGGCAATTCCTGGCCATGTTCGGAACCCGCCGCGCGGGTAATGGTCTCGTTCATCAAGGTGCCGCCCAGGTCATTCACCCCGGCGTTCAGGGCCGCCTGGATGCCGTCCCGACCCATTTTTACCCAGGAGGTTTGAATGTTGGTGATGTGAGGGTGCAGGACCAGGCGCGCCACGGCATGCATCAACAAGGCCTCGCGATAGGTCGGGCCCATGCGGGCACGGCCTTTCAAATAGATCGGCGCTTCCATATGCACGAATGGCAGGGGCACCAGCTCCGTGAAGCCGCCCGTCCGCATCTGCAAGGCGCGCAGGTGCAACAGATGGCGGGCCCAATGCACGGGCCGGTCCACATGGCCGAACATGATCGTCGCCGTGGTGCGGAAACCCACGCCATGGGCCGTCTCCATCACTTCGAGCCATTGCGCCACGGTCAGTTTGTCGGGGCATAAAATCCGGCGCACTTCCTCGTCCAGTATTTCCGCCGCCGTGCCGGGCAGCGAGCCCAGGCCGGCCGCGCGCAATTGTTCCAGGAAATCGCGCAGGGAGACACCCAGGGTCTGCGCGCCTTGGTAGACTTCCAAGGGCGAGAAGGCATGGATGTGCATATCAGGCGCCGCCCGCTTCACCGCGTGCAGGATATCGAGATAGGTCTGGCCGGTGTATTCAGGATGGATACCCCCCTGCATGCAGACTTCCGTGGCGCCGCGGTCCCAGGCCTCGGCAACGCGGCGGCCGATTTCATCGAGCGAGAGGTCGTAGGGGCGGCCCCGCAAATTCTCGCTTAACTTGCCTTTGGAAAAAGCACAGAACTGGCATTTGAAATAACAGATATTGGTGTAGTTGATGTTGCGCACGACGACATAGGAAGTCTCGTCGCCATTGACCATTTGGCGCAGGGCGTCGGCGGCCTGACAGACCGCATCCACCTCGCCACCACGGGCCATGAACAGGCGGGTTACCTGGTCCTCGCCAAGATCTTCTCCACCGGCGGCGCGGGCCAACAGACGGTCCAGCTCGGGGCTGGGCGGCGACAGGGCGGTGATGGCCACGGGGGGCGCCATATGGATACCCGGCGACCAGGTATCGGTGCGGGCCAGACCGGCGGCATCGACCCGCCGCAAAACCGCATGGGTGAAGGCCGGGTCCAGCCAGCGCTCCGCCTGTTGGGCAAAATCAGGATAGATCGCCAGGCGCTCCACCAGATGCTTGCCGCCACGGGCGGTGTCGTCGGCCAATTGCCGCAAATGGGGCCAGGGTGCCTCTGGATTAACATGATCCGGCGTGACCGGGGAAACCCCGCCCCAATCATCGATGCCGGCGGCAATCAGGCTGGAGGCGGCGCCGGGGCTGAGATTGGGCGGCGCCTGAATATGCATATCCGGGCCAAAGATCAGGCGGGCGGCGGCGATGGACCAGCGCAACTCGTCCAACGGCGCGTCCGGCCAATCGGCCATGCGGGTGTCGTCCTTGGCGCGGAAGTTCTGGACAATGATTTCCTGAATATGGCCATATTGGTCATGCAGATCGCGCAAGGCCAGCAGGGCCTCCACCCGCTCCACCCTGGTTTCGCCAATGCCGATTAGAATGCCCGTGGTGAAGGGTATGGCCAGACGCCCGGCCGCCTCGATGGTGGCCAGGCGGGCGGCGGGCTCCTTATCGGGGGAGCCATGATGGCAGGCGCCCTTTTCCATCAGCCGCGGCGAGATGCTTTCCAGCATGATCCCCTGGGAGACCGAGACCTCGCGCAGGGCCGCCAAATCGGCCTCCGCCATAACGCCGGGGTTCAGGTGCGGCAACAGGCCCGTCTCCTCGAACACCAGCAAGGCCATGGCGCGCAAATAGGACAACGTCGTCGCATGTCCCAGTTCGGCCAGCTCTTCCCGCGCCACCCGGTAACGCATTTCGGGCTTGTCCCCCAGGGTGAACAGCGCTTCGTTGCAGCCCGCCTCGGCACCCGCGCGCGCCACCGCCAAGACTTCGTCCGGGGTCATATAGGCCCGCTGGCCGCGCCTGGGCGGATGGGCAAAGGTGCAATAGTGGCAAACGTCGCGGCATAACTGGGTCAAGGGTATGAAGACCTTGCGTGAATAGCTGATCAGCCGGCCATGGCCCTGATCACGCAGGGCGGCGGCAGCGGTCTGCAATACCTCCAGATCCGGCGCGTCCAACACATCGGCCAGGGCCAAGGCCTCCGCCCGCCGCGGCCGCCGCCGGTCCCGCCAGGATTCAAAATCAGTCGTCAACGCCATTCGTCCCCATCCTATTGCCGAAGCAAGCGGGCCGCGATGCCCGATGCTTGCAGATATCTTAAACTGCCACAATCACCATGCCCCGTACAAAACAGCCGCAGATCGTCCGCCGTGTCAATATCCAAGGCAAATCCGTCCAATTCCAATATGGCGGGTTCGACGCCGCTGTCACGGGCTATTTGGCAATGACGGTTAAAACTGTCGCGCCCGAAAGCCGGCTGAAGCAGGTCCGGCGGCCACAGGGCCAGGCAATTGGTGCCGTCACGATCGCGCGAAGGCACCACGCAGGCGGCGGGCGGCACCACTTCCAAGCCGGCGATCCGCGCCACCTCCGCCGGGGTAATCAGGGGAACGTCGCCGGGCACATGCATCATCGCGCCCACCCCCTCCGCCGCCAGCACCTCGCCGGCCTGCCGCACGGCGGCGCTGTAGCCTCCCGGCTGGCGTTCGCGCAGCACGCGGACACCCTGCCATCGGGCCATGTTCAGGGCCCCCTCGTCACCGCTGATCACCAACACGCCATCCAGATCGATCAGGGCGGCCAGGACATCGCGCAGCATATGTTCAGCCAGGCGCCCGCGCTCCGCCGCCGACAATACATCGGCCAGGCGCTGTTTCGGGGCATCGAAACCCTTGATGGGAACCACGGCCCACATCTTCTATGGGCCCAGTTCGCCGGCCAGAGCCAGCACCTCTCGGGCCAGATTTTCCCGGTCTTGCAGATTTACCATCACCGTCCTGGTGACCAGCGGGCGCATGCCCAGGGCGGCAACGGCGCCGGCCTGATCCTGGTCCCCATGGTCCAGGATAAAGCCGTCCAGCAGAACGCCATAATGTCGGGCCACCGCCAGGGCGGTGCTGGGCATACCCAGTTCCCCCATCATCTTGGCCGCCGGGCCTTTGATGGCCAGTCCGGCAACGATGGGAGAAACAGCGATCACCGGGGCCGGGGCCGCGCCCATGGCGTCGCGGACGCCGGGCAGTTCCAGGATCGGATCAATACTGACAAACGGGTTGGAGGGCGTAATGACGATGGCCCGCAATTCGGGATCGGACAGCGCCGCCATGAAGTCCGCTTGCGGCCGGGCCGCCGCGATGCCATCGAAGACGAACCCGGTGACAACCGGTTCACAGCGGTCGCGGACGAAATAATGCTGAAACGCCAAGGCGCCATTCGGGGTCTGGACCATGGTCCGCACCGGATCGTCCGACATGGGGACAATACGCGCCCTGATGCCCAGTTGCCGGGTGATGGCCCGGGTTGACGCCGTCAGGTTTTTGCCTTCGGCCAAGGCGCTGGTGCGCAGCACATGCAATGCCAGGTCGCCATCACCCAGGTTGAACCAGCCTTCCCCGCCCAGTTGTTCCAGGGCCGCCATGAAGCGCCACCCCTCATCGGCCCGGCCCCAGCCTTTGGCCTGATCGCTCAACCCCGCCAGAGTATAGGTAACCGTATCCAGATCGGGACAGATGGTCAGGCCCAGATGCTCGAAATCATCGCCTGTGTTGGCCACCACCAACAGCCCTTCGCCAAGGCCCAGGCGCGAGAGGCCCAGCGCCAACTTGGCACCGCCGACGCCACCCGACAGGGCAATGACTGGACCTTGTTTCATAAGCGGAACATATCCTGCTCCGCCGGCCGGGGCAGCGCATCGGCGCCCTGGTCCGATGCGGGAAACCGCAAACCGCGGATCAGCACCACCGGCTGGCCCTGATTACCCTGGCCCTGCAGGATGGACGCGGCGGAGGATAGCTCGTCCGCTAAACCGACCTCGCTGACCAGCAATTCCCGGCCAAACAAATCCGGTTCGCCGCGCAAGTCCCATAAGGCGGGCAGGCCGGCGGAACCAATTGCCAGGCCCATGGTCCCCTGGCGCCAGGCCCGGCCCACGGAATCATTGATGATCACGGCGACATCGACACCATGTCTGTCCGCCAGGGCCCGCCGCAGGTTCCGGCAATCGGCGTCGGGGTCTTTCGGCAACAACAGCACATTTTCCGAGGCGCCATGCTGCTCCACGTTGGAGGCATCGATACCGGCGTTTGCCAGAACCAGGCCCAGGCGATGGGCCACGACCAGGACGCCGGGGCGCTTGCCCACCACTTCGACGGCTTCATCCAGGATCAGTTCAACCATGCGCGGATCCTTGTCGACCTCCACCGCCAGGGCCTCGGCCCGCGGCGATGGCGTCACATCGCGCAGATCGACAATGCGGCCATTGGCCTTGGAGACGACTTTTTGCGCCAACACCAGGATATCGCCGCTTTGCAGGCTTTCGCCGGCGCGGACAAGGGCATCGCCGATTTGGGCGGCCAGATCGTCGCCAGGCCGCACCATGGGCATATCGGGCAGGGCGGTCATCTGCATGCGGGATGTCTTCATGAGCGCTTAGCCGCCGCCGTTTTCGGCCGGGCCGGGCGTGCCGGTAATACGAATCCCCGCGCCGGCAATCTTGTAACGGTTGTTGATAAATATCAGCGCCGAGGTCAAGGCCTCCGCCACCACGGAATTCTCGATCCGCCCGGCATGCCAGGCCCGCACGGAGGCATCCTCGGCCAGACCCACGACCACTTCACGCGCGTCGGTGTCGTTGCCGCAGACCAGAATATCGCAATCGATATCGTGGCCCAGATCGGCCAAATGATCCGCCGCCACGTTCTGAAAGGCAGAGACCACCCGCACGCCCTCGCCCAGGGCGATCTGGGCGCCCTTGGCCGCCGAACCATGGGGTGACAGGTGCACGGTACGGACTTTCGGCGGCATCAAGGGCACCGTGACATCGACCATGATCTTGCCCTGGCAACCGGCGTGAATAGCCGCCAGCATGGGGGCCTGGTTGGCGAAAGGCACGGTTAGGACCACCACGTCCGCCGCCGCCGCCGCGGGGCCGTTTTCCAGGCCGCTGATGGTGGCCTCGGGCACCAACGCGGCCAAACGTTCCGCCCCACGATCGGCGCTTTCCTGGGCGCGGGAGCCGATAATGATGCCATGGCCCGCCTTGGCCCAACGCGCGGCCAAGCCAAAACCCAGTGCGCCCGTACCGCCGATCACGGCGATGCTGTACTTATTTCCCGTCATGAATATTCCCTTATTCGGATTTTATTTGAATTTGCCGCTCAGGCCCGGGGCCTGGGCAATACGTCTTCGGTCAGCCAGGCGATACCGTCCAGGATCTCGCTCAAGTCCCTGCCGGGGCTGGGAAAGATAATGGTTTCCACGCCTTCATCGGCAAAAGCTCCGATATCGCCGCGAATGGCATCGGGCGTTCCGGTAAAGGCCCGCCGGTTGCCCTCGCCATCAAGCTGTTCCCTGCCCATGACCGGGCGAACGGCGAGATAGGCGCGGTGAATCTCGGCGCTATCGCGGCCCAGCTTGTCCGCCGCCTTATTCAGCCGGGTCAGGCCCTGGGCGTATCGATCGGGTGTATCCATGAGATGGGCCGGGTTATGGCTGCACGGATACCAACCGTCGCCCGCACGGGCGGCGCGGCGGATCGCGGCCCGGCCCTCGCCGCCGATCCAGATTGGCAGACGGGGCTGGTGCAGGGGTTTCGGCTCGAATGTCAAACCGCCAAATTGTACATATTCGCCGGCCATGGCGGGCGCTTCATCGGTCCAGAGTGCCCGGAAGGCCGCGATGTACTCATCCGTCACCTTGCCCCGTTCGGCAAAGGGCGGCAGGCCCAGGGCCGCGAACTCCTCCTGCATCCAGCCGGCGCCGCAACCCACCGTCAGGCGCCCCTCCGACAACACGTCCAGGGTGGCCAGCATCTTGGCCGCCAGCACCGCCGGGCGGTACGGCACCACCATGACCGATGTCAGCAACTCTATTTTTTCCGTGGCCGCGGCGATGAAGGCGGCCGCCGTCACCATCTCCAGACATTCACCAACCGCCTTCCCCGCCCAGACGCCGTCGTCGCTGTAGGGGTAGGTGGAGGCAATACCGTCCGGCACGACGACATGATCGTTGATGGCGATAATATCCAGGCCGCCGGCCTCGGCCCGTTGCGCCATTGCCGTCAGCCCTGGGCCCCGGCCGCCCGGACCGCGGGCCATAACCATAATTCCGAAGCGCATGGCAGGATGTATCCTCGTCAAATTCCAAATCTTGGGAGAAGACTAGCAAGGTGGCGCGACGATTGGTACTAGGCGCGGCACCCGACAACAGATAAATTGGTCGAAATTCGTCATTGTAAGTGCTTCGATTTGGGAGGAATGCGTCGTGAAACTGGGATTGGTCACGGGCACGGGTGGTGCCAAGGTTGAAATCGATATGGATCTGGTGCGGGAGGCGGAGGATCTGGGCTTTGATTCGGTTTGGACGTCGGAGGCCTGGGGCTCGGACGCCATATCGACCGCCTCCTGGATTCTGGCCCGAACCACCAAGATCAAGGTTGGCACCGGCATCATTCAAATGTCGGCCCGGACCCCGGCCATGGCGGCGATGACCGCCATGACCTTGCAACAATTGTCCTGCAACCGTTTTATCCTCGGCATCGGCCCCTCGGGCCCCCAGGTGATCGAAGGGTGGCATGGCGAGGCCTATGGCCGGCCGCTGACCCGGACCCGTGAATATATCGAGATTATCCGCAAGATCTTGGCCCGGAAAGCGCCCCTGACCCACGACGGCTTTCACTATCATATACCCAACACCGGCGCGGGCACGACGGGGCTGGGCAAACCGTTGAAGAGCGTGCTGCACGGCGACCCCTCGTTGCGGATCATCACCGGCACCATCGCGCCCGCCGGGGTGCGGGTCAGTGCCGAGATCGCCGACGGCATGATCCCGGTGTTCATGAACCCGGACCGCTTTGATGTTTTCGAGGCTGCCCTGAATGACGGCTTTGCCAAGGCGGGGGGCGGTAAAAGCCTGGATGACTTCGCCATCACGCCGTTCTGCGCCATCAACCTGAACGACGACGAAGATGCCGGCCGCCAGCCGGTGCGGGAAAACCTGGCGCTGTACATCGGCGGCATGGGCGCCCGCGACAAGAATTTCTACAACGACTATGCCAAGCGCCTGGGCCATGAAGGGGCGGCGGTGGAAATTCAGGATCACTTCCTGGCCGGACGCCGGGCGGAAGCCCAGGCCGCGGTGCCAAACGAGTTGATCGATCAGGTGTCCCTGTCCGGCCCCGCCGGCAAGATCACCGAACGGCTGCAGGATTGGAAGGCGGCCGCCAAGGAGAAAAAAGTCCATTCCCTGTTGGCCCGCGCTTCCAGTTCGGAAGAGCTGCGGGTTCTGGCCAAGGCGGTGTTATAGGAGGTTCATCATGCCCATGAAACGCATTACTTCAGACCAAGCCCCCGAACCTATTCCCGAAACCTGGTCCAACTGCAAGGTCGCGGGCGAATTCATCCAGATCGCCGGCATGACCTCGGGCTATGAAGGCGGCGTCATCAACGGCGGCGACGATGTCTATGAACAGGCGCGGCTGACCTTCGTCAAGATCATGCATCTGGTGGAGGCCGCGGGCGGGGTCATGGACGATATTATCAAGGTCACCATCTTCGTCACCGATATTACCCGGCGCGAGGAAGTCTGGAAGGCGCGGCGGGAATTCTTCACGGGCGATTTCCCCTGTTCCACCCTGGTCGAGGTATCCGCCCTGGCCCGGCCCGGCCTGGCGGTAGAGATAGAGGCGCACGGCTTTATCGGAGCCTCCAAATAATTTGCGAATTCAGGGCATGGCCGCCATCACCGGGGGGAGGATCCGGCCTGGGCGCGGCGACGGCGCGGCATCTAGACAGCGGTGTAGATCAGGGCGCCGAGGTAGAGGCCGATGCCGAAAACGGCATGCGCGGACAGGCTGGTGATGCGGTTGAAATTCGGCCGATCGGTTTTGCTCGCGAAAAAACCACCGCCCTGTCCCGGGGTCAGGATCAGCCAGGGCAACAGCACCGTGATCAGGCCGAATGCCAGGGCGTTCCACAAGCTGGGGAATCGTTCCGGAGGCGCCGCCAATATGATCAAATATATCGCGGCAAAGTAGACGCCGACCAGGTAATGGAAAATCCAGCCCACGGCAAATTCGCTACGCATGGCAAGGACTTTGTCAATATCGTTGTGCCTGAAGATGCCCCGGCCCAGATAGGCGACCCAGCGCCCCACCAGATGCCAATCGCGGTTCTTGCCCAGGCCGCGCTCCAGGAAATATTCATAGATGTCCGTAACAAAGTTGGCGACCACGCCGACCACAAGAACTTCCAGCCACGAAACGCCTATTGTCTACCCCCACCGCATCCCCCGAGCCGGCGTCCATGGTTCCGGCTGAAACCAGTATAGCCGATCTACAATATGAAGGCGTAGACCAAGCCGAATACCAGACGACACATAAGACAAGCGGTTCCTTCTTCGCCGCCAGCTTCGCTTCAGCCAAGTCCGTCGTTTTCGTGCTGCGCCTTACCAGCTTGCGTTCCGTTCCACGCCGCAATCTACATCGTAAAATAAGGACGTTACCTTTGAACCACAGAGGTGACCGAAGATGGGGGATGATGCATAAGGGTAGCGTCCCCTTTTTAGTACTTCCAGTCCGCTTCGTTCCAGCCTTTGTGATTTCCATTGACCAGCTTTGCTTTCCGCTCTATTCCATACCGGCCTGTCCATCGAATGATATCGCCTTCAATCCAAAGTTTGTAGCAAACCGTATCGCCACGGTATAATAAATCCCATTCCGTACAAAGTTCTCCGCTGCTGTTAAACCAGCGCTTTCCTTCGTCGATAAAACCACTGGCCGTTTCAATTATGCGCTCTTCTGAATTCTTATAATAAACCTTCCAAAGCGTTTCTTCATTTTTTCCAAGCACCGTATTGCCAACAAATTGTTGGTTGTGAATTTTCTCATTAACTAATTTTTCGTCCGCCATTGCCGCCGTCGCATTCAAACTGAACGCCAGGACCAGCACCGCCAAGCCATTCGCCACCTGCGTCATCGATCAATCCTCCAAAAAAAATCCGCCCAGTTTTAACACTGGGCAGCTTTTATCTTGCCAGTTGCGCTGCCATTCGGCAACGAAAATGATTATGACAAATTACCGCGAATAATATTCGATCACCAGGTTCGGTTCCATGGGGACCGGGTAGGGCACTTCGGCGAACTTGGGGGTGCGGACGAAGGTACCGCGGCGCTTGCCGAAATCCACGTCGATATACTCGGGCACGTCACGTTCGGGGGAATCCATGGCCTCGAGCACCAGGATCATCTCGCGGGATTTCTCCTTAATTTCGATCACGTCGCCTTCGGATACCCGGTAGGAGGGGATATTCACCCGGCGGCCGTTGACCAGGACGTGGCCGTGGTTGATGAACTGGCGGGAGGAGAACACCGTGGGGACGAATTTCATGCGGTAGACCACCGCGTCCAGGCGCCACGCAGTTCGTCTTGTTCTCTACCTGCTGCCAACGACCTTCGCAATTAAGCAACGCATTTGGTCGGGAGTGTTAGCGGGAATTTAAAGCATGACAAATTAGCACAATATATTCAACGAGTTAGACCGTATTAAACGGCATGTGTAGATTATGTGTAACCTTTTCTAGTTAATTTTGACCTTACTTACTACTTTTCCGTTTCTCATTTCTACCTCGTATCTGTCGCCGTTCGGTAACACTTGAACGCCGCGCCCATGCTGCGCACCGTCCTTGAAATCGCCCTCGTATCTGGCGCCGCCGCGGGCCCACACGTAAACACCACCTCCGTGCCACTTGCCGTCCTTCCAGTCGCCGTCGTACTTGTTGCCGTTCGCAAACACCGAAACACCGCGTCCGTGCTCAATGCCGTCCCTGTACTCGCCTTCGTATCTGTCGCCGTTCGCGCTCACCGTAACACCGCGCCCGTGTCGCTTGCCGTCCCTGTAATCGCCGTCGTATCTGTCGCCGTTGGCCCACACCCTAACACCGCGCCCGCGAGCCATGCCGTCCCTAAACTCGCCTTCGTATCTGGCACCGTTCACACTCACCAAAACACCGCGCCCGTGTTTCTTGCCGTCCCTGTAATCGCCCTCGTATCTGGCGCCGCTGGCCCACACGTAAACACCGCCTCCGTGCCACTTTCCGTTCTTCCAGTCACCATTGTATCTGTCGCCGTTTTCTCCCACCCAAACACCGCGTCCGTTCGGATTGCCGTCCTTCATCTGACCTGTGTATTTGCTCTCCTTCCGTTCTCCTTCCTCTAAAAACCGCCACACCGCCGTGCCATACCCGTCAGCCCTGCCGCTCACGCAATCGCCTGTCCACGTTACGGTCGCGTTTAATAGTGAATGCTCATCCCAAACCGCACAGTTCGCCTTGCCCTCAACCTGCTGCCATTGTCCCTGCTCATCCGCTTGCGTCACGCAACCCCACACGGCCAGCGCAGCCACCAGCACGCCGAAAACCTTCGCCATTTCCGTTTCTCCAACAAAAAAAGCCGCCCAGTTTTAACACTGGGTAGCCTTTATCTTGCCAGTTGCGCCGCCGTCCGGCAACGCAAATTATTATGACAAATTACCGCGAATAATACTCGATCACCAGGTTCGGCTCCATGGGGACCGGGTAGGGCACTTCGGCGAATTTGGGGGTGCGGACGAAGGTGCCGCGGCGCTTGCCGAAATCCACGTCGATATATTCGGGCACGTCACGTTCAGGGGAATCCATGGCTTCGAGGACCAGGATCATCTCGCGGGACTTTTCCTTAATTTCGATCACGTCGCCTTCCGAGACTCGGTAGGAGGGGATATTTACCCGGCGGCCGTTGACCAGGACGTGGCCGTGATTGATGAACTGGCGGGAGGAGAACACCGTGGGGACGAATTTCATGCGGTAGACCACCGCGTCCAGGCGCCGCTCCAACAGGCCGATCAGGCCCTCGGTGGTGTCGCCCTTGACCTTCACCGCCTCGTCATAGGTGCGCCGGAACTGCTTTTCCGTGATGTTGCCGTAATAGCCGCGCAGCTTTTGCTTGGCGGCAAGTTGAATACCGTAATCAGACGGTTTGCGCCGGCGCATCTGGGCGTGCTGCCCCGGGGGATAGTCGCGCTTGTTCACTGGGCTTTTCGGCCGGCCCCACAGGTTTTCGCCCAAGCGGCGGTTCAACTTGTATTTCGAGCGCAGTCGCTTCGTCATCTAATTCGGTCTCTCAACAATGGGGTCTACTCACACAGGCGCCAGCCAGCGAAGAATGAATATGATGGGGCGCGCAAGGTGGCGCGAGTTATACCAACCCACGGGCGCAAGTCAAATGGCAAGTTTAAACAATTCAGCCAAGGGGATGGCCTCAAACTCCCGCGTCCCCGTCGCGCCGGATCAGGGCCGAGATCACGCCATGCAGGCTGCGCACTTCCTGGCCGGTCAAATCGGCGCGGCGAAAGATATTGCGCAAGTTGCGCATCATGGAGGGTCGCTTCTCGGGCGGTTTGAGAAAGCCGTGGCGGGTCAACTCATCCTCCAACCGGTTTTCGAAAAATGCCAATTCGTCCAGGCTGGCAGGCAGGCCGTCACCCACCGGCTCCATTTCCGGCAAGGGGCCGGAGATGAACCATTCATAGGCCACCACCAACACCGCCTGGCCCAGGTTGAGGGAGGAAAAGGCCGGATTGGCGGGAACCTGGATGATGGTTTGCGCCAGGGTGGCATCGTCATTGTCCAGGCCGGCCTTCTCGCCCCCGAACAGAATGCCGACCTGCTGCCCCTGGCTCAGGCGGCGGCGCATGTCCGCCACCGCCTGGCGCGGGGCAAGGCAAGGCTTCTCCATCTCGCGCGCCCGCGCCGTGGTGGCATAGACCGCATGCAAATCCGCCACCGCCACCGCGCTGTCATCGTACAACGTGGCCTGATCCAGAATGTCATCGGCCCGGCTGGCCATGGCCTGGGCCCGTTCATTGGGCCAGCCGTCGCGGGGGGCAACCAGGCGCAGGCGGTCGAGGCCGAAATTCTTCATGGCCCGGGCCGCGGCGCCAATATTCTCGCCCATCTGCGGCCGCACCAGAATGATCGCCGGGGTGGGCCCCAGGGTAACGGCTTGTTTGCTTGAATCGGTGCCGGCCACGGTGCGAACCTAGGGCGCCTTGGCGCCATCCTTGAACAATTTGTAGGTGATGGAGTCCAACAGGGCCTGGAACGAGGCATCCACGATATTGGGCGATACCCCCACCGTGAACCAGCGTCCGCCCTGACCGTCGGCGCTTTCGATCAGCACGCGGGTGACCGCGCCCGTTCCGCCGTCCAAAATCCGCACCTTGAAATCGACCAGATCCAAATCCGCGATATTGGCGGCGAAGCGGCCGATATCCTTGCGCAGGGCATTATCCAGGGCATTGACGGGACCGTTGCCCTCCGCCACGGACATGATCTCGCGGCCATCCACGGACATCTTCACGGTCGCTTCCGAGACGGTGATCAACTCACCCCTGGCGTTGTGGCGCCTTTCGACCATGACGCGAAAACTGCTAACCTCAAAATAGTCCGGCACCTGGCCCATGACGCGCCGGGCCATCAACTCGAAACTCGCCTCGGCCCCGTCATAGGCATAGCCCTCGAATTCCCGTTGTTTCACTTCTTCCAGCAGACGGTCGACCATTGCGTGTTTGGCATCGATCTCGATACCGATCTCGGCTAAGCGGGCCAAGATGTTGGAGCGGCCCGCCTGATTGGAGACAAATACCTGGCGGCTGTTGCCCACCAATTCCGGTTCGATGTGTTCGTAGGTCCGGGGATTTTTCAGTACGGCGGAGACATGCAGCCCGCCCTTGTGGGCAAACGCCGAGGCACCCACATAGGGCGCCTGGCGCGCGGGCGCCCGGTTCAACAATTCGTCCAGCAAATGCGAGGTCGCGGTCAACTGGCGCAGGCCGTGGGCGTCGATGCCGGTTTCGAAATTCTCGGCAAAGCCCGGTTTCAGGCTCAAGGTGGGGATCAGGGCGACCAGATCCGCATTGCCGCAGCGTTCGCCCAGGCCGTTCAGGCTGCCTTGAATGTGGCGCACCCCGGCCCGTACCGCCGCCAGGCTGCCGGCGATGGCGTTGCCGGTATCGTTGTGGCAATGGATGCCCAGACGATCGCCGGGAATCCGTTTGGCCACCTCGGCGACAATGCGGGCTATTTCATGGGGCAGGGCGCCGCCGTTGGTATCGCACAGCACGATCCAGCGGGCGCCGGCATCCAGGGCCGATTGCAGGCAGGCCAGGGCGAAGTCCGGATTGGCCTTGTAGCCATCAAAGAAATGCTCCGCATCGAACAGCGCCTCGTGGCCCTTGGCGATAGAGGCGGCGATGGACTCGCCGATCATCGCCACATTCTCGGATTGTTCGATGCCCAGGGCCACGTCCACATGATAGTCCCAGGTCTTGCCTACCAGACAGACCGCCCCCACGGGGGCGCCCAGGACGGCCGCCAGGCCCGGATCATTGTCGGCGCTGCGGCCGGGCCGTTTGGTCATGCCAAAGGCGGTAAAAATGGCATGCTTCAGGTTAGGCGGGTTCTCGAAAAAGCTGGTATCGGTCGGATTGGCGCCGGGCCAGCCGCCTTCGATATAGTCCACGCCCAGACGGTCCAGGGCCTCAGCGATGGCGCGCTTGTCCTCGACCGAGAAATCGACGCCGGAAGTCTGGGCCCCATCGCGCAAAGTGGTATCGAATATATAAAGCCGTTCTTTCGCCATCACCCTATCCCCCGCGCCGCCAGGCCGTCCCGCCCGCGCCGTCTTCCAATATGATGCCCTGCTCCGCCAATTTATCGCGAATGCGGTCGGAGGTGGCGAAGTCCTTGTCCTGGCGCGCCTGACGCCGCTGTTCAATTAAAGCTTCGATGGCTTCAGCCGACAGATCGTCATCGCCCCCCTGCCCGCGGAACCAGGCCTCCGGCGTGGCTTGCAGCAGGCCCAATACTTCGCCTACGGCTTTCAGCGAAGACGCCGCCGCGCTGTCGCCCGCCATGGCTTGATCGGCCAGGCGATGCATCTCGGCAATGGCCTTGGGCGTGTTCAGGTCATCGCACAAGGCGGCCTCTACCGCTTCGGGCAGATCGGCGGCGGCGTCCACATCGCCCATGGCGCGGTACCAGCGGTCCAGGATGCGCCGGGATTCGGCAACCAGATCCTTGGTGAAGTCCAACGGCTGACGATAGTGCGCCGAAAGCAATGTTAAACGGATCGCCTCGCCCGGCTGCTCCGCCAATAGATCATTAACGGTGAGAAAATTGCCCAGTGACTTCGACATCTTCTCGCCGCCAACGGTTACATGGCCGTTATGCATCCAGTAGTTTGCAAACGCGGCGCCATCATGGGCGCAGGTGCTTTGCGCCAGTTCATTCTGGTGATGGGGAAAGATCAGATCGATGCCGCCGCCATGAATATCGAAGGTTTTACCCAACAGCGCCTCGGCCATGACCGAGCATTCCAGATGCCAGCCCGGCCGGCCCTTGCCCCAGGGGCTGTCCCAGCCAGGCTGTTGATCGTCCGATGGCTTCCATAGGACAAAGTCCGTGTCATTGCGCTTGTAGGGCGCCACCTCGACCCGGGCGCCCGCGATCAATTCGTCCTGACTGCGTTTGGCGAATACGCCGTAGTCATCCATGGACGTCGTATCGAACAGGACATGGCCATCGGCGGCATAGGCGTGGCCCTTGTCGATCAATGTCTCGGTCATCACGATCATACCGTCGACATAATCCGTCGCACGGGGCTCGTGATCCGGCGGCAGGGCGTTCAAGGCCGCCATGTCGTCGTGGAAAACCTGCGTGGTCTTGGCCGTCACTTCAGCGATGCTCTGTCCGCGCTCCTGCGCCCGGCTGATAATCTTGTCGTCGATGTCGGTGATATTCCGCACGTAGGTAACCCTGGCGTAGTGGCGGCGTAGCAGCCGCACGAAACTATCGAAGACCACGACCGGGCGGGCATTGCCCACGTGGGCGAGGTCATAAACCGTGGGACCGCAGACATACAGGCGCACTTCATCGGCCCGCATGGGAGTGAAGGTTTCCTTGCTTCGGGTGGCGGTATTATGAATTTTCAATTGGGGCATCGGGAATGGTCCCGTAGAAATTTTTCAGATGTTTTGTTTGTTCGCACCGGATTTTTTCACGGCGCAGCGCCTATTCAGGTCAGGCGCAACATCGGGACGTACAGGCGGCACCAATACCGTCCCAGCCGGCGCATATGCCCGGCAAGCTCATAATTCGTAGGTATTGATCTTCGCGCGATGTCACGTCAAGCATCCCATCTTCACCGCTCCACCGTGGGCGGCGCCCTTATTACGCCGGGCCGAGCGGTAAGTCCAGCGGCCCAAAACGCAATTTGCTGGCGAAGCCGCCCAGCTTGCTGGATAATGGCGGCAATCAATTCCGATAAATGCATGCGGAGGAAACCAATGATGTCTCTCATGGACAAATGTGCGGTCACCGGGATCGGTGAGACGGTTTATTCGAAGAATTCCGGCAAATCGGTCGTCGCCCTGCAGATGGAGGCTTCCCTGAAGGCGATCGCGGATGCGGGCCTGAAGCCCACCGATATCGACGGCGTGATCCCCTATGGCAACCTTGAGGTCGTGGCGGAGGAATTCGTCACTAACCTGGGCATCCAGGATCTGCGCTTTTCCGCCACCACGCCCCTGGGCGGGGCCAGCGCGGTCGCCGCCATCCAGGCGGCGGTTTCAGCCCTGGTCGCCGGCGTGGCCAACCACGTGCTGATCCCCATTGGGCGCAACGGCTCCTCGGGCGAGCGCATTGGCGCCCGGGCCGCCGCCATGCCGCAATTCCGCGCCATCGGCGAATATGAAATGCCGTCGGGCAATATCGCGCCGCCACAGCTTTACGCGCACATGGCGCGGCGGCACATGGAGATGTATGGCACCACCTCGCGCCAGTTGGCCGAGATTGCGGTGGCCGTGCGTTCGAACGCCATCCTGAACGACAACGCGGTGATGCGGAAACCCATGACCATCGAGGATCATCAGAATTCCCGCATGATCTCCGACCCGCTTCGGCTGTTCGATTGCTGCCTGGAAAGCGACGGCGGCGCGGCGGTGGTGATTTCCCTGGCGGAGCGGGCCAAGGATTTGGCGCAAAAGCCCATCTACATCATGGGCGTGGCCGAGGGTCATCCCGACTCCCCCTCCACCATCACCCAACGCCCGGACATAACCACCCTTGGCACGGCAAAGGCGGCGCCGCGGGCCTTCGGCATGGCCGGTGTCAGCCACAAGGACATTGACGTCGCCGAAATCTATGACTGCTTCACCTATATCGTGATGTGCCAGTTGGAAGATCTGGGCTTTTGCAAAAAGGGCGAAGGCGGTGATTTCGTCTCCAACGGACGCATCGCGCTGGACGGCGAACTGCCTATCAATACCCATGGCGGATTGCTCTCGCAATCCCACATCGTCGGCATGAATCATGTCTGCGAACTGGTCAAACAGTTGCGGGGCAATGGCGGCAAGGCCCAAGTGGCCAACGCCGAAATCGGCCTGGTCACCGGTTATGGCGATATGGGAGATGGCGCCGTCGCCATCATGCGGAACTAGAACAATGTCAGATACCCTGTCGGATACCACGCCAGATAGCACTTACGACAAACCCATGCCGCCCCTGAACCGGGACAGCAAACCGTTCTGGGACAGCCTGAAAGAACACGCCATGCGCCTGCAACGGTGCGCCGATTGCGGCAAGATTCGACATTACCCCCGCCCGGTCTGTGACAGCTGCTATTCCATGGAAGTAGACTGGGTCCGCGCCAGTGGCCAGGGCAAGGTGCATAGCTGGACGATTTCCCATCATGCCTTTCACCCGGGCTTCCTTGGCAATCTGCCCTTGATACTGGTCACGGTGGATCTGGACGAAGGGGTGCGCATATGTGCCCAGGTCAGGGATGTGGACGCGGACCAGCTTTGCGTGGGCCTGCCGGTGCAATTGGATTATGAGGATGCCACCGATAAACTGACCCTGCCCGTATTCCGCCCAGCCTGATACCCAGAACGCTTCCGGGCTATATCACCGGACAGATCCTGGCCGTCGATGGCGGCTTTGATGCCGCGGGCATCGGTTTGCCAAGTTTGCGAACAGACCCATAGGCGCCGTGAATTCAACCGCCGCCCGCGCCGCCTAGCATCACCTTCTTGCTTGGGTTCTGTCTATATTTGGTGTATAATCTGCCACGTGTCACAATATCTATGGTTAATATTCATTAATTTCACGGGGAAATAAGATGACTGTTGAATTGTCGATGTTGTTCTGGGCCGTGGTCTTGACCTTCGGCCAAGTCGTGGTGGCCGCGCTTTTGTCGACGATAGAAGTCGGCCTGCCCGCGATCGCGGGCAATCGGGAAAATGTGGTGCTTACCGGCATGGCCGGCCGCGCCGGGCGGGCGCATCGGAACATGCTGGAGAACCTGGTCTTGTTCGCGGCGTTGGTGTTGACCGTGCAGTTGGCCGGTCTGAACGATGCCAATACGGCCCTTGGGGCGCAGATTTTTGTCATTGCCCGGCTTGTCCACGCAGCGGTCTACGTGATCGGCATACCGTGGCTTCGCACCGCCATTTGGGCGGTTTCCATTGCCGGCCTGGTGATGATCGCCCTGCCCATCGTCACGGCTTAAGACCCGCTCAACAAGCGGCCCCCGAACAAGCCTGGCGGTGGTTTCCACTGTCAGGCCGAGAGCGCTTCTGGCTGGAGTTTGAGGCCGCCGCCGAAATCCCGGACCTGAATTAATCCGTATTATAGCCAATTATTGTTTGGGTACCCAACAATAATTGGCTATAATACCTATCGCCTGAACCGGAACATCCATGCAGGAGAAATTCCGTGAAAACCACCCTTTCCCTGACCGTCAACGGTGTCACCCGCGATGATGTCGTTGCCGACAACATGCTGCTGGTGGATTATCTGCGGGAAAAGGCCGGTCTGACCGGAACCAAGATCGGCTGTGATGGTGGTGAATGCGGCGCCTGTACGGTGTTGATCGACGACCGGCCGCGCCATGCCTGCCTGACGCTGGCGGCGACCTGCCAGAATTCCAGGGTGGAAACCGTCGACGGGCTGTCACGGGACGGCCGATTGACGGCTATCCAGCGCGGCTTTAACGAAAAACTGGGCTCCCAATGCGGTTTTTGCACGCCGGGCATGATCATGGCGTCGGAAGCGCTGTTGCGCCGCAACCCGGATCCCAGTGAAACGGACATCCGCGCTGCCCTGGCCGCGAATATCTGCCGCTGCACGGGCTATGTGAAGATCATCGAGGCGGTGCAGTTCGCGGCACGGGAGTTGGCGGCATGAACGAGATGACCCCCATACAGTCCATCGGCATCGCAAAACCCCTGATCGACGGCCCGGAAAAGGCCACCGGCAAGGCCATGTATGCCGCTGATTTCCAGGCGGCGGACGCACTTGTGGGCCGCGTTCTGCGCAGCCCCGTGGCCCACGCCAATATCGTTGCCATTGATACCAGCAAGGCCGAGGCCCTGCCCGGCGTACAGGCCGTAGTGACGGCGGCCGACTGCGCCGATAGCTATGGCGTCCTGCCCATTGCCATGAACGAATGGGCCCTGGCCCGTCACCGGGTCCGCTATTGCGGCGAACCGGTGGCGGCGGTGGCGGCCGTGGATGTCGCCACGGCGCAACGGGCCCTGGATTTGATCGAAGTCACCTACGAGGAACTGCCCGCCTATTTCACGGCGGAAGAGGCCCGCGCCGAAGGTGCGATGGATCTGCACGACGACAAGCCCGGGAATATCGAGCGCGAGGTTGAATTCGATCTAGGCGATGTGGACGCCGGCATGGCAGAGGCCGATTTGGTGCGCGAGGTTGATTTCCATTGCGCGGAAGTCTGCCAAGTCCAGATGGAACCTCACGCCGCCTTTGCCGAGTATGACGCGGCTCGTGAGCGGCTGACCATCTGGCCCTCGACCCAGGTGCCGTTTTATGTGCACAAGATGTTGGCCCGCACCATGGCCATGGCTGATTCTCATATTCGCGTGATCAAGCCCCATATCGGGGGCGGTTTCGGTTGCCGCACGGAAACCCTGCAAAGCGACCTGATCGCCGGTCTGCTGGCGCGGAAGGCGCGGGGCACGGTGAAATTGGTGTTGAGCCGGGAGGAGACGTTTATCACCCATCGCGGCCGGCCCGAATCCCACATCACGATGAAGGTGGGAATGAAAAAGGACGGCACCATCACCGCCGTTGACTTTTCCGCCCAACAACGGGGCGGCGCCTATAGCGGCTATGGCATCGTGACCATTTTATATGCGGGCTCGTTGATTTATGGCATCTACGACATCGTATCCGCCCGATTTCAAGGTTATCGCGTACTGACCAACACCCCGCCCTGCGGCGCCTTTCGCGGCCATGGCACGGTGAAGACCCGCTTTGCCTTTGAAAACCTTATCGACGGCATGGCGACGGAGCTGGGCCTGGATCCCTTTGCGGTGCGCCGGGCCAATTTATTGGTGGCCCCGACCATGACCGAGAATGATTTGCTGGTGAACAGCTATGGTCTGGATCAGTGCCTGGATTGGGTTGAAAAGGCCAGTGGCTGGAAGCGGCGCAAGGGCAAATTGGGGCCCAACAAGGGTTTGGGCATGGCCTGCTCGCATTATATTTCCGGCGCTTCCAAGCCCAAGCACTGGACCGGCGAACCCCATGCGACGATCCATTTGCGGGTCGATTGGGACGCCTCGATCACGCTTTTGACCGGGGCGGCGGAAATCGGCCAGGGCTCCTCTACCGTGATGGCGCAATGCGTCGCGGAAACCCTGGGCGTGGACATGGGCCGGATCCGGGTGATCGCCGCCGACAGTGCCCTGACGCCCAAGGATAATGGTTCCTATTCCTCGCGGGTCACCTTCATGGTGGGCAACGCCTCCATCGATGCGGCGCAAAATCTGAAAGCCCTGTTGATCGAGGCCGCCGCCAGGAAGCTGGAAATCGCGCCGGGGGACGTGGAATGCCTGGGCGAGATCTATCGCGGTGGCCAACAGGACCAGGGCCTGACCTTCGAGGAAGTGGTGATGGAGGCCCTGAAGGGCGAAGGTACGCTTGCCGTCAAGGGCACTTACGACACCATTCCCGAATCCTGGGGCGGCCGGAAATACCGCGGCGCGGCGATCGGCGGCACCATGGCGTTCAGCTATGCCGCCCAGGTGGTCGAGGTCACGGTCGATCCCCATACGGCGGAGATCACGGTGGACAAGGTCTGGGTTGCCCATGATTGCGGCAAGGCCTTGAACCCCCTGGCGGTGGAAGGCCAGGTCCAGGGCTCCGTCTGGATGGGTATGGGACAGGCCATGTCCGAGGAGACCCGCTTTCACGACGGCCTGCCTCTACACGCTAATATGTTGGATTACCGTGTCCCCACCATCGTTGAATCGCCGCCTATCGAAGTCGGCATTATCGAGGCCAACGATCCCCACGGCCCCTTTGGCGCCAAGGAAGCCGGCGAAGGTTCCCTGACCGGCTTTCTGCCCGCCCTGACCAACGCCGTTGCCGATGCCATGGGCGTGCGGGCGACCGCGCTTCCCCTGACGCCCGATCGGCTGCTGGATCTGCTGGAAAAAAAGGCCCGCGACGAGCGGGCGGCCGCCAGTGCCGGCGGGAAGGTTGCCTGATGGAATACCTTCCCGAAATGCACCTGCATCACCCGGCCACCGTGGAAGAAGCCACCAAGCTGCATGACGCCGCGCCATCGGGCCGCTATCTGGCGGGGGGCAGCGACCTTCTCGTCAATATCCGCCGTGGCATCGAACGCCCCGATAGCTTGGTCTACCTGAACGGCATCGCCGAGATGCACGCGATTACAGACGGCCCCGGCGAAATCAGCGTCGGCGGCGCCGTGACCCTTCGCGAATTGGCCGAAAGCGGGCTGTTGCGGGAACATTTTTCGGCCGTGGCCCAGGCCGCCGGTGTGGTGGCCGGCCCCAGCCACCGGGAATACGGCACATTGGGCGGAAACCTGTGCCTCGATACCCGCTGTGTCTATTATAATCAAAGCGAATGGTGGCGCGCCGCGAACAATTATTGCCTAAAGCATCGGGGCGATATCTGCCACGTCGCGCCCGGCGGTAAGATATGCTTCGCCGCCTTTTCCGGCGATGTGGCCCCGGCCCTTTTGCTGTTCGATGCCGAGGTCGAACTGGCCGGCCGGGACGGCCGCCGCCGCATTGCCCTGGCGGATATGTACCGCAACGACGGCATGGATCATCTGACCTTGAGCAAGGGCGAACTGCTGGTCGCGGTGCATGTGCCGAAACCGACAATACCCATATCGACAGGCTATGCCAAATCCCGGGTCCGTGGCTCCATCGAATTTCCGCTGGCGGGCGTTGCCGTGCGCATGGGTCTGCGGGACGAAAAGATTGCCGATCTGCGCGTTGGCCTGACCGGGGTCTCGCCCCTGCCCTTCCTGGTACGCGGCCTGGACAAATTTATCGGCCGCAAGGCCGATGACCCTTGTCTGGAAGAATTGCGGGATGTGGTGCGCGGCCAGGCCAAGGCCATGAACACCGGCATGACGCCGCCCCATTACCGCCGCCGCGTGGCCGGCGCCCTGGCGCAAAAATTGGCGGAGTCGATTTTCGAATAATATCCCGCCTGTCGCGAGGACCGGCGTCCTATCCGGCTCTAGCGGCCGGTCAGACTGGGGTGTAAAACCCGGTCGCCCGCGGCAATGCCCAGACGGCGGCTAAGCCCGCCATTAATCTCCAATACCGCCATGGCGTCCTCGTTGGGCGTAATCGGGGTCAAGGAATGGGGCTGGGCGTTATGATGCACATACACGATGCGGCCGTCGCCGGCGATGAACAGCATGTCCAACGGGATCAAGGTGTTTTTCATCCAGAAACCGAGCCGGCCGCCGGCCGGAAAAATGAACAGCATCCCGGCGTCGTCCGCCAGATCCCTCCGATACATCAAGCCCTTGCGCCTGGCCTCTGCCGTGGCGGCCAATTCCACGTGAAATTGATGCCGCGCCTGGGCCGTGATCACCGTGACCTTGTGGATGGACCCGGCGGCGGCCTCGGCCGCGGCCGGCCTGGCCCCCAACAGTACGGCCGCCAGCAGCAGCCAGATAGGTAGTGGTAAATCGTTCAGACGCAACGCCATTGCCAACCTCTATCGCCCCGATCCCTAGTCATCGCCACATAATGGCGGCGACAATCTAACGCAAGATCCGGGCGGGGTCTAAAAACCGGAACTGCGGCGGCGGGCCGGCCACGGATCCCGGTAGATGATAGCCACGAACGCAACCGCCCGGCCAACTTTGTTGACCGGGCGGTCATCGGGGTCGGACGCGGTTGACGTCCGGGTCGAGACTGGCTTTATTTCTTGGCTGCCCGCGGTTAGGCCGATAACCCATCCATGATGGAACGGTTGACGTCAATCAACGGCTCGATCTCGGCTTCACCTCGCAATACCTTGCGCGAATGTTTATCCACCCAGATGGACAGAGAGATGATCCCGGCGCGGGTCTCTTCGGGCAGAACGTTGTGATCCAGGGCGCAATCCGCCTGTAGCGCCAGCCAAAGCCGGCGGTTCCAATGGATAGCCTTGGCCAACGGCGAAGCCGCGCTCTTTTTCTGGCTTTCCATCAAAGCCCGGGTGACCTGTGCGAACAACCGGTATTCCGTCTGCCGCGGTGTTTCGGTCGTGTTCTGCGCGACCTCGTAGCTATGTAGCGAGATATACCCCGACTCCCCGCAGACCCGAAAAAGTTCTGGCAATCCGGCTGCGGATCGATTCTTCTCGCGGTCATGATTCGCGGTGGATTTCTGAGCATCGAGGAACGCGCGGCCCTGGAGGCGGTGATGGGGCATCCGAGC
>JAKZRK010000166.1:0-12366 GCA_047518225.1 Alphaproteobacteria bacterium | reverse complement strand
ACGAGCCAAGCTCGCCCGCATTTACCACAGGCCCATCAACAGCAACTTTCTTCTCAAAATTATCGGTCATGTTCCGGTCCTCCTTGGACACTTCGATTAAGCCAATTCTGTGTCCAAGGAAATCGGGTCCGACTCACAATTAGGGCGGCGGGACGAAGCGGCGGACAGCTACCGGCGTGCGCTGGCCGAGAACCCTTTGCTGGCGGCCGCGCATGTAAATTTGGGAAATCTGCTCTATCAGCAGAGTGAAAATGAGCAGGCCATCACATGCTACCGCGAGGCCATCAGTATCGATCCCAATATCGCCAACGCCCACAATAATCTGGGCACCGTTCTACTGGCGGCCGGCCATAGGGACGAGGCCAAGGAAAGTTACCAGGCCGCCCTGCGCATCGATCCGGAGAATTCCAACGCTTATAAGAATTATGGCAATATTCTACTATCTATCGGCGATCCCGAGGGCGCCATCGAGGCTATTCGACAAGCCATCGCAATCGCTCCCGAATGGGGCGCGGCCCATGCGGATCTTGGCTTGGCTCTCATGCGCCTGGACCGAAATGGAGACGCACGGGAAGCATTGGAACGGGCCCTGGCGCTGGAGCCAAATTTCATCGAAGCGTGGAACTGCATGGGCAGTCTACTCTTAACAATGGAATTATTCGATGAAAGCGAACAGGCGCTGTCTCGGGCGGCCGAACTGGACCCGGACAACACTTTGACCGCATTTTATCTTGGGACATTGTATTTCCAACAGTCACGTTTCGAGGAATTGGCGCCCGCATTTGCACTTGCCTGTGACGGCCAGCCAGATTTGGCGGATTACCGCAATAGTTACGGCAACGCGCTGCAATCCCTCGAACGGCACGCCGAGGCGGCCGAACAGTATTCCAAGGCAATCGAACTGCGGCCGGGCTTTGGCGAAGCCCATAATAACATCGCCAATAGCCTGGTTGCCTTGAACCGCAAGGATGATGCCGTTGCGAGCTATCGCCGTTCATTGCAATTACAGCCCGATCAGGCGCTCGTCGCCTGCAACCTGGGAAATACCCTGCGGGGTATGGGACGGTTGGCGGAATCGGTTGCGGCATTCGAGGGCGCGCTCCAGTCAGAGCCTGAATTATACAATATTTACAATGGCATGGGTCTAACTCTGCAGACTCAAAACCGGCATGAAGAAGCTGTAAAAAGTTTTCGCAAAGGTCTGGAGATAAATCCCGAATATCCAGAAGCGCTGAACAATCTAGCCATTTCGGAAGCGGCCGTCGGTCATATTGACGAGGCCATCGCGGCCTATGGCAAACTGTTGCAAGTCAGCCCGGATCTGGCCGAAGGTTATTTCAACCTGGCCAGCCTGTTGCAAAGCATCAACCGTTGGGACGAATCCATCCTGGCATTTATGCAGTCTCTCAGGGTTAAACCCGATTATAACGTCATTTATCCCTTCCTGGCGCATTCCCTGATGCAGCAATGCAGCTGGTCCAACCTGCATTCGGTGGTGGAAAAGATCCGCACCAACACCGAAGAGGAATTGACCAGCGACGGCCCGGTGGCGTTGTCCGCTTTTGCCCTGCAAAGTCTGCCCGGCGAATTCTCCATGGCCCTACGGCAAGCGGTGGCGGAGCAGATTTCCCGGCGCAACGCTGATTATGTGGCTGAATCAGCCCAGGAGCTGAGCTTTAACTATAACCGCCTGAAACCGCACAAGCGCATCCGCATCGGTTATGTATCGCCGGATTTTCGCTTTCACAGCGTGTCGGTGGCCTTCAAAGGCATTCTGGACAATCACGATACGGAGCGGTTCCAGACCCATGGCTATGCCCTGCATGCGGGGGGGGATGATCATATGACCGATGCCCTGCGCGAGCGTTTTCACGGCTATCACAACTTGGTCGACTATTCCTTCGAGTATTCCGCACAACTGATCCATGACGATGAAATTGATATCCTGATCGACCTGGCGGGACATACCAAGGGCGGGCAACTTTCGCTTTTGGCGCTACGGCCGGCCCCCATACAGGCCCATTATCTTGGCTTTTCGGCAACGATTGGGGCGCAATTCCTCGACTATCTTATTACCGATCACCACCAAGTGCCGCCTGAACAACGGCCCTATTTCACGGAAAATCTTGTCTATCTGCCCGATACCTTCATGGCCACGCAGCGTGCACCGATTGCCATCGAGGGACCAAGCCGGGCTGACTACGGCCTGCCCGAAGGAGCCTTTGTCTTCGCCAATTTCAACATTCACTATAAAATCGAGCCGAAAATTTTCGCCATCTGGATGCGGTTGTTACGCAAAATACCAGATGCGGTGTTGTGGCTGATCCGTGGCACCGCAACCAGCACGGAAAACCTCCGGAAAGAGGCCTCGGCCCGGGGCGTCAATCCGGATCGATTGATTTTCGCGGATAAAATCCCCCATCCCGAACATCTGGCGCGGCTGCCCTTCGCGGATCTGGCCCTGGATAACTTCTATCATGGCGGCGGTGTCACCACGGTGGACTGTCTTTGGACGGGCGTCCCGGTGCTGACCCTAGCCGGTCCCACCCCGCAATCACGCAATGGCGCGACCCTGCTTGCCGCGATCGGGCAGCAAGATTTGATCACCTACCGGATCGAGGAATATGAGGCCACGGCCTTTGCTTTCGCCGACGACCGCGACAGCCTGGCGAGAGTCAAAGCCGAACTGGTGGCGACACGGGATGACCACCCCCTATTCAATTCAAAGCGCCTGACCCGGCATTTAGAGGCCGCATACGAGTTAATGTGGCAGGCCCATGAAGACGGCAGGCCGCCGCGAATGATCGAAGTGCCGCGTCTGCCCACGGATGAATTCTAGCCGGTTGCCGGATCCAGAGCGTTTCCGGGCTATTCTGGGTCATTTGACCGCCCACCAAGGCCCCGTGGGTAGGCGCGGTTCGCAGGTCGATGTGGGACATCGTCCAAGAACCGCAACGCAGCCACGGGGCCTTGGTGGGCGGCCTTCGGTGGCGACCCTAAGCCATTCGGATGCGTTGCGCCGTTTGCCCGATATACCATATCGCGCTGCGCAACGCGCCTACCCGAATGGCTTAGGGTCGCCATCAAATGACCCACAATAGCCCGGAAACGCTCTACGGCAGATAACCGAAGCGTTCCATTTGCCCGTGATGGGCTGAAATCACCGCGTCTACTTGCGTCTTGGACAAGACGCCGTGCCATTGCCGGGATTTCCCGGAGCGGAAAAAACGTTCGGAATGGGCCCTGCGCTCGCGAAAACCACTCCTGGCTTCCTGGGCCCGCAGCACCTTGAAAGACGAAAAACGGATGGCCTTGTCCAATCGCGTATCGGGCGGGTCAAGGCCGAGGAATTTAGCGGTTTCGCGGAAAATTCGCCGCGGTTCCGCCCCCATGTCCTCATAACGCAGCCACATCAGGGCGTCGCTTTGCCTTGCCGTCCAAGAGGCGACATGCTGCGACCAGGTGCCATAGAATTCGAAGGCATTGTTTGCGTTGCTGGGCGTGCCGGCATTGGGATCAGCCAACATGGCAATGGCGCCATCGAGGCTTTTGCCGAAGTGATCGGCCAGGGAGATGACCATATCGAGGGGGTTTCGAACCACATAAATGGCCCCGGCGGTATATTCCATGGTCACCAGGGGCACCCCATAGGCCTCTGCCATGATATTATGGGTTTTGGCGAAAACTGTATCGGGATGGGTCGAGGTAAAGGCCTGGTGCACCAGGGGACGAAGGGGGGCAACCTGTTCCGGCGGCATATCCATGGGTTTACGGCCATCCGCCACATGGCTGTACCAGTTTGCCTGGGAGTCCCCGAGGCAGAATTGATCCAGTTTATTGATATCCGCCGGCTGATCAGGATTGCGCAACAGATTGTGCAGGAAAGCCCGCAACCATGTGTTGCCTGATTTTGGGTAGGACGCCAGCCAAATTATACCGCCCATCAAAGACCCTATTCTAGTTGCGGCAGGCCGCACAGAGACCGCTGAGTTCGATGGTCTCCTCGGCGATGGCGAACCCGGCGCGCCCAGCCAAACCGCTAATGGCGCCGTCCAGCTGACCATCCCGCACTTCGACGGCAACGCCGCAATCCTGGCAGATCAAGAAATGCGCCGCGTGGCTGCCATCTTCCCGCTCCCCCATATGCTCGCAACCGATGAATGCCTGCAACGAGTTCAGGCGGTGCACCAGGCCCTGGGCGCATAGGAAATCCAGGGCCCGATAGATCGTGGGTGGCGCCACCCTGCCCCGTTCATCCTGCAACAGGGCCAAAAGATCATAGGCGCCCACGGGCCGGTGGCCGCGCCAGACCAATTCCAAAACCCGCCGGCGCAGGGGCGTCAGGCGTTTACCGCGCCGCGCGCAGGCCGCCTCGGCCGCATCCAGCGCCGCGAGAATGCAACTGGCATGGTCATGACCGGGCGGCGCGAATGGATTGTCCACGGTCTGCTTTGCCATTATTTCAATGCCTCCGCCAGGAGCGCATTTATTTTGAAATGCGCTCGGAATTTTACAGCTGAGCAATTGAACCAATTACCTATGTCGAGTAGGCGACTCCGATCAATTGAAAATTGCCCTTATTGCCCGCACCGGCAGGCCCAGGGATAACAAGAACAACGCCGCCGCCGCGGCGACGATTGCCGCGCCCGACGGCAGATCCCACCAATAAGACCCCAACAGTCCCAGAACCACGGACAAGGCCCCGCACAATGCCGCCGCCGCCGCCATCCCTTCCGGGCTGGCGGCCAGCCTACGCGCCGTCGCGGCCGGAATGATCAGCAGCGATATGACCATCAGGATACCCACCACTTTCATGCCAATGGCTATGACGACAGCCATCAAGACCGTGAAAAGCAATTTCAGCCATCCCGTGTTCAAGCCTTCCACCCGGGCCAGTTCCGCGTCCACCGTCGCCGACAGCAAAGGCCGCCAAAAGACCAGCAAAATGCCCAGAACCAGCGCCATCAGGCCATAGATCACCGCCAGATCGGTCAGGTTCAAGGCCAGAATATCGCCGAAAAGATAACTCATCAGATCAACCCGCAGACCCTCCAACAGGGCCAGGGCCAACAGACCCAGTGCCAGCGAGGTGTGCGCCAATATACCCAGCAAAGTGTCGGAGGCGACCAGATGACCGCGGTCCAGCGCCAAAAAGCCCAGGGCCATCAACAGGCATAAAACCGCGATACCCAAATCGGCCGGCAGCCCCAGAGCCAGCCCCAAGCCCACCCCCAGCAGCGCCGAATGGGCCAGGGCGGCGCCAAAATAGATCATCCGCCGCCAAATCACGAAACAACCAAGAGGTCCCGCGACGCCGGCGACGCCCAAGCCGCCCAGCAAAGCCCGCAGCATGAAATCCTCAATCATGGCTATGCCCCGCATGGCTCATGTCGCCGTCGTGACCGCCATCCAGGGGCACGATGCCGCCGTCGGGTTGGTGGGCATGGTCGTGATGGTGATGGTACAGGGCCAGTTGGTCCGCCACCGCCGCACCAAACAGGGCCCTAAATTCCGGGTCGCCGACAATGGCGTCGGGCCGGCCGGTGCAGCAGATATGATGGTTCAGGCAGATAACCCTGTCGGTCGCCGCCATCACCACATGCAGATCATGTGAAATCAACAACACCCCGCAATTGTAGGTATCGCGAATAGCCGCGATCAATTGGTACAATTGCCCCTGCCCGGCCACGTCGACGCCGCTCATGGGCTCGTCCAGAACAAGAAAATCGGGCCGGCGCAACAAGGCGCGCGCCAGCATGGCCCGGTGCAATTCGCCACCCGATAGTTCGGCCACTTGGGCCGACAGACGGCCCGTCAGCCCAACCTCGGCCAAGGTCGCGGTCAACTGGTCATCGGCCGTCTTGCCGCCCAAGGTCAAAAAACGGCGCACCGTCAGGGGCATGGCGGGGTCGATGGATAACGTTTGCGGCACATAGCCATGGCGCAGCCCGTCCGCCCGCCAGACCTGGCCTGCCTCGGGCTGCAACAGGCCCAACAGAATGCGTGCCAGGGTGGATTTGCCGGAACCGTTCAGGCCGATCAGGGTTACGATTTCACCCCTGTTCACCACCAGATCGATACCGGACAGAATTTGGCGGCCGGCGTACGATATCGCCACGCCCTGCGCCGCGACCAGGGTGGCCTGGTCGCCGACCTGTCCCGCCGTATCGTGGGGCTGTGTCTGCAAATTCATATTGTTATGTTATATCATTTTGATTAATTTGACCATTGTCCCGCGCCATCGAATTTACGAACCCAACCATCATGGCGACGGGGCGTTCCTGCGTGCCGCCACCGCCGGTACCCGGCAACACCATTGGCGCTTTGGCGACATGCCGCCCCAACCCCAGATCCGGCGCATGGAAGTCCAGGCCATCATCCAATTTATTCGTGAAGTGCAGCGGGCCAACGGTATTGATTAAGCCGGGCCGGCCTCGTGGTTAGTGATCCGCGATGTGGAGGAGCTGTTCCCGCAGGCCGGTATCATATTCCTTGCCCGCGGGCGTCAGGACCAGGCCCATGGGAAAACTGCTTTCAATCAAGGCCTTGCGTTCCAAGGCGCGCCAGACGCTTTGGTTCCCAAGGCCCGAGGCGTCCGCCCCCATCACCACGCCGGCGCCAAGATGGAAGTGATTGCCGTGGGGTTGGGGAATAGAGGTGATGAGGAAGCCGCCGTCCTCCTGGCCCGACGATGTCTCGGGCGAGCGGGCCAATTCCTGAAACAGGGTCAGGGTCTTTAACTGCAATTTGTTCAGGCGCAGTGGATTATGTTTTGGCGGCACGGATCTTATCTCCTTTAGGCCCTGCATAGATCGCCACGAATTCAGCGGCAAGGTTTTGTTAAGGTTTGCCAAGAAATAATAGCCCCACACCTTGGCTATTGCTGGCGGAGCGGCCCGAATACCGCCAAGCCGACCGACAAGTGAACCCGCGCCCGAGGCAGAGCACATTCCGACTATTGCCAGCCCCTAAATAAGGGCATAACCCTTGCCGGCCAGGAACAGTCCCAGGATCAGCGCGCCCAACCCGCCGGCACGAATAACGCCGGGCACATCCAGCAGCGGTTTCCAGGTGCGCAGAAGCCAGTTTGGCGCGATGATCAATGCCGCCCCTTTCGCCGTCGCAAAACAACCAATGATGGTCACCAGCAACACCCACTCGGCGCGCCAGACGAAATGAAACGTCAGGATCGCAACCCCCACGGCAAGGGCCAATAGTCCGCCCAGGTAACTCAGGGCCGGCTGGTCAAAAATTTGAACTGTCATCTTGCGGTAGGCCTCCGGCTTTGCCAGCAAGCCAAAGGCAACAATGACATAGACCGGTCCCATAATTCGCGCGATTAATTCAGCCACGCTAATCGGTTCCATATGGGCCTCCTCTTTTTTGCGCCATTTAGGTCGAGCCTCCCTATTAATATGGGGCGGATCGCCATTTCACGCATGATTTCCAGGCCAACGATCGTGCCCTGAAATTGTCACAATGTTGCCCTGCCAATGCCCCTGTCTGTCCGGCTTAATGGATCCTGCGCCGGTGAAATTGTTGAGGGCGAATTTTGAAACAATTCAAGCATCACCACGGCACCTACCACGGCCCGGGCATTGCACCTTTTGAACCGGGCGGTGGCGGCGAGGACCTGGGCGCGAATGGCGATCTGCTGGACGAGTTGCAGGCGCTGCTCAGCCGCCTGGGCGCGGTGAAGATTTCCCTGACGTTGTATCTGGTTCAATTTGGCGGCCTGCCGGACCACTTGGCCCTGCCCCTGTTGCAGGAAGCCGCCGGCCGTTGCGCCTTGCTGCGCGTGCCGGCCCGGGACCATCATCTGGTGATTTTCCTGGGGCCGGAGCCGTCGTTGGACAGGGGCGGTTTTCCCGGCCGGCTGGACCGTGCTCTCGTGGCCCTGGCGCCCGGCGCCCTGGGGGGCCGCGCCTGGGCCCAGGTACGGAGCCTGCAGCGCTGTAATCACGACGTGGCGGCGCCCGCCTATCTACTGCACGACCTGAACGCCACCGCGCCGCGTATGGTTGGCATCACGGACTGGTAAGACGCACCAAGGCGACACCGGTAGATTTGACTGGGGGATTTGCCGCGCGGTCCGCTTCCGCTATTGTCACCCGAATAGGTATATCGGGTAACAGATTGGGAGAGACGCCATGGGACCGTTGGTGGGAATGAAGATCGTTGAATTGGCCGGCATCGGGCCGGTGCCGTTTTGCTCCACCTTGCTGGCGGATATGGGCGCGCAGGTTATTCGGGTGGACCGCACGGCGCCTTCAGGCCTGGGCATTTCGGGCCGGAATCCCGCCTTTGACGTATTGGGCCGGGGCCGCAAATCCATTTCCGTCGATCTGAAAAACCCCGATGGCGTGGCAGCCGTCCTGCGTCTGGTGGACAGCGCCGACGCCCTGGTTGAAGGTTTCCGCCCCGGCGTGGCCGAACGCCTGGGCCTGGGCCCCGATATCTGTCTGGCCCGCAACGAAAAGCTGGTCTATGGCCGCATGACGGGCTGGGGCCAGGATGGCCCGATCAGCCACGCCGCCGGCCACGATATCAATTATATCGCCCTCTCCGGTGTGCTCTATTCGGTCGGCAACAAGGATAGCGGGCCGATCCCGCCGTTGAATTTGACCGGCGATTTCGGCGGTGGCGCCATGTTCCTGGCCTTCGGCGTGATGGCCGCGCTGTGGGAGGCGCAACGCTCGGGCAAGGGCCAGGTGGTGGATACCTCCATGCTGGAAGGCTCCGCCTATTTGATGCTGCCCATTTATGGCATGCACGGTTCGGGCTTTTGGTCGGACGAGCGCGGCACCAATATCCTGGATACCGGCGCGCCGTTCTATGGCACCTATGAGTGCTCCGATGGCAATTGGATCTCCATTGGCTCTATCGAGCCGAAATTCTATGCCGAGTTGCTGGAGAAAACCGGCATGGACCAAATGGACATGCCGCCGCAGATGGACCGGGATAGTTGGCCCGAAATGATCGAAACCTACCGCGAGGTCTTCAAGACCAAGAGCCGCGATGAATGGTGCGCCATCATGGAAGGCACCGACATCTGTTTCGCCCCGGTCCTGTCCATGACGGAAGCGCCCGGCCACGCCCAGAACGTGGCCCGGGACGCCTTTGTCGAAATCGCCGGGGTCACCCAGCCCGCCCCGGCGCCGAAATTCTCCCGCACCCGGGCCAAGGCCGGCGGCCCCGCGCCTGTGTTGGGCCAGGACACCTCCGAGGGCCTGGCCGAATGGGGCTTCTCGGAAGACGAGATCTCCACCCTGCTGGCCAGCGGCGCCGTGGTGCAGACAGAACCCTACCAGGGTTAGCCATGAGTACGGAGGGCGGGGGCGGCGAGGATAGCGGGCGGGCGAAACTTCGGATTATCGAAGAGGCCCGCCGGGCGATCCTGGACGAAGGCCGCCCCGACGCCGTGGCCCGGCAGCACAAGCAGGGCAAATATACCGCCCGGGAGCGCATCGCGCGGATTTGCGATCCGGACTCCTTCCGCGAAATGGGCAGTCTGGTGGAACCCCTGCGCGATACCGGCTTCAACGCCGATCTGGTCGCCCCGGCGGATGGCGTGGTCACCGGCAGTGGACTGATCGATGGCCGGGCGGTCTCCATCATGTCCCACGATTACACGGTGCTGGGTGGCAGTACGGGCAAGCATGGTTCGTCGAAGACCAACCGCGCCATCCTCCGCGCCACGGAACATGGCCTGCCCCTGGTGGCTTTGTTGGAGGGCGGCGGCCACCGCATTCAGGATGGCCAGGATTCGCGCCATTTCGCTGGTGCCGGGCCGGTGTTTCAACTCCTCGCGCGGAATTCCGGCTGGGTGCCCATGGCCATGGCCATGCTGGGCCAGGGTTTCGCCGGGCCGACCAATTACGCCGCCCTGGCCGATTTCGTGGTCATGGTGCGCGGCGGCTCGACCATGGGCATGGCCGGTCCGGCCCTGGTCAAGGCGGGGTTGGGGGAGGATATCGACAAGGAGTCCCTGGGCGGCGCCGCCGTACAGACCGACCGCCATGGCATCGCGGACCTGGCCGTGGAGAGCGAGGATAAGGCCTTCACCGCCGTCGCCCGCTTCCTCTCTTACCTGCCCGCCAACGCACAACAGCAGCCGCCCATGTTGCCGACCGATGACCCTGTCGACCGGACCGAACAGGAATTGCTGGATATTATTCCCGAAAGCCCGCGCAAGGCCTACGATGTGCGCCGGATCATCGAACTGGTCGGCGACCAGGGCAGCGTGTTCGAGATAAAGCCCACCTATGCCCGCAACATGGTGACCGCATTCGCGCGCCTGAACGGCCGGCCCGTGGGCTTTGTCGCCAATCAACCCCGCCACCTGGCCGGCATGCTGGATGTGAAGGCGTGCGAGAAAGCGGCGCATTTTATCGCACTCTGCGATGCCTATGGCCTGCCCCTCGTCATCCTGATCGACGTGCCCGGCTTCGCCATCGGCTCGGAAGCGGAAAAAAGCGGCCTGGGCCGCCGCTCCGGCCGGCTGCTGTTTGAATTGGGCCAGGCCAGCGTGCCCCGGGTCTCCATCGTTTTGCGCGAGGGCTATGGCGGGGGCTATTACGCCATGGGCGGCGGCAGGGGTTTCGAGGCCGATGGCGCCTTCGCCTGGCCCACGGCGGAAATCTGCGCCATGTCCGTGGAAGGCTCGGTCGATGTGGCCTATCGCCGGGACTATGAAGCGGCGGTTGACCCCGCCGCCCGGCGCCAGGAGATAATAAATCTATTCAACAGCCAGCTTGGCGCCCGCAGGGCGGCGGAAGCCTTCGGCATCGACGAGGTGATCGACCCGCGCCAAACCCGGCAGATCCTCTGCGATACCTTCGACCGCTGCCCAGCCCGGCGTCCCGACAAAAATCCGCCGCGCAGCGCGATATGGTATATCGGGCAAGCGGCGCAACGCATCCGAATGGCTTAGGGGCGCCACCGAAGGCCGTTCACCAAGGCCCCGTGGCTGCGTTGCGGTTCTTGGACGATGTCCCACATCGGCCTGCGAACCGCGCCTACCCACGGGGTCTTGGTGGGCGGTCAAATGACCCAGAATAGCCCGGAAGCGCTCAAGGAGACAATCATGTCACTGGATGGACGTATCGCCCTGGTTACCGGCGCGGGCCGTGGCATTGGCCGCGCCATCGCCGTGGGGCTAGCCAGGGATGGCGCCCATATCGCGGTCAATTACCGCCGCGACGAAGCGGCGGCGGGGGATGCGGTAGCGGAAATCCAGGCCCTGGGCCGCAAGGCGGTGGCTTTTCAGGCCTCTGTCGACGATCTGGACGAAGTCACGGCCATGGTGGCCGAAATCGGCGCCGCCATGGGCCCGATCGGCATCCTGGTCAACAACGCGGGCATCGCCAGCCGGGGCCAATCGGTAGCCGATACCGAGCCGGCGGAGATGGAGCGGGTGGTCCGCGTGCATGCCTTCGGGCCGTTTTATCTCTCGAAACTGGTGCTGCCCATGATGCGCGAGCAGGAGCGCGGCGACATCGTAATGATTTCCTCGGTCGCGACCGACAGTTATGGCGCCTTCGGCAACCCCTACAACATGGGCAAGGCGGCCATGGAGGCCCTGGCCTTTACCCTGGCCAAGGAGGAACACCGCCACAACATCCGCACCAACATCGTCGCGCCCCCGTTGGTGGAAACCGACATGGGCCGCCGCCTGGTCAAGGCCCGCTCGGGCATCGATGATCTGCGCCAGTTGGACGCTGACATGCCCTTCGGCCACGTCTGCCAGCCCGAGGATATCGCCAACGCGGTGCGCTATCTGGTCTCGGAAGCAAACACCTACGTCAACGGCCAACGCATCGCCGTGGACGGCGGCGGCAGCGCCAGCGCGCCGAAGTTCGATAAGTGATAATTTTTGGGACGCAATTCGGAGAACTACTCGGCTGACGTAGCGAGAAATGAGTTTCTGTTGTGACGGACAGACCGACATTTGATACGGACGAGATTGAGATCGCATCTGAAATGTTTGATGCGCGTGAAGAGTAGCTATTATTCGAAGTGGGCGCCGGCCCTGGTGAGGCACTCAGCAATTTATTTGCGCCCTCGGTTTGGCAGCTTTGGTCTATCGGGCAGAGACGCACCGTGCCATGCCCGATTAATGTCTGATGTGTATGCAGCCAACACGCTGGCGCTATCACGGAACCATCGAAATTCGGTTAGCAGGTCTTTATTCGCTAGTCGCTTGGCCCGTGGGTTTGCAGGCTCTCATGGCGATGCCTTTGAACTCCTTGAGTTTGCCGAAAAAATTCTCGATCAGGTGACGCCACTTGTAGAATTCCCTGTCAATTTTTAGGGGCTGTATACGCCGTGGATGCTGTGAGATGACAATTTGCGCACCACGCTCAT
>JAKZRK010000165.1:0-10081 GCA_047518225.1 Alphaproteobacteria bacterium | reverse complement strand
CTTTGTTACAGATCCTCTCGGTGACCCTCTTCGAGAAAATGCCCATACATCAAGCACTTGCGGGAGACGAAAACAGATGCAACGCTTCGCAAATAACCAACCAATTGAATTTATTCGATTTTTAACCGGACACTAGTGGTGCTGGATATGGAAACCGGAACCTACCCCCAGGTGCAACGCACATTCGTGCCGGTTGGCTGCATGCATTGCGCCGATCCACCCTGCGAAACCGTCTGCCCCTCCACCGCGACCAAGATTCGCCCCGATCGCATTGTCGAGATCGATTACGATCTGTGCATTGGCTGTGGCTATTGCGCCGTGGCCTGCCCCTACCAGGCCCGCCATATTGTCCACAAACGGGACCTGGCCTATGAAAAACAGGCCATGGAGCACGAAGACGCCCGCTTTGACGAGGGCCGCATGTCCGTGGCCATGAAGTGCAATTTCTGTCAGGACCGTATCGATACCGCCAAGGAGACCGGACAAACCCCTGGCGTCGACCCGGAGGTGACGCCGGCTTGCGTCAATTCCTGCATTGCCGATGCCCTGCATTTTGGCGATCGCGATGACCCCAACAGCAATGTCTCCATCCTGTTGGCGGAGAACCAGACCTTCCGCATGCACGAGGAACTGGGGACGGATCCCGGCTTCTATTACATCTGGGACAAAAATGAATGAGCCGTATTGAACCCTGGCATCAGGTCAATTGGGATTGGCGGGCGGCGGGCAATTTTATTGGCGGGGGCAGTGGCACGGGCCTGGTGATCCTGGCGGCGGTGGCCGCGGGCCGGGGGGCCGCCTATTGGCCATTGGGCTTTATCGGCGCCGTTCTGGTCGGCATCGGCCTCTTTTGCGTCTGGTTGGAGATTGGCCGTCCCTGGCGCGCCCTGCATGTTTTCTTGCATCCGCAAACCTCGTGGATGACCCGTGAAGCCTTGGTCTCGGCATTGTTGCTGCCCGTCACCCTATTGGCGGCCGCGGCATCGGCCCCCTTTATTTATTTGCCCGCCGTGGCTGGCTGGGCGATCTGGCTGGCGGCGCTACTGGCCGCGCTTTACCTCTATTGCCAGGCCCAAATCCTGTATGGCTCGAAAGGTATTCCGGCCTGGCGGCATCCCAGCCTCATGCCGGTCATCATTCTGACGGGCTTGGCCGAAGGCTGTGGCTTTTTATTGTTGGGGATGGCCCTGTTCGGGGGTTTCTCTATTTGGCCGCTGGTGCTGCTGTTCATCCTGCTGCTGGGACGCTGGATGGCCTGGCGCCGCTATCTGGCGAAGCTGACGGAAACCGGCGCGCCGAGCAAGGCCCTGGCTGTCCTGAACGGCGCCACCCCGATGATCAATAATCTGGGACATTATCTGGCGGCCATCCTGATCGTATTGGCCCTGGTCACCGGTGCCCTGGGTCCCCTGTTCGCGGCCTTGGCGGGGTTGGCCGTTATTGCCGGCGGCTGGTGGATGAAGTTCGTCGTCGTCGCCCGGGCCGCCTTCAATCAAGGCTTTGCCCTGCCCCTGACTCCGGTGCGCGGCAGCGGAAAGGCCGGCCCGGGGGATAAGCCCGGTTGGAGCAAAAGCGGCCAATAATCCGGAACGGCATTAGCGCGCCGCCGATCGATGGATCAATGCAAACGATCAAACGATTTCGGATTATAGGCGGGAATTCTGGAAATGCAGGATGCCGTCCATGGTTTCGAACTGGCCCCAGGGCGTGGCGTTTTGACTGAACGGCGGGTAGTCGAATTCACAAATCCATTCGTGCTCGAAGAACAGTTCCCACAGGCCACGGTGGATGTCGGCGCCGTGGGTCCCCAGGTGGACTCGCTTGACGCGGCGGTTCAGCAAATCCATAGCCGGTTCGATCGCCGTATCTTCGGCGCCCTGAATGTCGATATCCATCAGATCCACATGGGGCAACGGCGCCAGAATATCCGCCAACGGAATGGTGCTGACGAATTCGTAGTCGAACAGGTCCCGGCCGGCCGCGCTGTTGTAGGGAATTTGCATGCCGCAGCGTCCCGCCGTCATCAGGTTCCGCAGCGCCTGTTCCGTGTTGTTTACGTCGATGATCTGTTTAACGACGGTTTCGACATCCGCCGGCTCTACGATCCCATTGTAATAGACGCCGGCGCCCCGCATGAATAGCTTTGGGTCGCTGTCGACGCTGACCGCCGCCTTGATCAGCCAATGGTCCGCCGGGTCAATGCCATTGGCCTCCAGGTGCCGTTTGGCCCAGGCGAAATGGGTGGGCTCCGCCTCCACAATGACCAACTGGCAAGGCATGGGATTCAAATTTTGCAGCGCCCGGTGGGCATCGACCGAGCGTGCCGCATAGCCGCCGCCCAATTCGACCATCACGAACCGCCCCCGTGCCGCCATAACGGCCCTGTAAATCGCGGCGAATTCGAAGAATGGCTCGCCGTCTTCCACCTTGGGCGTCTGTATCTCCAGCGCCCCGTTTCCGACTTCCTGCGCGGTATTGGAGGGATGATGACGTTCGACGAATTCCAGGTCGGTCATGACGCCTAGGAAATTCGCGAAGCTGCCGTCCATGGTCGTGCCGCGCCAGGGTTCAATTTCGGCGAAAATCTCGACCAGAGGGGCCAGTTCGTTCATTGAAATCTCCGTGCCAACGCCGATTGATGCACGCGGCGCGGGTGCAGAGTATCCGACCCATGGTTAACGGCGCCTTAAACCGGCTCCGTCCACCGCGTCAGATGGGAACTTGGATATCAAGCCAGCCGTGGGGCGTGGTTGTCGCCTGATCGCCGTGGCGGAGGAGGACGTTGGTGGTATCCGAGACCACAAGGGCCGGCCCCGCAACGTTCTGGCCCGCCGCCAGCCGGTCGAAATCATAGACCGGGGCGTCCAGCCATTGGCCCAGATAAAGGCGCCGATGGCCCGTGGCCGGCGTGGCGGCACCGGTTTTTACCAACGGCTCCCGGGGCAGGGCCGGCAGTGCGCCGACCGTGGCGACCCGGGCGTTAATCAGCACCGGGTCCTGATCTTTCAGGCTGTAGGTATAAAGCGCCTCGTGGCGGCGTTCGAAGGCCGCTTTCATCTGATCCAACAGGTCGGGTGAGGTAAAATCGATCTGATCCAGGGGCACATCGATCTCGAATATCTGTTCGCCACAGCGCATATCGGCGGAGCGGACGGAGCTGATGGCGCCGTCGAACCAACTGCGCAGCCGGTCCCGGCCCTCCGCCTCCATATCTTCATACAGGCTGTTGATGGCGGCGATGTCCAGGCGGGAGGTGTCGCCGATATGTGTGCGGGTGACCTCCAACCGCAGCTCCGTGGCCAGCATGCCCCAGGCCGATAGAACCGAGGCGATGCGGGGCACGACGACGCGGCCAAGATTAAGCTGCCGGGCCAGTTCCGTGGCGTGCAGGCCCGCCGCCCCACCAAAGGCCAATAGGGCGAAGCGGCGCGGGTCGACGCCCCGGCGCACCGTCGCCAGACGGACGCCTTCGGCCATCTGGGTATTGACCACCCGGTGAGTGCCCTCGGCCGCGCGGACACTGTCGATGCCAAGGTCCGTGCCCAGGCGTGCCAGGGCGTCCTCGGCCGCGCCAAGGTCCAGGCGCGCCCGGCCGCCAAGAAAATTTTCCGGGTCCAGATAGCCCAGCACCATGGAGGCATCGGTCACGGTTGGTTCCGTGCCGCCATTGCCGTAGCAGGCGGGCCCCGGCACGGCGCCGGCGCTTTCCGGCCCCACTTGCAGCAGGCCGCCGGCGGCGACCCGTGCGACGGAGCCGCCGCCGGCGCCCAGGGTGACGATATCAAGGCTGGGCAGGGCGATGCGCTCGTTGGCAATGCGCCGGTCCGAGGCCAGGGTCGCCTGGCCATCGACGATCAGCGAGATATCGGACGACGTGCCCCCCATATCGAAGGGGATCAGATTATTGATGCCGACCAGTCCCGCGGCATGCCGCGCACCGGCGACGCCGCCCGCCGGACCGGACAGCACCGTACCGGCTGCCATGCGGATGGCCTCGGCGATGGGGGCGATGCCGCCGTGGGATAGCATGATCAGCACCGGGCCGTCATAGCCGGCCGCTTCGAGGGCTTTTTCCAGTCGGGAAAAGTAGCCCGCCAGGACAGGCGCCACATAGGCGTTCACAACGGTGGTGGAGACCCGCTCGTATTCCTTGATCTGCGGCAGGACTTCCGAGGACAGGCAGACCTGAACTTTTGGCAGGGCCCGGGTCAACGCCGCGCGGGTGTCCAGTTCGTGCCGGTTATCGCGATAGGCGTGCAGATAACAGACCGCGACCGAGGTCACCTTTTCCCGCTTCAGGACACGGATGGCTTTGTCCAGCGAGGCGCCATCAAGCGCTATGGCGATGCGCCCATCGGCCTTGATGCGTTCCTTGACGCCAAGACACAGGCGCCGGGGTACCAGGGCCTGAGGCCGCGCCAGCCTGAGGTTATAACGCTCCGGCTTCAGCCCCTCGCGCATTTCCAGGACGTCGCGGTGGCCTTCGGTGGTCAACAGGCCGACCTTGGCGCCCTTGCGCTCCAACAGCGCGTTGGTGGCGACCGTGGTGCCGTGAACAATCCGTTCGGTGCCGGCCAACAGTGCGGCTAGGTCCAGCCCCAGGGTCGCCGCCACTTGGGTCAGGCCATGCATCACGCCCATGGACTGATCGGCCGGCGTGGAGGGGACCTTACCCAGGGTGACCTGGCCGTCATCATCGATGGCAACCAGGTCGGTGAAGGTGCCGCCAACGTCAATACCTATGCGATACATGCTCGTTTCGCCGCCTATGCCTTTGAAATTGGCCGTGCGGGTTTGGCCCGCCGCCGCGAGGTGTAACCGTTGCGGCGGTCATGGTCCCTGGCAGCCTGATCCCGTTCGCCCGGTGGTCCCCAGCCGCCGCCGCCCGCCGAATGCACCTCGAATATCGTACCGGCGGGGACGTCGATACCCTCTTCCTTGGTGCTTAATACTTTTGGCCGGCGTCCCGGCGTCCGTATCAGATAGCGGTGCGGAGCGCCATCCTGACCACCCAGCAAACCGGCGGCGCCGTGACGGGCGCCATCGCCGGCGGTGTTGCCCCGGCAGGGCGTCTCCGTTTCCACCTGCAATTCCATATCCACGCCGCAGCCGCCGGTGTATTTGCCGTCGCCGCCTGAATCGGGACGGTATTCATGGCGGTGAAAATACAGCGGGAAGCGGCTTTCCGCGACTTCGACGGAGCCGAACTTCAGCCCCCCCGTGGAATGCCATTCCCCCGTCCCATGCCAGCCGTCACCGCCCGCGGACGCACCCGCACCGGGACGGGCATGGAACATATGCCAGATGAATGATTTGCCGTTGCGCGGATCCTCGCCCTTGATGGCGATTCGGAAACGCCGCCCCCACCCGGCCATGACGCGGTCGGGGCAGGCCGGTGCCAGGGCCCTGATGATGGCCTCTATGATCTCCTGGGCGCAGTGAGAGGTGGACAGGGTGACGGGCGCGCCGGGATTGGCCCAGACGACGCTGCCCTGCCGGGCGATCACCTTGACCGGCCGCAGGGAACCGTCGTTTTTCGGCGTCTCGGGGTCAAAGAGGAAAGCCAGGGCCATGGCCACGCCCGATTGCATGTTGGCGTGGGACGAGTTGACGAAAGAGGTAACCTGGTCATCCGAGGCGCTCAGGTCGATCTCTAGACCGCTGCCCTGTTTGGTAACCTTGGCCCGGATGGCGATATCCTGGTTGCCCCGGCCGTCGTCGTCCAACAGCGCGGTGCCCTGATAGGTGCCGTCCTTCCAGGTGGCGATGACGTCACGGGCCTGTTTTTCCGCCGCGTCCAGGATGATTTCCACCGCCGCCTCGACCACATCGGCGCCGAATTCGTCCATTAGCTTCAACAGCCGCCTCTCGCCCAGGTGAACGGAACCGATCTGGGCCGCCAGATCGCCCTGGAAATCCTGTGGATGGCGAACGTTCGCCGACAGCATCTGCATTATGTCCCGGCTTACCTTGCCACCCGTATACAGCCGTAGGGGCGGCACCCGCAGGCCTTCCTGCCAGATTTCCGTGGCCGAGGCGTTGTAGGCGCCGTGGGTGGCGCCGCCGATATCGGAATGATGGGCCCGGTTGACGGTCCAGTACAATCGGCGACCACCAACAAATACGGGGACGAAGGCGGTCAGATCCGGCAAATGACTGCCGCCGAAATAGGGATCGTTCAACAAAAAGACATCGCCGGGATGGATATCATCGCCGAAAAATTCGACCACCGCCTTCACCGCCCACGGTAGGGCGCCGACGTGGACCGGGATATGCTCCGCCTGGGCCACCAGACGGCCCCCCTCGCCGCAAATGGCGGTGGAAAAATCCCGGCTGGCATTCAAAATCTGCGAATACGAAGTACGCAACATGGCCTCGCCCATTTCCTCGGCGATGGCAACCAGGCGGTGCTGGATGACAGAGGCGGTGATCGGATCAACTTCAGGCACTGAACTGGGTACTCCATCGTGATGTGGGGCATCGGCGAGGGCAGTGTAGGTTGTCCGCCAGCGGCGAACAACGTTGATATACGCCCTGTTGGCACGCGCCTGCGAAGCCCGCTAAAGTCGGGGCAAGCCGTCTTTGGAATTTGATAAAGCAAGGAACCAACCACCATGCGCGAAGCTGTCATCGTCTCAACCGCCCGCACGCCGATCGGCAAGGCCTATCGCGGCGCCTTCAACAACACTCATGCGGTGGATATGGGTGGCCATGTCATCCGGCACGCCGTGGAACGGGCCGGTATCGACCCGGGCGAGGTCGAAGATGTGATCATGGGCGTCGGCCGCACCGAAGGCAGCACCGGGGGCAACGTGGCCCGTGGCTCCGCCATGCGGGCGGGGATGCCGGTCAGCGTTTCCGGCTTGACCGTCAGCCGGGCCTGTTCATCTGGCCTGAACGCCATTTCCGTGGCCGCCCAGCGCATTGTCACCGATGGCGTGCCCATTGCCGTGGGCGCGGGCCTGGAAAGTATTTCCCTGGTGCAGAACGACCATGCCAACACCTATTTCCGGGTCAACGAATGGCTGGAGAGCAACCTGCCGTCAATCTATGACCCCATGCTGAAAACCGCCCAGACCGTGGCCGACCGTTACGGCATCTCACGCGAGGCCCAGGACGAATACGGCTTTCAAAGCCAGATGCGCACGGCGGCGGCGCAACAGGCCGGCCGTTTCGATGACGAGATCGTGCCCATGGCCACGATCAAGGCGGTGACCGACAAGGAAAGCGGCGAGGTTACATACGTCGATACCCTGCTGGAAAAGGACGAAGGCAACCGCCCCACCACCACCTTGGAGGGCCTGCAAAACCTGAAACCGGTGACCCGGGAAGACGGCCATATTACCGCCGGCAACGCCTCGCAGTTATCGGACGGCGCTTCCGCCTGCGTATTGATGAGCGATGCGGAAGCGGCCAAGCGTAACCTGGACGTCATGGGCATCTATCGTGGCCTGGTGGTGCATGGCTGCGAGCCCGATGAAATGGGCATCGGCCCGGTCTTCGCCATTCCCAAGCTGCTGGAACGCAATGGCTTGGGGGTGGATGACATTGGCCTGTGGGAATTGAACGAGGCGTTCGCGGTACAGGTATTGTACTGCCGGGATAAATTGGGCATCGACAATGATCTGCTGAATGTGGACGGCGGTTCGATCTCGGTCGGCCATCCCTATGGCATGACCGGCGCCCGTCTGACCGGCCATGCCCTGATCGAAGGCAAGCGCCGGGGCGCGAAATACGTCGTGGTCACCATGTGCGTCGGCTCCGGCATGGGCGCCGCCGGTCTGTTCGAAATTCCGCAATAGAGGTTTCGTAACCCGGACGGCGGGCTCTTTGCCAGGAATGGCGAAGAGCCCGTTTTTTATGCTTCGCCCAGCCAGGTTTGCCGGGCCTGGGTCACGGCCTCTTCGATGCGCTGGTCGATCTGTTCATCGGTCAGGGTGGAGAGCGGGTGGGTGATGACCACCGGGTCCAGACCGTTCATGCCCAGGGCGGCGCGCTGCACGTGGGCCTCGTGCACGAATTCAGAGGTGACGACAACGGCGGTGGGCAGGCCCAGGGTCTCGAAACGAACGCTGTCATGCATACAGCACGACGTGCACGAGCCTCAATCGCCAATGGCGGTCAGCACGATATCGTTTTCGGCGGCGATCTGATCCACCAGTTCCGGCAAGGCGTTCTTGGAAAAGCTTTCCTTGGCATACTGGTTGACGGCGGCAAGCTCATGCGCCGCCGAAAGCCGTTCCGTAATTCCGCGCAACAGGCGGTTGCCGTTCCATTTGGTGTTGTCAAGGACGCCCAGGCGCAGACCGTCCAGGGAGGCCACGCGGGCCGCGATGGCCACCGCCTCGGCCTCCACCACGCCGCGCGGGTCATAGACCGGCAGGCCCGAATTGTTGCCGCTTATGCTCATGGCATTGCTCCTAGAAAACTGTTCGGGTTGATACAGTAACGTGCTCACGCGATCTTGGCGACCTGGAGTGTCACCTCGACGCTGTCATCAAGGGCTCGTAACATCCTGATCATGCGGTCCAGGGTGAAACGCCCAAAATCCGCATTCCGAATCCGGGAAAAGTCCGCCGCCGCGAAGCCGGTCAAATCGGCTGCCTTTCGAACGGAAAGCTTCTCATCATCAAGTACGCCGATGATCCGTGCGGCGAGTATCGCCTTGGCCTGTTTTATATCCGCGTCCGGATCTCCGAAATCGCGGTAAATGTTTCCGCTACCACGGACAATCTCAAAATCATCTTCGCTCATATTTTCAATTTCCTTCGCAGGCGCTTTAACAGGTTCTTAATTAGGTCCACTTCGAATTTGGGTGTCTTGACGCCAGTTTTTGATTTCTTCTGCCCTACAGAAAACAGGTACCATCGACGCAGATGGGGCCGGTGACGGGGGTTTCGCCGTCGATGCCTTGCAGCACCGGGCTGGACATATGGCCCCAACCGGGCAGGAAGGCCGAGAAACGCCCCGCTTCGCCGCCGGCCACGAACAGGTGGATGTTTTCCGGAGAGGGGACGATGGGGTTGGTATCGTCCAACTCCCGGCCATACCATTTCGGCAGGCTGCGGTTATAGACCTTGCCATAGCGGTGATCGAAGGCGATGTCGCCGAAACGCACCTGGGCATTGTGCCACAGATATTGCCGGATATCGTGGCGGGTCCAGCTCTGGCCGGCGATGGTCAAGGCATGTTCCAGGCCCAGGACCACGGTGCAATGACCCGCGGATACGGCATTGTTATGGGCATAGGTGGACATGGCCGAGACGATGGAGTCCAGAATGCCGCGGGCATCGTTGGCCTGGTGATTGGTGACGCTGTGGGGGGCCTCCGCCGCGATGACGAAGACGGTGGAGTCGGTGGCGTCAAAGCCTTTTTCCACATGATAAGGCGCCAGGGGGCTTTGCGCCTCGTTCTCGGCGATGCAGAAGGTGTATTTGCCGGGATGGCCCAGGGTGCTTTTGTCCAGTTCGCCGGGCCAGGCGCCGCCCACGTTCAGCAATATCATCCGAACGGCCCGCCCAATGGTGGCGTTGGCCCGGTTGCCCGAGCCGAATACATTGCAGCCCGCGTTCATGCCGATCCGTTCCGCCATGGGCCCGTTCACCACCAACAGCGGACAGGCCATATGGGTGGTCGCCTGCACCCCGTTCAGATTGAAGGCGGTATTGGACAGCGCCAGCATGGCGGCGCGTACCACGGCGGCAAATTCCGGTTTGCAGCCCGCCATGACCATATTGATGGCCAGGACTTGACGGCTGAGATTGCCCCAGCGCGGCGGCACCTTGCATTCCACCAGGTCCGGCTCCCCGCCCAGGGCGCGCAGCATATGGGCCAGTTTTTCAGGCGTCGGCGGCACCACGGGAAAGCCGTCGGAGAAACCTTGTTCGAAATACCATTCCACCAGGTCGGTATCGCCCGACAGATGATCCATGCTCACGTTGGTCGCCGCCTCGTTCATGGTTCGATCCTAACCGTAGTGGAAGAAATTGGCGGAAGAGAGTGGGAGTCGAACCCACCAGGCACGTCTAACGCCCCTCAACGGGTTTGAAGCCCGCGCGCAACACCGGAATGCGTTCCCCTT
>JAKZRK010000164.1:0-3892 GCA_047518225.1 Alphaproteobacteria bacterium | reverse complement strand
TCGCGGCCCATAGCAACATTTCATTGTCGGTGACAATCCAACAAAGCCGTCCAGGCCGCGACGGCGGCCCGGCGTGTATACGCCGCCCCCGTGGAGCCGTGCGCTTTAGCGCACTGGCGTGAACGACAAAAGCTAGACCTAAGTCGATAACTATCGACTTAGGTCTAGATATTTTGGACCCGTTCGATGCCGGCGGGGGCCTCGCCGCGTTCGACGCTCTGCACGGCGTCGATCAGGCCCGCGTTGGCCGGCGCCTCCAGGCCCAATTCGGTGGCCCGTTGCACCACCAGGCCATTCAGGAATTCGATCTCCGTGCGCCGGCCCTTGATCATATCCTGCCCCATGGAGGGGCGGGCGCTGTCGCTCATGCGCTCCGATTGTTTCACCATCCTGGCCTCCAGTTCATCGAGAACCGGAGTGTCATTCGCCGAGGTGGTCAATTCACCGGCCGCCGCCAGCCACTGTTCGGGATCAATGCCGCCGATCTTTTCCAGTGCCAGGCCCTGCATCAGGCCCGCCTGCACCGCCTCGCCCGCCAGACGGATGGACAAACGCCGGGCGGTTTCGTTCTGGGTAAATTGCTTGTTGCTCATGCCGCTCGCCGCCGACAGGCCGTTACCCATGGCGTTCTGCACCAGTTTCGACCAGCGTTCACCCCAAAGATTGGTGGTCACCTTGACACTGTCGATATCCGCCAGCATCTTGGCGATACGTTCAACCCTGGGGGTGATGCGGCCGTGGGGCTCGCCGACCCGAAACACCGTATAGTCCTTGCCGCCCTTGGAAACCGAGCGGCGCACAAAGCCCGGTTCCACCAATTCGACGACGATCTTGGAGGCGATACAGCCGACCACCCTGTTCCAGCCGACGACGCCCGCGATGGCATCCTCGTTGATGCCATTCTGCAACGACACGATGAAACCGTCGGGGGCCAGATAGTTCCGTGCCAGGGCCGCCGCCCAGACGGTGTCGTAGGATTTGACGCAGACAAAGGCGATATCCGCCGGTTGTTCTATGTTCAGGCTTTGCAGATTGGTGAGATGCATGGCACGCACGGGTGTGGAAAAGCATTCCGGCTCCGTCATGCCTTCCACGCGCAAACCATGGGCCTGCATGTGCTCCACATGGGCCGGCCAGGGATCGGCCAGGATAACGTCCAAGCCGGCGCGGGCGAAATGCCCCCCCACATAGGCGCCCACCGCGCCGACGCCAATAATCAGGATCCGTTCATTCATTTCGCTAACCTTGTTTCAGGGTCTTTTTCAAATGCGCGCCAGAAAGGCTTGTCACCCTCGATGGTCAGGCGGCGCATGCGCCGGGCGAAGGCGATTTGTTGCTGGGCGTCCAGTTCCTGTCCATGGAAAAAGATCGCCTTGTGCTCCAGAAATGCCTGGTGAATTTCGTCAAAGGCCTGATTGCTCAGCTCCGCCGACAGATCCACACCATGAATGACCGCCCCCATGGCGCCCGAACCGGGTTCCACATCAAGCGTTTGATAGCCCATTCAACGTCTCCCCGTAATGCGCGCAGCATTGTGCCCGCAACCCAGCCCCGGCTCAAGCCCAATGGAGACGGTCCGGAGGCCATGCGCCGTACGCCGTGTTTGGCGCACACGAAGAAAGGGGCCAGCGTGAACCGGCCCCTATTTTTCGTCATAAAGACATTATTACGACTTTATTCCATACCGATCAGGATCTGCTACGTTCCCGTTTGGTGGCCCTACTGTCGCTTGACTTGGGAGGGAGTGTCAATACCATAAGTAAAAAATTATTCGTGGGGTGGATCATGGGAGATTCGACAGAACACTTTCGCTATCGCCTGGGCATTGACGTTGGCGTGGCATCGCTGGGGCTTGCAATCCTTAAGCTGGACGAAGCAAAAGACCCGGAAACGAACGAGTATGTTTATCAAATTCACGGTGGTTCCGGTTGGGGGCATATGGGGTTGACGGCGACCGTCAAAATTCTTGAAGAGCTGAAAAGGGATGTCGTTCCCGCCCGCATCGCCGAGGACCGGGCCGGTCTATTCCACGCCATGACGCCCGACGGCGTGCTTTATGATATTTTGCCCTATTACGGCGAAATACTGATCGGTCACACGGTTGATCCCATGTGGGTCTCGGACTATCGCCTTGCAAGCGACACGCCGCCCAAAACCAATCCGCTGGAAATGAAGTACGGACGCATTCCCAATCCGGTGGTTCACCTTGCCTTGCGCCAGATTCAAAAGGCCGTCAACGCGGTTATCAAAAAGCACGGCCTGCCTGAGTCAATCCACATCGAGGTCGCGCGCGACCTTAACAAAAGCGCCGAGGCACGCGATGAATGGGCAAAAGTGAACTTGAGAAACCAGAAGGCATCGGATGACGCCCGCGAGAAAATCGAGGCCCTGGGCGTCGAGCCTGACAGGCTGAAAATCCAAAAATATAAGTTATGGAAACAACAAGGCGGCGAATGCATCTACAGCGGCGATTGCATCGCGCTTACCGCCTGCGCCACGCGTGGCATGGTGCAACGCATCCAGACCGAGGCGGCCCGTTGCGAATACGAGAAGCTGGAGGATTTCGTCAAAAACATCACACCGCCGTTTGGCAATTCAAAGGATTTCTTCAACGCTGCCCGTGAAGCGACCTTCGAACGGGTGACCCTGTCCCGCAAGGCGGACCATTCAACCGCAGGACAATTACACGAAGACACACTCCTGGGCATTATCGACGGCCCCGACAAGAAGGGGTTTTATATCTCGCGCATTACAAAAAAGATCAGCGATTACAATAATATGGCGGCAATAGAGAAGCCGAAAATCAAAGCCACCATGCCCGACTTGCCCGACATCGCTCGGGCGCGGCGGGACCTTGAGGCCATCAAACAATCCCTGCGTAACCTTTGCGGTCAAGCGGCGGAAGAACTTGAAGGCGAGCAACAAGTCGATATCGCGGCCGGGAAAAAAGGTAAAAAAATTTCCGGCAACGCCATTTATTCGCGCGCCGTCGAACTGCATAAAAGCGCGGGCGGCAAGACGGCCTTCACACTTTATGAAAATAGGAAATTGGTCAATGTCCGCCGCGCTCAAGGGGGCAACCGCCCCACGGGGGGCTATGTCAGCGGCCGCAACCATCGCAAGGATTTCTACATCGATGCAACGGGCAAGCTGCAATGGCAGGTGATCTCGATGCTGGAGGCAAACGACAAGAACTTTGACCCATTGGCGGCGCGGCCGGGCCATCGGTTGCTGTGGTCGGCGCACAAGGAAGATGTCCTTTTGATGGACGATCCCGACAACCCGGACCGGCGCATAAGAGTTGTGGTGGCCAAGTTCGATACTCCAAAAATGGGGGTGTTGGCCGAAGCCGATGCGCGCGCTTCTTACGAGCGTGTCATGTGGGAGTACGGCCTGGCTTTTTTTGCCAACGGGAACACCCAACGGATCGTCACCGACGCTATCGGCTACATCACGTATTACTTCCCCATGCTGCCCCATGGCGACAAGACCAAGCCGCGAACATGACCTGGCGGATCATTGATGTGGCGCGGGACGGGCGCTATTTGCACACCGACCGCAATTGGCTGGTGATAGCGGAAAATAGGGTGGAGATCGGTATGGGAGCCGTAACGGGTTTGCGGCACATAACCGCCGTGCGCCGAGTGTAGTAGATGCTGATCGGTATTGCAGCCGTAACCATCAAGAGGCGGCGGGTGCTTTGACCCGGAGTGTAGCAGATGCTGATCGGTATGGCAGCCGTAACTCTGGATCGATGTCGGTAACATGTGATCTGTCCGGTTTATGTACCAAATGATCTGTCCGGATTTAGAAGGTCTCCATAGGGAGGACTTCGATGCGGCGGACAGAACAAGTACAGGGACTGAGATTGATGAAGTTCGAGGAGATTTAC
>JAKZRK010000163.1:0-10709 GCA_047518225.1 Alphaproteobacteria bacterium | reverse complement strand
GACGAGCCAAGCTCGCCCGCATTTACCACAGGCCCATCAACAGCAACTTTCTTCTCAAAATTATCGGTCATGTTCCGGTCCTCCTTGGACACTTCGATTAAGCCAATTCTGTGTCCAAGGAAATCGGGTCCGACTCACTTCAACCTCGAACGCCTGGGTATGGCCGCTACCCTGGTCGGCCTGACCCGGTGTTGTTATCACTAGGCGCTGGCCTATGCCCAACAACACAAAACATTTGGCCAGTACCTGATAGAGCATCAGGTGGTGCGCCATAAACTGGTTGATATGTCCAACCGCATCCAGGCCATGGAAGCCATGCTGGACAACGCCATTTGGCAGGTGCGGCAAGACGACCCCGCCATTACCGCCATCGCACGGCTAAAGGTATTCGCCGGTGCCGCCCACAAAGCCTGCGCGGCGGACGCCGTGCAGATCATGGGCGGTGCCGGCATTATCCGGGGCAGTAAGATCGAGCGGATTTTCCGGGAATCGAAAATCCTCTCCATCGGCGGCGGCAGCTCTGAAGTCATGAAGGACCTGGCCGCCCGGCAGATGAAATATTAGGAGTCGAAATTACTGGCAATTAATGGAATATCCACGGCGCGCTATTTTAATTTTTGATAATATTAGATACTGTCGAAGGCGACATCAACGTCGTCTGGGAAGTGTCAGATATAACAAGGAGGGTGAACCCGTGAATAAAATTGCCATAGCAACATTGGCGGCGGCCGGCATCATCGCCGGAAGCATTGGCGGCGCCTCGGCGCAGCAAAAATTTGTCTCGATCGGCACCGGCGGTGTAACCGGTGTGTACTACCCAACCGGTGGCGCCATTTGCCGTTTGGTCAACAAGGGCCGCAAGAAACACGGTATCCGCTGCTCGGCTGAATCCACCGGCGGTTCGATCTACAACATCAACACCCTGCGGGCCGGCGAACTGGAATTCGGCGTGGCGCAATCGGATTGGCAATATCATGCCTTTAACGGCACCTCGAAATTCAAGAAACAAGGCCCGTTCAAGGACCTGCGGGCCGTGTTCTCCGTGCATCCGGAGCCGGTGACGATTATCGCCAGCGATAAATCCGGCATCAAGAACGTCACCGATCTGAAGGGCATGCGGGTGAACATCGGCAACCCCGGTTCCGGCACGCGGGGTACTTGGGAAGTCATGGAAGAGGCCATGGGCTGGCAGCGGAGTGATCTGAAACTGGCCGCCGGCATGAAATAGGCCGAAACCGGGCAGGCGGTGTGCGATGACAAGATCGACGCCTACTTCTGGCTGGTGGGACATCCCTCGGCCCTGACGCAGGAATCCCTCGCCACTTGCGACGCGCATCTGGTCAACGCGACGGGGCCGGCCATCGACAAGTTGATTGCCGACAATTCCTATTATCGGAAAGCAACCATTCCGGCCGGCATGTATAACAACAAGGCGGATGTAACCACCTTTGGCGTGGGCGCGACCTTTGTCACCTCCGCCAAGGTGCCGGACAAGGTCGTCTACGTATTGGTGAAGGCCGTGTTCGACAATTTTGATCAGTTCAAGAAGCTGCATCCGGCGTTCGCTAATCTGAATCTGGAGGAAATGATCAAGGATAGCCTATCGGCACCCCTGCACCCGGGCGCCGTCAAGTACTATAAGGAAAGAGGTTGGATGTAATTCCGGTCATCTCGGGCGGGGCGGCTACGGCCGCCCCGTCACATCCCTAAGATCAAACGATAATCAGCAACGGCGACGAAAAGCCCGAAACAGGTCCGCACGTTTCCAATTTGCTTCAGGGGGTAACCGAATGGCGGAGAATGCAGCAGGCACGAGCCAGGCAGAAGACCTTGTTGCACAGATCGATACCGGCGCGCGCAAACCGACCAACTGGCAAGGCACATTTATTCTGTTCATGTGTTTTGTATGGGCCGTTTATCAAATTTTTATTGCCTCGAATCTGCTCTTCACCCTGGCCATCATTACGGGCAGCAATGTTTTTATTCTCGTCAAGTCCGAGGCCCGCTTCGTGCATTTGGCCTTTGCAATGTTCCTGGCCGCCCTGGCCTTCCCCCTGTTCAAGAACAGTCCGCGCAGCCATATTCCCTGGTACGACTGGCTTCTAGGCTTGATTGGGGTCGCCTGCTGCCTCTATCTGCTGGTGTTTAATGAAGATATCGCGGTCCGCGCCGGTTTGCCGACCACGGCGGACCTGATCGCCTCCGCCGTGGGGATGATCGTCCTTGGCATCTCCGTCTACCGTGCCCTGGGACTGCCGTTGGTGATCGTCGCCAGCATTTTTGTCGCCTATGTTTTTTTTGGCTCCTCTGAATGGTTGCCGGAGGCGGTGCAATGGAAGGGCGCCTCGTTCAACAAGGCCATGTGGCATTTTTGGATGCAGACCGAGGGCGTATTCGGTGTCGCCTTGAATGTTTCCGCCACGCTGATTTTCCTGTTCGTGGTCTTTGGCTCGATTTTGGAGAAGGCCGGTGCCGGCAATTTCTTCATCAAGATCGCCTTTGCCCTGTTGGGCCATTTGCGTGGCGGTCCGGCCAAGGCCGCCGTGATCGCTTCCGCCATGAGCGGACTTTATTCCGGGTCATCCATCGCCAACACGGTCACCACCGGCACCTTTACGATTCCCCTGATGAAGCGCACGGGCCTGTCGGCGGAAAAGGCGGGCGCGGTGGAGGTGGCATCTTCCACCAACGGTCAGTTGATGCCGCCCGTCATGGGCGCCGCGGCCTTTCTGATCTCGGAATTTACCGGTATCAGCTATCAGGACATCATCATCCACGCCCTGGTACCGGCCTTGGTTTCCTATATCGCGCTGGTCTATATCGTGCACCTGGAGGCGCTGAAGCTGAACCTGCAGGGGCTGCCCAAGCCGCCCTCCTAGACGACCCTGAAGATGAAGATAATTGGTTTTCTTGGCGGCTTCATCGGCATTGCCCTATTGGGCATTGCTGTCAATTACGGCCTTGGTTGGATCAAGGTGGTGGCGCCCGATGCGGCCTTTTCCGTGGTCGTGGCGCTTTCCGCCGCGATCTATCTCTTATTGCTGTGGTATGCCTCTCGCGTTCCCGATCTGGTGGTCGATGACCCGGATGCACCCATCACTGAATTGCCGCGGGCGGGCGCGGTTGCCATTACGGGGCTGTATTACGTCCTGCCAATCGTCATTCTGATTTGGTGCATTACGCTGGAACGGTTATCGCCGGCGCTGTCGGCCTTTTGGGCGGTGATCGCCATGGTCACCGTCGCCTTGACCCAACATCCCATCAAGGCCTTCTTCCGGGGCAGCGGTGATTTTGCCCGCGTCTTCCGCCAGGGCGTGGATGAATGTGTGGACGGCATGATCGCCGGCTCCCGCAATATGATCGGCATCGGCGTGGCGACCGGCGCCGCCGGTATCATCGTCGGCACCATCGCCTTGACCGGCGCCCATCAGGTGGTGGGCGAATTCGTTGAATTCCTGGCGGGGGGTCAGTTGTTGATCATGCTGTTGTTGGTGGCGGTGATGAGTTTGATCCTGGGCATGGGCCTGCCGACCACGGCGAACTATATCGTCGTCTCCTCGCTGATGGCGCCGGTGATCGTGGCACTGGGGGCCAAGAGCGGGCTGATCGTGCCGTTGATCGCGGTGCATCTGTTCGTCTTTTACTTTGGCATCCTGGCGGATGATACGCCGCCCGTGGGCCTGGCCGCCTTTGCCGCCGCCGCGATCTCGGGCGGCAATCCCATCAAGACGGGCCTGCAGGGCTTCGCCTACGATATCCGCACCGCATTGTTACCGTTCCTGTTCCTGTTCAATACGGAATTGCTGTTGATCGACGTGGGCTGGGCAAAGGGGATTTTCGTTTTTGTCATCGCGGTCATTGCCATGATGCTGTTTGCCTCCGCGACCCAGGGCTTCCTGTTCGTGAAGAACCGACTCTGGGAATCGGCGATCCTGTTGCTGGTCGCATTCACCCTGTTCTGGCCGGGCTTCTGGCTTGACATTGTAGACCCGCCTTTCGACGAGCGCCCTGGCGCGGAAATCTTGAATGTCATCGGGGCCAAACCCGCCGATAGCCAACTGCGGGTGCGGATCAGGGGGCAGGATGTCTCCTACCCCGACAGGACCTATAATACGACCCTGATCATTCCCCTTGGTGCGAAATTGAAGGCGGAACAGCGGCTGGAGAAAAGCGGCCTGATGATCATGATCGATGGCGGCAAGGCATTTTTGGAAGAACCGCTGCCTGGTTCGACCTTTGAGAAACTTGGCCGGCAGGTGGACTTCTATGGCGATAACCCAGTGGAAGTTACGGCTATTTTGATACCGGCGGCTCGGATTTGGAAGGAAGTCTTCTATCCGCCGGCCCTGGCCCTGCTGGCCCTGGTCGTATTTCTGCAACGGCGGCGGCGGCCCGTCGAAACGCTGGCGGTATGATTAAAAAGGTGATGGAGGGATAGGACCATGTTTAAGAATATTCTCGTCACCATCGACTTGGACGAGGAAGAAAGTTCCGCGCGTGTCTTGCGCGCGGCCAGGGATGCCGCCTCGGACGATGGCGCCAAGTTCAATGTGATGTCGGTTGTGCCAAACTTTGGCATGAGCATCGTCGGCGCGTTTTTTCCCGAAGGTCACGAGGAAAAAATGATCCTGCAGGCGCAAAAAAACCTGCACGCCTTCACGGAGAAGCACCATGATGCGCCAGGTGACCCTCAGCATGTGATCGGGCACGGCAATATTTATGAGGAAGTGCTGGCGTGGGCGGAGAAGCTGAGCATCGATTTGATTGTCGTGGGCGCCCATCGGCCCAGCGCGGCCGACTATTTGCTGGGTCCGAATTCCGCCCGCATCATCCGTCATGCCAATTGCTCGGTTTTAGTGGTGCGTGACTAGGTCATAAAATTCCGCCAGCCGGCGGAGGGCCGGCTTGCGCGACCTGGATTTGCCACATATGCTTCTCTGCGACGCATCTTATGGTGTCTACTATTTTTATTCAGGGAGGAAGAAAAATGAAACATTTTGGTTTAGTTGGAGCAGCTCTTGTCGGTGCGCTCGCCTTCGCCGGCAACGCCCAAGCTGCTTGTGAGGATAATTGGAAAGAATGCGCCGGCAAGCCTTGGGTGGACGGCACGAATATGGAAACGCCGCTTGGCTCGAAATGGTGGCCTCACCCGATGTGGGGCGCGGGCGATCAGGCCGGTTCAACGAACTGGTACAAAAAGCCCGAGGTCGTGATGCGTGCCATCAAACTGATCAAGAGCGGCCAGATCTACCAGCTTGGTCATCAATATCATTCAAAGATGCCGTTGTTTGGCGACCGCAAGTTCGTCCTGCGTATCCCCGGTACCCCGACCGGCGGGACTTTCGGTGCCAACCGCCTGATTTATCACGACGAATTCCTGGCCACGGAAATCGGCCAGGTGGGAACCCAGTTTGACGGCCTGGGCCACGTGGGCATTCAGATTGGCGAGCCAGGCGACATGGATAATATGCGTTTTTACAATGGCTTTACCGAGACGGAGATTGGCAATGCCTATGGATTGAAGAAACTCGGCACCGAAACGTTGTACCCGATCACCGCGCGCGGAATTTTGATCGATGTTGCCGCCGCCCGCGGCGTGGAGGCCATGAAGGCCGGCGAATGCGCCAGCATGGCCGACGTCAAAAAGGCGTTGGCGATGCAGGGCATGGCAAACTTCAAGTTCGAGGGCGGTGATGCGGTCATGTTCCGCACCGGCTGGGAGAAGTACTGGGAAGATCCCGCCGCCTACAACGCGGGCCAACCCGGGATTTGTTTGGACGTCGCGGACTGGCTGGCCGAGGACGTGAAGGCAGGCGTAACGGGCGGTGACAGCTGGGCCGCGACGGACCCGGTGCCCTATCCGGGCGAGAAAGGTTGCGTGTTTTGTGTGCACAGCGTCCTGCAAACCAGGCACGGTATCGTGAACCAGGAGAATTTGCGCCTGAAGCAATTGGCCGACGACAAGGTCTATGTCTTCGCATACATTTACTCGCCTGTTCCGATCCGAGGCGCAACCGGTTCGATCGGCTCGCCGCTCGCGATCCGCTAAGCGCCGGCGTTAAGGTCTCCGGGCGCGGGCTCCGTTAGGGGGTCCGCGCCCATCTTTTTGCCAAACAATGTGCGGCTGCGAGGTCAAATTTAGCCTCGCCAGAAAACGCCTCTCGCAACTGGATAACTTCTGCCATGGTTTGTTGGCATATTTGCGTTGTGCCGGAGCGTTTTCGCACCATGCCGGGATTTTATCCGCAGTATTGTTTTCCGATTACCGCGGCGACCGCGGCGTGGTGGTCGCCGCATTAGGTTCCCCTAAATTTGCCGTCCCGCGCCTTGCCAATACGGATCGCGCAGTTTGCGTTTGAAGATCTTGCCGGAGTCCTCCCGTGGCAAAGAGGCGGCGAATTCGATGACCTTGGGCACTTTGAAATTCGCCATGCGCTGGCGCAGAAATTCGCGCACCGCCTCCATGGTCAGTTCGGCGCCGGATTGGGGCAATACATGGGCGCATAGCGCCTCGCCGAATTCATCGTCAGGGATGCCGAAGACGGCGCAATCCTCCACGCCCGGCATGTCGATCAGTACCGCCTCGATTTCGGCCGGGTAGATGTTCACGCCGCCCGAGATCACCATGTCGCGGACCCGGTCGCACAGGAAAAGATAGCCATCCTCGTCCAGATAACCGACATCGCCGCAGGTGAACAGGTTGTCCCGCTCTACCTCCCGCCGCTTGTCATCGGCATTGTTGTAGGTGAAATCGGGGAAGGCGTGATTGCGCATAAAGACCTCGCCAATCTCGCCCGTCGGCAAGACCTTGCCGGCCGCATCATAGATCGCCACATGGGCGTCGGCCACCGCGCGGCCCACCGTGCCTGGCTTGGCCAGGGCTTCCGCCGCGGTATGGAACGTGGCCGGCCCGGTCTCCGTGCCGCCGTAATATTCGTTGATCACCGGACCCCACCATTCGATCATTCGGCGCTTGATTTCCGCCGGGCAGGGGGCCGCCGCGTGCACCGCAAATTTCAGGGACGACAGATCATACCGGTTGCGTAGCTCTTCAGGCAGCTTTAACAGGCGCACGAACATGGTCGGCACCATGTGCAGATGGGTGATGGCGTGCTCCTCGGTCAGGGCCAGCAACTCCTCTGGATCGAAGCGCGGTTGCAGGATCACCAGGCCGCCGCTTCGGGCCGCAAATAGGGCATAGAGATTGGGGGCGGAATGATAGACGGGTCCTGTAATCACCGTGCGCATAAGCGGCTGGTCGGGGCGGATATCAAAGATAGTCGCGACCGAGGCCCCCATTTTGGTGGTCATTTCGGGGCTGGTCGGGGCCCGGCGCACTCCCTTGGGCCGGCCCGTCGTGCCCGAGGTGTATATCATATTGGTGCGGACCGGCTTCGGCTCTTCATTCCAGGTTTCCTGACCGGCGACCCAATCATTCCAGTCGGTATGTCCAGGCGGCACCGCGCAGGCGGACGGGTCAAGGCCATAGGCGGTCTGTATTTCGGGCGGCGTCGGCACGACCAGAACCCTCACCCCGTCAGGGATGCCGCTCTGGATGCCCGGCAGCAGGTCCGCATGCACGACCAATACCTCCGAGCCGCAATCGTTGATGATGTAGGCGGTTTCGTCGTCTTTGTAGTGCCAGTTGATAGGCACCGCATAGGCACCGATCAGGGTACCGGCCATGGCCGCCTCGAAAAAGGCAAGGTCGTTCCGCACCATTATGGTTACGGCGCCGTTCTCGCCGATCCCCATGGCCGCGAATCCGGCGGCGGCACGGCGGACCCGTTGCATCAGATCCTTTTGTGAGAGGCTCCGTTCACCGCTGATAATGTTTCCTTGCATAATCCCGTCTCTATGTCCGCTCGGATAGATGGCCGCAATTGAGGGGCCAAGAATAGGCAGTGCAAAATATCTTTTCGACAAATTTCTTTTCCTGCATTGCCGTTCCCGGACCACGAATTGAGCGGGAGACATATGCCAAGCCCGGCACCACGTGTCTGACAAAAAACGAGATTACGGCGAAACTATATATTTATTACACGTAAAAAGATATATATAGTAATTATGGTTCTTAAAAAGAGCATACAATGTTATGTTACCCACGCAATTGAGATCCGATCGACTGTTTTTACGTCCGCTGGTGCCTGCAGATGCCCCGGCGCTGGGCACCGCCATGCGCGACGCCAATATAACCGAAACAACCATGTTCGAGGCGCCGGCCCGGACCAGCGAAGAAGGTGTCGCGCGGGCCCTGGCCCGCATTGCGGAATTTTCCGAACACTGGCGCCGTTATGGTTTCGGTGTTTACGGGGCGTTTGACTCGAAAACGGAGGCGCTGGTGGGTTATTGCGGCCTGCGCCACATCGATGAATTCGAGGGCGATATCCATATTTCCACCATGGTGGACCGGCCCTATTGGTCCAACGGCTTGGCTTCCGAGATCGTTCGCCTCAACCTGGAGCATGCTTTTCTGGAACAGGACTTCGATGTTGTGTACGGGATGGCCCGGACCTTTCAACAGGCCAGCATGCGGCTTATGGATAAGTGCGGTTTTATTCGACAGCCGGACCGCAGTTTGCGAAGTTGGCCCGTGCGCTATTACGCCCTCCCAAAGGTAGCCTTTTTGGCCCAGCATGTGATTTATCTGAAACAGCGCCTGATGGATAAAAGTCAGGGTTCATTGCAACAGCCGTCTGCCCGCGAACCGGCTCGCAGTGATGCCACCGGCCGCGATTTAGCCGGGAATGGTCCCGCCGCCGTTATGATTACAACCGCCGGATCTTAGGATCTTAGCATCCCCCATGCCACGCCTGGCCGTTCGGTCAGTGGCGCTGTTGCTCTTGCAAGATCAGCGCGGCCACATCCAAGAAATGTGCGGATTCGACGTAACCTCGTCGCGATTCGGGTAATAGCCAACTGGAGATTATCTTCCGTTGTGTCTGGCGTCTTATTTAGGGCGGTCCCTGGTAAGGTTTTCGATACCGATAGGGTCGGATCCAATTTTTCCAGCATATTCAACACCTCGATCAATCATCGCGCCAAGGCCGGCAAGCCGCAGGCCCGGATACCGTTAAATTGATGTTGCATTAATCGTCGCCCGGCGTCTCCTACCCAATCAGGTGGGCACGATTAAGTTGCGATAACCACCCGGCGATCAATTATCTTAATTTATTTCGCATGCGGGCCAGCCGCCTCCCATATGAATCTTGTCACCGCTCTCATTCGAGCGTCCGCCGAAAGACGAGGCGGTGACGCGGCTGCCGGTTGACGGGAGCGATGCGCCGGGCGACAAAGATCACAACCACATCGCTTTGCCCCTGCGGACGAGTGATCAAGACCTGGCGGTTGGTCGGCGAAAGTTTCGGGAAGGTTACCCAGGAAATGTCAGTGAATTCCCAACAGGATAATACGGCCGCCGACGAGGCGCCGGCACGGCAATTTGATGTGATCATCATCGGTGCGGGGATGTCGGGCATGTATCAGTTGCATGGTCTGCGGAAGCTCGGACTATCGGTCCGGGTGTTCGAGGCCGGCGATGGCGTGGGCGGTACCTGGTACTGGAACCGCTACCCCGGGGCGCGGTTTGATTCCGAGAGCTATAGCTACGGCTATTCTTTCTCCGAGGAACTGCTGCAGGAATGGGAGTGGAGCGAGCATTTTTCGGCGCAACCGGAAACCCTTCGCTATCTTAATTTCGTTGCGGATAAATTCGACTTGCGCCGGGATATCCAGTTCGACAGCCGGGTCAAGACCGCCGTCTATGACGAAGCCGGGCATTGGGACATCAAGTTGGAAGACGGCAGTGATGCGCGGGCGCGGTTTTTGATTACCGCGGTTGGTCCGCTGTCCGCGCCCACGATGCCCAATATAGAGGGGATCGGCAGCTTTCGAGGCGAGTCTTTCCATACTGGCACTTGGCCTCATGAACCAGTTGATTTTGCCGGCAAGCGCGTGGCGGTGATTGGCACCGGCGCGACCGGTGTGCAAACCATTCAGGAAGTTGCCAAGACCGCCGGCCATCTTACTGTATTTCAGCGTTCGCCGAATTATTGCGCGCCGTTGCACAACAGTCCGATTGATGCGGCGACCCGGCGGGAAATCAAGACGAACTATCCACGGATCCTTGCCTATCCGGTTAACGCCCATGACCGCTACATGTAGGGTGCCGCCACTCTCCCGAGTAAAGCTCGGCATAGGTTGGAGCAGAGGTGTCGCCCGCGATGCCGAGCAATGAGCGGAAGGCGTTGAACGGGTATGCTTCGCGCCCGATGCTACCTGGTTCTTCATGGCGACGCCGTTTTGCAGGAGCGCAGGGTCCATGACCAATATCGAATTGCAGAATCCCGCTGGCCGCTTCAATGAAGCCTGGAACGGTATCGTTCGCCGCGAACAGATCGGAATTCTAGTCCGGCAGGCGCCGTTTCTAGCCCTTGCCAATATTGTCAACAGCACGCTCGTCGTCCTCGTCGTCGCCACGGAAGCGCCCTTTTCGCTGCGCGCCGGTTGGTGGTTGGTGGTTTTTCTGAGTGCCGTTTACCCTTTGAAGAACTGGCTTCGAAATCGCCGTGTAGCGCACCCGGTTCCTTGGACACAAGTTTGTCTCACGCGGCGGGCCTGATTGAGATCGCGGCGTGCCACGCCTGACGAGCTTGAGCGGGGCTCAGGTAGCCGTGCTTTTCGACGATCCACTGGGCATTGTAGAGTTC
>JAKZRK010000162.1:0-4864 GCA_047518225.1 Alphaproteobacteria bacterium | reverse complement strand
GGTCACAAGGACCATGGTACCAAGAGCGACGACATTCTTGTCGCAACCACTGGTAATGATCGGATGTCTGGTCGCTCCGGTAACGATATCCTATATGGGAATGATGGGAACGACCGCCTCAACGGAAACAATGGCGACGATACCCTATATGGGAATGACGGGAACGACCGCCTCAGCGGCAACAAAGGCGACGATGTCATATATGGCGATGCCGGGGACGATAAAATCAAGGGCGGAATGGGCGACGATACCCTCTCGGGCGGCGCAGGCGATGATGCCGTCCGGGCCGGTCATGGTAATGACACCATAGATGGCGGCGCGGGCGGCGGTTGGACCGATAGCATCACCCTGCAAAACGCGGACAGTTCGGCGGTCGGCGACGGCTGGACCGTCAGCCTGAGCAGTGGCAGCGTGCAGTCCGACGATGGCAGCACCAAGACCCTGAGCGGCGATTCCGCCGGGACCATAACCCTGCAAGACGGCACCGAAATCGGCTTCCAGAATATCGAGAGCATCAACTATTGACGGGCGGGCGTTTTCCGCGCCACGCCAGCGGCTGGCCCTCGCCGTACCCAGAGCAGATTTCCGCCACTTTCGAAGGTTTTGGCGCAACGCGATCAAATTTGTAACTTTTTTTTGGCAAAATTTGCTCATTTTATTTCAACCCGGATTCGAAATTTGTCCGTTAACCAAAAATACAATACAGCACCTCCCGAAAACTCACAAAATATGGAATACATGGAAATAATTAACTTTATCAATTAAGTATAAAGATAAATATTTCTTTAACGTTTCGTATATATGCTTTTCATCAATTAGAAACTCTAAATAAAATATCTGGGCGAATCCTAGAATGTGTAGGAGCTCGTAGCGTCATGGCAAGAATGCCCCAATTTATCCGTCAAATACTTCGGCAAGCGGACACAGCCGAGGAAAACGAAAACGCCCGGGATGAAGACCGGGCCGATGAAACCGGGACCCTGGACACCGGGGATGAAGACGCCCAAAACCGTGGCAGCGAAGTCAACCAGTCATTCTGGCAGACCGTGGTCGGTGCGGGCGAGGCCGCGGGCGGTACACCCGCCGACGAGCCATTGGACGCTGAAGCCCGGATAGATGGCGAAGCCGGCGATCAGGCCTCCGTCGATACGGATGAACAGATAAGTGCCGTGGCTGAAGAGGCCATGGACGCCGCGCCGGTTCAAACGGAAACCGCGGCAGGCTTGAACCAGGCGGATGCCACCGGGGCCGAAATTTCAAATTCCGGGCCCCAGGCAATCCGCCCGGCCGCAAACGAACCCGCGACGGACGAAGCCACGGGCGAAGATCAAGACGATAGCGCCGCCGATCAACCCGGCGCGCGCCCCGCGGCAGTGGACACGGCGAATGCCGGCGGACCTCCCACGGCAGAAACGGCCGCCGGCGATGGCGTGGAAACATTGGACAGCACCGGCGACTTTGCTGAAGGCGCTATTGCCCAGACAGATGCCGGCGCGCAGCAGGATACGCCGGCGGCAACCCTGCGCACGCCCACCGATGGGGACGGCGCGTCACCATTGACCCCAAACGACGGTGCATCTGATAACGGCTCCGCTAACGGTAACGGCATTCCAGCGACACCGCCGGGCCTTGCCGAGGGCGGACCCGGCAACGCTAATGCCAATGGCAACGGCCAAGGCAATGGCAACGCTAATGCCAGCGGCAACGGCCAAGGTAACGGCAACGGCCAAGGCAATGGCAACACTATTGCTAATGCCGGGGGCAATGGCAACGCTAATGCTAATGCCGGCGGCAACGGCCAAGGTAGCGGCCAAGGCAATGGCCAAGGTAACGCCAACGGCCAAGGCAACGATACCCTGAAGGGCGCAGACGGAGACGATGATTTATCCGGCGGCGCCGCCAGCGACATCATCATTGACCTTCCAGTAGAGAGTATTATTCCCGGCAACGAGGACCCAGGCGCGCTTGAGGTGGTCGTTTCCGGCGTCCCGGACGGCGTACGCCTGACCGAGGGCACCAACAATGGCGACCGCACCTGGTCCATGACGGTGATGCAGGTGGCTGCGCTGGCCATCGCCATTCCGGCCGCTTCGAGTTTCGCGGGCGAGGCTTTCGCGCTGAACGTGGAAGTTTCCCGTCAGGACGCGGATGGTGAAGTCGTTGCATCGGCCGGGATCGAGGTGGATGCCCAGGCCGAGTTCAATCAGGCGGAAGTGGTTCGGGTCCTGACCGGCCCGGCGGCGATGCAAGCCGGGCTGGCGGCGACAACCACGACGACACAGAGCCAAGCCGCGGCCGAAGCCGCCGCGGTGGCCGAGGCCAACGCGCAAACGGAGGCTGTTGATTCCCGGGGTTCAAGCGGTAATGCCGCAACAGCCAGGAACAACGGCAAATCCGCCGCGGTGGCGGAAGAGGCGGCAGCCGAAGTGCTTGAGACCGTGGTCGGAGACGTGGCCGTGGAGCCGGCTGCCGTGGAGGCCCCGGTGGACGCTTTGAGTGCGGTTCTGAGCGAGTCAATCGCGGAAACCGTGGTGGATACGGTTACCGAAACGGCCGCCGAGACCGGCACCACGCCGTTCCAAACAGCGGCGAGCACCGCCTCCAATTCGTCCGGCAGAACAGTGCAGGCCGATGTTTCGGCAGCGGATCTGACGGTCGCCAGCGGCAATGGCCAAGGCAACGGTAACGGCAACGGTAACGGCAACGCCAACGCCAACGGCAACGCTAATAGCAACGCGCCCGCGGCGCTCGCGGCGGAGGCCAATCCGGCCGCCGGACGGGCGGCGCCCATGGATGCGCCTGCCGCCGTCGCCACGGCACAGGTTGCTTCATCGGAACCGCAAGCCAATGGCAACGCCAACGCTAATAGCAACGCTAACGCCAACGCTAATAGCAACGCTGATAACAACGCTAATAACGACGCCAATAACGACGCTAATGGCAATGCCAACGGCAACGCTAATAGCAACGCGCCCACCGTGCCAGCGGCGGAGGCCAATCCGGCCGCCGAACAGGCGGCGCCCAAGGATGCGCCCGCCGTCAACGACCCGGCTCCGCCGGCGGTCGCCGATACGCCCTTGGCAACCGTTACGGCAGGCACGGCCGGCACGGATATAATGTTTGGCGGCTCGGGCAGCGACATCATGAATGGCGAGGACGGAAGGGATTATTTATTCGGTGGTGCCGGCGATGATCAGCTCGACGGCGGCAGCGGCAAAGATCGCCTGTATGGCGGTGACGGCGACGATCAGCTCGACGGCGGCAGCGGCAAGGATCGCCTGTATGGCGGTGACGGCGATGACACCCTGACGGGCGGCGCCGATGCGGATAAATTGTACGGCAGTGCCGGCGACGATACCGCGTCTTATGCGGACTCCGCCTCGGCCGTCAACGTCAACCTTGACACCGGCAGGGGAACGGGCGGCGATGCCCGGGGCGACAAACTGTACAGCGTCGAGAACCTGACCGGTTCCGGCTTTAACGACGGCCTGATCGGCGACGGCAACATCAATCTCCTGACCGGCGGCGCCGGCGACGATACCCTGCAGGGTCTAGGCGGCACCGATACGCTTTATGGCGGCCTCGGCAACGATGTCTTCATCGTCGGCGAGGGCGGCGGCAATGACATCATCGACGGCGGCGCGGGCGGTGGTTGGACCGACATTATCAGCCTGCAAAACGCAGACAGTTCGTCGGTCAGCTCCGGTTGGACCGTCAGCCTGAGCAGTGGCAGCGTGCAGTCCGACGACGGCAGCACCACGACCCTGAGCGGCGATGCCGCCGGGACCATAACCCTGGAGGACGGCACCGAAATCGCCTTCCAGAACATCGAGAGCATCAGCTACTAGAGCGGTTCCGCTAACAGGATGGTCCGCGGTCACGGGGCCGCGGCGCTATAACGCGGCGGCCAATCGTGATAACTCGCGCAGACCCTCGACCGCGCGTTTGCCGCACCACGCCAGCGACCGGCCATCGACAATCGCCAACTGGGGCTTGCTGCCCACGCCGTATTCCAATTGGAAGTCCTGCACATCCTCTTCCTCGAATTGGAACGGGTCATTGCCAAACAGCAATATATCGGCTTGCGCCAGTAATGTTCCATCGATTTCGATTGCGGGATAGCGCCCCGGGCCGTCTCCGCCCAGTACCCGCAAGCCCGCCAACGACAGCATGTTGGCGGTATAGGTATCATTGGAAACAGTAATCCACGGACTTTTCCAGGTCAGGTAGGTCGCGTTCCTGACCGGGCGTTCGGCCGCCGATTGCCTGGCCGCCGTGATTTCCCGTTGCAGTGCCTCGGTCAGTTTTTCGGCCTGATCGACGCCGCCGAATATTTCCCCGATCAAGTCATACAGGCCCGCATTCTCCTCCGGACCCTTGCAATGAGTAACGACGACCTCGACACCGAGGTCGATAATCTCCTGGATCAGGGACGCGGGGGTTTCAACTTTATCTACCAGGACATGACTGGGCCCGAGTTCGGCCAGGGTCAAAATATCGACCCTCTTGGTCGTGCCGACGACGTCGATCTGTTCGACCTGGCCCGTGGGTTCGGAACAGCCCGACGTGCGCCCGGTCAATTGCCCTCCCAATTCAAGATCGAACATCAACTCGGTCAAGCCGGGGACCAGGGATACAATCCGCGCCGTTGATCCGGCGCGTATGTGTTGATTGCCCGCGGCATCCGTCGGCACACGACCGTCTCCCTATAATCCTGCCTGAACCTAGTGTCCCGATTCCGAAGTTCGCATGATTTTCGCCTGCTGTTCAGCGGTTTCGATTGTTCGGAGGCAGAACCGCTGGATGGCGGCGAGGATGTCATCGGCGGATTTGGTCCATTTGAAGGGTTTGGGGTTCTGGTTTG
>JAKZRK010000161.1:0-8468 GCA_047518225.1 Alphaproteobacteria bacterium | reverse complement strand
GCGACGACGAGACAGCGCCTCCAATTCGGCGCGCTCGTCATCGCTCAAAGAGATCGTCACCGCCACTCTCGCCATCAATCGCGCCTCCTGAAAACAAATAGAGACATAATCATATCAATTTATCGATCAGGACACTAGAGCGGAACCGCTCCAGGATAGTCCGGAACGGCTCTAACCCAAATTCTGTAGCAGAAAGCGGAAATTGATCGAAGTCGAGGGCTCCACGTCGCGGTCCCGGGTAAAATTCCTCTCAACCGTGAAGCCAAAACCAATGCATTCGTCCAGGTATTGCAGGCCGGCGCCGGCCCGGATTTGACTGCCCCCGTCTCGTAGATCACGGCGGCTTTCCAACGAGGCAATCCAACGCTCGTCGATCTGCCAGTGCAGGAAATTATACAACTCCTCCCGGGCCTCCAATTCGTCAGACAGCTGTTCCTGTTCCAGCGAAACATAGGTTGTGTTGAAACGCAGATTTTTGGGGCCAATGGAGAAATAGATTTCGTTGCGGCGCAGGGAAAACGTGTTGCGGTCCAGGCGGAGCCGGTTGGTCAGATCAAAAAAACGCGAGGGCGCGATGGTCAAGGCCATGACATAGTCCGAGCGGTGGTCATCCAGCCCGGATTGCTCGGCGAAGGTATCATCGTCCGTGGCGCGAAAGACCTGGCCCAATGTCAGGCTGGTATAACCGCCCGAAGCGCCATAAGCCGACGCTTTCAGGCCCAGATTGGCGCGCGGTCCGCTTTCAACCCGGTCATAACCGGGGAAGCGGTTGAAGCTGAAAAGATTTGTTTCGTCGAATTCCAGGCTGCGGCTGTCTTCATTGGGAATTTCCTCCGGATTGCCGCCATAGGGGGTGAGGATCAGCTGCGCGACCGGTTCGATCACCTGACGCACGCTGCCGTCGCGCCGGACGAAGGGAAAGCGCCAATCCAACGCGACCGTGGGGCGTAGGCGCGCCTGCAGGTTGCTGCTGCTGGCCCCGCTTTCGAGATCGCCGGCGGCGGTAAAACCGTTCACCCAATAAAGGTCCAGTCCCAGGTCGGTCGTCAGCGTGTAAATATCGCCGGCCGGGGCGACATAGGGAAGTCGCCAGCGGCCATCGACACTGATCCGCCGGCTGTCGAAACCCTCGCGGCGATAGAGCGAAACCGCGGAAGCATCAAAATACATCCGGCCGGGCAGGCGTTCGGGTTGCAGGGTCACGGAATAATCCAGCAGCGGCGCCACGTAGGGCGTCGTGCCGGGGTCGTCTTCGGCCTCCAGGCCCTGGAAAGTATAGGTCGAAGCCGACATATATTGCCGGCCGCGAAAGCCCTCGACGAACAGGCTTGAGATCAGGACATCGTCGTTTTTGAAACCATAGCGGCTGAGATAGGTATCGTCGGTGGCCCTGTCCAGATCGAGACCCCAGCGCCAGGTTTTGTCAATTTCAAACCGGCCCGAGGCTTCCACATGGCCGCGAAATTCCTTCTCGTCCAGGCGGTCATTGTTGTCGTTGCGCTTGTCCGTATAGGTTAGGCTGGATTTCCCATTGTAGCCGCCCTTGGCGGTCAAGGCCCGGTATTCACCGGTCAGAACGACGCCTTCATCGGTGGTGAAAATCGGTGCGAATGTGAGATCCCGTTCCGGTTCGATGGCCCAGAAGTAGGGCACCTGAACGGTCGTGCCCAAATCCGATGAAGAGCCGAACGCCGGCGGCAGAAAGCCGGTTTTGCGGGGCGTCAGCGGATCGGCATGGCGAAAATACGGCGTATAGGCAATGGGGACGCCATATACTTCCAACACCACGTCCCGGTATTCGATCTCGTGGGCACTGCGGTGATGGATCACCCGGGCCGCCTTCAACTGCCACAATGGCGCCCGGTCGGGGTGTTCGCGGCATATTTCACAGGGCGAATAGACCGCCTTGGCCAGTTCCAGCCGATCAGGGCCATAGCGCCGGGCTCCGTTGGCGGCAAAGCGGGATTTATCCGTCAGCAGGATCCGTATGCTTTCGATGAAACCTTCGGTCAGGTCTTCCGACAGCTGCAGATGCTCGGCGAACATAACCTCGCCACCAGGCTCCATCAGGATCAGATTTCCCGATGCCGTGACCACGCCGTCGCGTCGGTTATAGCTGACGCTGTCAGCCAGCAGAACGCGGCCTTCGCTGCTGATTTCCACACTGCCCTTGGCCGTGACCTGGCCCAGCGCGTCGTCGTAGATTATCTGATCCGCCGATAGCAGGAACGGCGGCCTGCCCGCCATTTGCGCCGGCGCCGGGCCAATTGTGAAATACAGCAACAAGGGCAGGATCAATATGCGGCCTAGCGCGAATATCAACCATCGATGGCCATTTGATGGCGTGAATGGGCCCGGCAATCTATCCGTCCTCCAAGTGCAGCAGCAGGGACAGGCCCAACAGGGCGCAAACGCCCGCGGGCGTCCAGGCGGCCAGAATTACGGGTAGATTGCCGGCAATACCAAAGGCATGCACGACGTCCGAGACAAAATACAGTAAGAAGCCGGTCAATACGCCCGCGCCCAGCAATATGCCCGTGTGGCCGTGCCGCGTCAGGCGCAGGGAAAATGTCGCGGCCAGCAGAATCATGGCCGCCAGCAACAAGGGCGTGGACAATATTCTGTGCCAATGCAGTCGGTGCCGGATGGCGGAAAACCCCGCCATCTCAAGGGTCCGGATAAAGCCCGGCAGGGACCAGAAGGACAGCGTCTGGGGCGAGGCGAAACCTTCTTGTATCTGGGCCAGGGTCAGAGTGGTTTTGATTTCATATTCCGCCAGTCGTACCGCCGCTTCCTGCGGTTGGGTCAACAGGGCATCGGTCAGGCGCCACCGGCCATCCAGCAACATCGCCTGTTTGGCATCGATGCGGCCGACGAACTCGTCCGTCCCCTTGTAGAGAAAGACGATGACGTCCTTCAACTCGGTGCCAGCGGAGGTGACATGGCGGGCGTGGATCACCGATTGGCCGAATTCGTCCGCCTGGCGCAACCATAGACCCGTGGCGGAAACCGCCAACAAGCTTTTCCGTCCCTCCAAAAAGCGCCCCTCCAACTGTTCATATCGCGCCGACATGAGGGCGGCCAGGGGGTTGAACAGGGTCACCATCATACCGCCCAGCAACAGGGCGATGACCAGGGCGGGGGCCGTGAACTGCCAGACCGAAACCCCGGCGGCCCGGGCCACGATTAGCTCATGGCTTCGAGTCAGGCGCGAGAAGGTCACGATGGCGCCGAACAGAACGGCCACCGGCAGCACCTTCTGGGCCAGGCTGGGCAGGTTCAGGGCCGCCATGCCAAGCACCAGGCCGAAGCCCGCGGCCTCGCGCCCGGCGGCGCGGCGCAACAGTTCGACCACATCGATCAAAAAGATCAGCGCCAGCAGGACGGCCATGACAAAGCCGATGCCCAGCAGAAACTGCCGTCCCAGATACAGGGAAAATGTGGGTGACAGGCGCACTATACCATTGGCCCCTGATATTGGCCTGCGCCGGGGTGCTGCCAGGCCGGGCGCCGGCGCCGCCAAATCCGCCCCCGCAGCAAGGCATAAATACAGATCGCCATGACCAGGACAATATTCAGGTACAACAGCGGGATCAATGCGGGGACCTTGGCCGACAGACCGACCAGGCCCAGGCCGGCGGCCCGCAACAGGCCGATAAAGAGCACCGCCAGCATAATACGCCAACGCCGCCCACGGCGGTTGAAATCGCCCGCCAGCACGGCCGCCAGGGCAATCAAGGTAAAAGCCAGACTGTATAGGGGCGATGCCAGACGGTCATGTCCCTCCGCCCGCATGCGGGTTGCGTTGGCCAGATCGTCGGCGTTGTTCCCGGGCCAGAACAATTCGTGTAAATAGCGCTCTCCCGGTTCCAGCCAGCGGTCGTCGTCCCGCTGCACGAACTGACTCAAATCAAGGGCGTAACGGCTGAACTGCAACAAGGACAATTGCCCGGCGGCATGATCGATCTGCTGGCGGTTGCCGTTGACCATGACGAACCGGGGTCCGGCGGCGGTGCGGACCATGGCGCCCTTTTCCGCGATCATGGTTACCGGGCGCTGCCTGTCGCGGCTGTCATGCACCAGAATGCCCAACATCTCGCCATCGGACTGCCGGGCCCGGATATAGACGGTCAGGCTATCGCCAATGGTGTTGAAGGTGCCTTCCTGCAACAGCACATAGGAAAGATTGGTCCGTAAAGAGGTCTTCATATCCTTGAAGGCCCGTTGACCCGTGGGCATCATGTACAAAGACAGGAAATAGCCAAACAGGGTGACGGTGACGGCTAGGACCAGGGCTGGCCTGGCCAGGACCATATTTCCCAAACCGGAGGCCCGCATGACGACGATTTCGCTATCCCCATCCAGGCTGTGATAGACGTACAACACCGCCGCGAACAGGGCGATGGGCAGGATGACCGTCAACACGCTGGGCAGGATCAGCAAGGTCAACTGGGCGAAATAAGAGGCCGACAGGCCCTTGTTGATGATCAGGTCGACAAAACGCAGGGATTGCGTCAACCAGATCACGCCAGTCAACGACAACAGAAAAAAAACGAACGGGCCGGCCAGTTGCCGAAGGATATATCGTTGCAGTCTGTGCACGGCGGGAATCATACAGCGCCGCGCGGCGAAATAATAGAATCAAGGGTGTCCCATACCCTATAGCCGTCAATCGTCCAGGCCCCGCTTGCGCTGGTGCCGATCAGCCGTAAAATACGCCTTGGTCTATTTCTATTTCGCGGCGCCAATGCCGTGACAATCAGGGGACGTTCATGAGAATCACCATCAACGAACAAAAACTGCCGAAATCCGGCGCGCTGGTCGTTGGCGCCTTGAAGGGCGGCAAATTGCTGGCGACCGCCAGGCAATTGGACAAGGCCAGCAAGGGCGCGATCAGCAAGGCCATCAAGGCGTCCCGCTTCACGGGCGGCAAAGGGCAATGGCTGGATATTCTGGCCCCCGCAGGCGTTGGCGCCGACCGGGTATTGCTGGGCGGCCTGGGGGAGGCCAAGGGCATCAAGCAGACGGGGCTGGAGAATTTCGCCGGCGCGGCCCTGCAACGGCTGGCCAATTGCGGCCTGAAAAACATTGCCATCGCCCACGATCCCATAACGGGGGCCAAGGGCGATCCGGCCTTGAGCGCGGCCAGCATGGCCTATGGCGCCCGCCTGGCCAGCTACCGCTTCGATAAATACCGCACGAAATTGAAGGCCGCGGACAAGCCCAGCGTGACCGCCGTCTCGGTGCTGGCACAGCAGCCCGCCGCCGCCCGCCATCACTTCAAGGCGTTGGAGGCGATCGCCGATGGCGTCTTCATGACCCGCGATCTGGTCAGCGAGCCGGCCAACGTGCTGTATCCCGACAGCATGGCGCAGCAATGCAAGAGCTTGAGCAAACTGGGCGTCAAGGTCGAGATTCTGAACGAGGCGCGGATGGAAAAACTGGGCATGGGCGCCCTGTTGGGCGTCGGCCAGGGCAGTCGGCGGGATAGCCGCATGGTGGTAATGCGCTGGCAAGGGGCCGGCGCCAGAACCAAACCCGTGGCCTTCGTGGGCAAGGGCGTGACCTTCGATACCGGCGGTATCTCGCTCAAGCCTGGACCGGGCATGGAAATGATGAAGTGGGACATGGGCGGGGCCGGGACCGTTATCGGCCTGATCAAGGCCCTGGCCGGGCGCAAGGCCAAGGTCAACGCCATCGGCGTGGTCGGTCTGGTGGAAAACATGCCCGACGGCAATGCGCAACGGCCCGGCGATATCGTCACCTCCATGTCGGGTCAGACCATCGAAATCCTGAATACCGACGCGGAAGGCCGCCTGGTACTGGCCGATGCCCTCTGGTACACCCAGGAACGTTTCAAGCCGCAATTCATGGTCAATCTGGCAACCTTGACGGGGGCCATGATCATTGCCCTGGGGCACGAATACGCGGGCCTGTTTTCCAACGACGACAAGCTAGCCAAGCAATTGTTCGACGCCGGGGCAGAGGTGGATGAAGGTGTTTGGCGGATGCCCTTGGGGGAGGCCTATGACAAGAAAATCAACTGCGCCATCGCCGATATGAAAAACATCGGCGGCCGCGACGCGGGCTCTATCACCGCCGCGCAGTTCTTGCAGCGCTTTGTCAACAAGGTGCCATGGGCCCATCTGGATATCGCCGGCGTGGCCTGGGGCGACAAAGGCAAACCAACCGTGCCCAAGGGCGGTAGCGGTTGGGGCGTGCGCCTGCTGGACCGGCTGGTGGCCAACCACTACGAAGGCGGCAAATAGCCCCGCGGCCATGACCGAGGTTGGATTTTACCATTTGCTGCATTGGCCCTTGGAGCGCGCCTTGCCGAAACTGTTGGAAAAGGCGTTGCAGCGGGGACACCGGGCCATTGTCCTGGCTGGTTCGAAAGAGCGGGTCGAGGATTTGAACAACGTTCTTTGGACCTACGAGGAACGGTCCTGGCTGCCCCACGGCAGTGCCGGTGACGGCCCGCCCGGGGAACAGCCGGTCTTTCTCACCATGGCGGATGAAAACCCCAACGGCGCCGATATACTGGTCGCGGTCGACGGCCGGGCGCCGGCCAAGACCGACGGCTTCGCCAGGATCATCGACATGTTCGACGGCCGGGACGAGGCCATGGTCGCCGCCGCCCGGCAACGCTGGCGCGGCTATTTGGACCAGGGCTTCGATCTGACCTACTGGCAGCAAACAGAAAGCGGTGGATGGGACAAGAAGCAATAACGAAAAGTGTAGGCGAATGAGCGGACGGGTGAAGCGCTTTGTGCGTAGCAGACACTAAGGCCGGGTTCTGCGCATCCAGCCAACGGTTCAGACCCACCGACACCTCGGTCGCGCCGATCCGCGTTGTAGGGAATGGCGGCCGGCGTTATCCCGCCGGTCAACTTCACGACGAAACCCGGCCATTAAATTTTGATCGCTTTGCTATCAGCATTGGGTGACAAGCGAAGGAATTTAATGCTGCTGAGATGGCCGGCTAGCAGGTGTAGACCGGAAATGGACCAGACGGCGGTTTAGGCTCGAAGAGTGCCATAAGGCGACATTGGCGGTGGGATCAGCGATACCGTGGCCCGCCGGCGAATTTCAATTTAGACCGGCCGATCACCGGCTGCCGTCGTGCGATGTAAATATCGGGTCAGACTGTCGTCGTAGTCCCGTACCGCATAGTGCATGGTGCAGCGATTGTCCCACATCAGTACGTCGCCGACCCGCCAGGTGTGCCGGTAAATGCTCTCGTGCCGGGTGGCGCGTGCGTATAGGTATTCCAGCAGCGGCTGGCTCTCCTCCCGCGTCATACCCACGAAATGCGAGGTGTAATACGGGTTGATGTACAGCGTCTTGCGGCCGCTGCCCGGGTGGGTTCGGACGACCGGATGAACGACGCCGGGCGGGACCTCCCGCGCCTGGACACGGGATGGTACCTCGTTGACCAGCTGATCGGCGTCGTGCACCGCGTCCAGGTCATCGAGGATGGTGCGAAGGCGCTCGGAGAGTTCCTCATAGGCCGTATACATGTTGCAAAACATCGTGTCCGCCCGGCCTTCGGTGGCCTTGATGGAATACAGCATGGAAAGCGCCGGCGGCTTCTCCGCGAACGATATGTCGGAGTGCCAGAAATCGTTGCGCGGGCTGAGCCTGCCCGGACGGTTCTCCAGCACCATGATCTGCGGATGATCGTCGAGGCCGCGTATGCCGAGCGGATGCGGTTCGATCGGCCCAAAGCGTTCAGTGAAGGCCATCTGATCGGAGGGACTAATCGTCTGATCGCGGAAGAATATCACCAGGTGGTCGTGGAATGCCTGCTGGATCTCGGCAAAAACATCGTCATCCAGAGGGCGCGACAGGTCGACGCCGGAGATCTCCGCGCCGAGGGCGCCCGACGCTGGCCGGATGCCGATATGCCGGTGGGTCTGCCGGGCGGACTCGGAAATCGTCATCAACATGTCTCCATTACCATGGCTTGCCGTGCAGGACGGGCGAATGCCGGTCAATGTCGTGCGGCGAAGCAGCTTAAGCCGTGACAGCGCGCAGCCGCAAATAGCGAGGCTCTTCACAACAATCGCATTGGCGGAACGCCAGATGTTCACCGCGTCGTGACTATCCGGCGCACCCAACTATGAATGGTTGGGCAAAGCCGGCTATGCTCGACGCTGAGTGTAATGCTACGGCATAAGCGCCAGCTTGGCAGCAAAGAATTATTGGTTCCATCAGCGCCGAATTCGGTTCTGCAAGGATAGTCGGCTAGGGAGGGCATTGTGGAAATCGCAGTTCGAGTCCATTACCCTCGAAGAGTGCCATTTGGGGACTCTAAGCATTATCTAGGGTGCCGCCAAATCGAGGTGGCTTAGCAGCCCGTTGAAAAAGGCGCTATTGACCGGGTTTCACTCGACGGCGAAACATAACGCGACGAAGGCGGTTTCGCCATCCTCCGAGACGATGAGGACCATCTGAGCGACCAGAAC
>JAKZRK010000160.1:0-20394 GCA_047518225.1 Alphaproteobacteria bacterium | reverse complement strand
GCAAACGGCTATCTGGACTGGTCGCCTAAAAAACCGCGCAGTCATTATGCAGGAGTTGGGTTATCACAAACCCGACAGACTGCTAGAGCGGTTCAAGCCAGAAGAATGCGGCAAATATTTCACCGCCACAGGATATGACTTGGATTAGATCAAATCCGCGTCAGCCCTCGGAAATTACCGCCAGGATCTTGTTCGCCATAGGCTCTGGCGCGGTCGTGGGGGCGAAATGGTGCAGATATTGGCCATCCGGCCCCATCAAATAGATGAACGCGGAATGGTCCATGAAATAGTCACCGTCGTCGTCGGGCGGGGTCTTGGCAAAGAACACGCGATAGGCCTTGGCCGCCGCCTTGACCTGCGCCGTGCTACCGGTCAGGGCGATCAGGGAGGGGTGAAAATTTCCGATATAATCCGCCAGAACGGCGACCGTGTCGCGTTCCGGGTCCACCGTAATCATCAATGGCTGGACATTGGTGCGCACCTGGCCCAGAAGCGCCATGGCCTCCGTAATCACCTGTAACTCCGTTGGGCAGACGTCGGGACAAAAAGTATAGCCAAACATGACCAGCAAATATTTACCGCGAAAATCGCTGTCCCGCGCCACTTGCCCGTTGTGATCCACCAGTTCGAACGGACCCCCGATACTGGGCACGCCGATGCTGGTTGTTTTCGGCCGCCCCTGGTCAAGAAACAGCGCATTGACGATCAAGCCCAGGGCCACCGCGATGACCGTGGCGGCGACGAACAGCATCAGCCGGGAAAAAGACATACATTTTCCGCCCAATTGATCCCTCGCGCCGGCGTTCTAGCCTTGGAGCATCCGGCGCAACATATCGATATCCTCGGCCAGGGTCGCGTCGGTCTGGCGCAATTCCTCGATCCGCTTCACCGCGTGCATGACCGTGGTGTGATCGCGGCCGCCGAACTTGCGCCCGATTTCGGGCAGAGAGCGCGTGGTCAGCTGCTTGGCCAGATACATCGCCACCTGACGCGGCCGGGCCACGGCGCGGGCGCGGCGGGCGGAATGCATGTCCGCCAACCGAATATTGAAATGCTGCGCAACTTTCTTTTGAATTTCCTCGATCGTGACCCGCCGGTCGTTGGCCCGCAGCAAATCCTGCAAAGCTTCCTGGGTCATCTCCAGATTGATCGGGCGGCCCACCAGATGCGAATGGGCGATCAGGCGGTTCAGGGCTCCCTCCAACTCGCGGACGTTAGAGGTAATGCGATGGGCCAGGAATTCCAGCACCTTGGTCGGGAAGTCGCCCACATTGGCGCGGGCCAGCTTGGCCTCGAGAATTCCCAGGCGCAGTTCAAAATCGGTCTGATGGATATCCACCACCAAGCCCCAGCCCAGGCGCGAGCGGATCCTCTCCTCCACGTCTTCCAAATCCGACGGCGAGCGGTCGGCCGAAATGACGATCTGCTTGTTCTGATCCACCAGTTCGTTGAAGGTATGAAAAAATTCCTCCTGGGTGGAATCCTTACGCGAGAAAAACTGCACATCATCGATCATCAACACATCCGCCGAACGGAAGATCTGCTTGAACGCCATGGTTTCACGGTCACGCAGGGCGCGGACGAACTGGTACATGAAGCGTTCCGCAGACAGATAAATCACTTCGCGGCCGGGGTCACGTTCGTGAATATGCCAGGCGATGGCGTGCATCAAATGGGTTTTGCCCAGACCGACGCCACCATAGAGAAATAGGGGATTGAAATTTACTGGCGCCGTATCGGCGACCCGGCGGGCGGCGGCATAGGCCAGTTCGTTGGATTTACCGACCACGAATGAATCAAATTGATAGCGCGAATCCAGGGCCGAACCCATGCGAAGTGCCCGCGATACCGGGGCGGCGGCCCGGATAACGGTGGGCGCGCCATCATTTGCCGCGCCTTCACCATCCTGATCCGCCACGCCGGCGCGGCCCCCATCAGCCCCTGAATGGACGGCAATCTCGATCTCGCGCACCAACTCGTCTTCCGCCTGCCAAAAGGCGCGAATACGTTCGCCATAATGGGACAGTACCCAATCCCGCATGAACCGGGTCGGCGCCCGCAAATGGGCCATGCCGCCGTCAATCCGTTCGAACGTCAGCGGCCGCAACCAGGAATTATAGGCTGCATCGCCAAATTCGGACCGCAATCGGGTGCAGACCCGTTGCCATTGACCGGCATTCCCTTGGTCCATGAACTCGCCCTTTATGCAACCTGTGGTCCGGTCGGGAAACGCCCGCTCCGGAAACCCTTAAATTCAAATGTGCCGTCGGCAGATCGCGGGTCCGGATACCTGCCCTCTGAAACCGCGACGCATACGGCGGTGTGACCCGAAAGCCACGTCACGATCAAAATTTGAGAAATGAACCTGTCGTCGATGTCTCTGCGCCAACACACCCCCCGTTTGATCACGGCTGCCGTGCCTCGCGCATTTATTTAGGCTTCGTCCCGCCGTGACCGGAATATTATTCATAGTTGAAACATACATCTTAGGAAATATTTAAATTCAAAATTTCTTTATTTGAATTTATAGTATTGCAAAAATACCATACAGTCGCGGCTTGCGCCGACGCACAAAAAAACCCGACTATTCTTTCATAGTAACTTGTCGGCCTGTCTCGACAAGGTTAACACACGGTACTTCGCCCCAGCCATGGGCGCAATAGGGGGAAATGGAGAACAGTGCAAATTTCTTCTCGTCTGAATGTAGAATGGGCAGATCCACCTACCAGATATAGATAAACCCCCATCTGGCTATCTGGCAGCCAATATAGCCACGGAAATATGAACGCCGCATCGGTCGGATAAGGTCTTGGCGGGGGCCATATTGGAATTGATAAGCGCGGCTTCGACCGTACCATTGCGACGAATCGATCAATCAGGTATGGACCCGGCGCCGTGCCGATCCGCCCTCTGACAATGCTGCGCGCCGAGATTGCCCTCATCGGGCCCCGGGCGGCGGTCTTTTTTTATTCGGCGGCACTCATGGCGCCGACCAGACGGGTCAGCCGTGAAATCCGCCGGGCTGCGGTATTGGACTTTAAAATACCCAGTTGGCCACTGCGCGAAAGCACCGGTTCAACAGCCTTCAATGCGGCCACCGCGGCATCCTTGTCGCCGGCGGCGAGGGCATCTTCCACCCTGCGCACAAAGGTGCGCACGCGGCTGCGCCGGTTACGGTTGACCACGGTACGGCGTTCCGCTTGCCGCAGGCGTTTTCTTGCTTGTTTGCTATGGGCCATGTCTGACTTTTCTGTATTCGTTTCACCCGCATTTCGGGACGCGCGCGGTTATAGACGCGGCGTGGTGCGGGGTCAAGCCGGCTTCAGCCATCGCTCCCGTGGTCATCGGGATCATAGATCGAACGGCGCCGCCACCATAGCAGTTCGCCGCGCAAGAAGGCCTGGGCCAGGTCATTTTTGGGGCCGGCGAAGAATTGCGCCGCCGGCGCCTGCTCCTTCAAACGGCCCCTGTGTATGAATAAAACCTCATCAGCCAATCGCTGGGCCTGGTGCAAATCATGGGTCGTCATGATCACCTTGGTGCCCTGGACCGCCGCCTCCCTAATGATTTCCTCGATCAGATGGGTAGCGGCCGGATCCAGATTGGCGCTGGGTTCGTCCAGCAACAGCAGTTCGGGCCGTGTGGCCCAGGCCCTGGCCAAGGCCAGGCGTTGTTGTTCGCCAAAAGACAATAATCGGGCCGGACGTTGGGCATAGCGGCTTAAACCTGTCTGGGCCAGGGCCTCGTCGACCCGGCGGCGGCACTCGGCCGCCGGCAGATTTTTGACCTTTAGCGCAAAGGCGACGTTGGCCCGAACCGATCGGCGCAGCAGGACGGGCCGTTGCAAGACCATGGCCTGATGCTGTCCGCGCAGACCAGGGTCCGTGCCGCCGGCCCAGCGTACCGTGCCGCGATCGGGCGTAATCAGGCCATGGCACAATTTCAGCAACAAGCTTTTACCGGCGCCATTGGGCCCGATGATAACGCTGCAGCCCGCCGCGGCGGTAAAACGGCAGCTAATATCCTTGATGACCTGCTTGTTCCCTGCCGTCAACCAGACGCCATGGAGTTCCAGGGGTAATGTTACGGCGGAAGATCTCATGGCGCCCATGTTGCCGGTAAAACACCCATTGGTGAAGGGGTACCATTCCTGGGCATGAAAGCTATGCTGACGGCAGAGGCGGCAGGGGACACGCATATGACCACCATTTTGATCTCATCTCGTCAGGATCCGATCGACCTTTGGCGCGAGGCCCTGGCCGTGGAAATGCCCGAATTGGAAGTCCGGGCCTATCCCGATACCGGCGACCCGGCCGAGGTTGATTATGCCCTGGTCTATTGGCCCCCACACGGCATGATAGCGGGCCTGCCCAACGTGAAAGCCGTACTATCCATCGCCGCTGGTTGTGACCATATTCTGGCCGACCCGCAATTGCCCCCCGATCTGCCCATCGTGCGCATGGTGGACGATTATCTGGCCGCCATGATGGCCGAATATGCGGTTTATGGCGTGCTGCATTTTCACCGGGATATGCACTATTACCGCCGCGAACAACTGGCCGGGCGGTGGAGCCGGGGCTGGCCCCTGTACACCCCGGACACGGCCGTCGGAATATTGGGGTTGGGCGCCATTGGCGGCGGCTGCGCGCGCAAGCTGGGCGCCCTAGGCTTTCAGGTCCATGGCTGGTCGCGCGGACCGAAAAGCATGGATGGAGTAACCTGCCATCATGGCGCCGACGGCTTGTTGGAGATGGCGGCTCGATGCCGCTTTCTGATTTGCGTCCTGCCCCTGACCGGTCAGACCAAGGGGATCATCAACACCCGTCTGCTGTCCGCCATGCCCGCGGGTGGCTTTATCATCAATATCGCCCGCGGCGGCCACCTGGTCGACGGCGATCTGCTGGCGGCCCTGGACAGCGGCCGGATGGGCGGCGCCTTTCTGGATGTCTACAACGAAGAACCATTACCACCCGGCCATCCCTATTGGCAGCATGACAAGGTATGGATCACCCCCCATGTGGCCGGCGAACTGGTGCCCCGTTCCTGCGCCAAGTCCGTTGCCGCCAATATCCGCCTGATAGAAGCGGGACAGGCGGTGCCCGATCTGCTGGACAAGGCGCGGGGATATTAGGGCCGTTCCGGGCTAGAGCAGTCCCGTTTGAACGGCGGGTCTAACTATCCCGCCTAATTGCGGTAGGACGGATCCTGGGCATCCAGCATGCGCAACAGGGCCGGCCAGGCCATGGCGGCCAGCGGCAGATTGCTACCCGATACCTGTTTTTTTACGGTCTCGATGGCGTTTTTCGAAGGCATATTCAATTTTGTGCCGCCGGCCAGGGCACGCAGCTGCATGGTGCAGGCGCGCTCCAGGGTGTACATACTATAAAAGGCCGAGGCCACGCTGGGACCGCAGGTCAGGGTGCCATGATTGCGCAAGATCATGATATTGCTATCGCCCAAGTTGGCGACCAGGCGTTCCCGCTCATCGTGGTCGAGGGCGATGCCTTCATAGTCGTGATAGGCCAGACCGCCATGGATTGTCATGGCTGTCTGGGTCAACGGCAGCAGGCCATGGGCCTGGGCCGATACCGCCACGCCGTCATCGGTGTGCAAATGCATGACGCAGGCCGCGTCCGGCCGCGCGGCATGCACGGCGCCATGGATGGTGAAGCCGGCGGGATTGATCACGTCCTCGGTCTCGGACAGGATGTTTCCCTCCAGATCGACCTTGACCAGGGACGAGGCGGTGATCTCTTGGAATAGATAGCCCATGGGGTTGATCAGAAAACACTCCCCATCGCCGGCGCCAACCGTATCGGGCACCCGGGCGGAAAGATGCGTCAAAATCATATCCGTCCAGCCATAATGGGCAACCAGGCGGTAACAGGCGGCCAGATCCACCCGGGCCTGCCATTCGGCCTCGCTGACTTTCCGTTGCATACGAACCATGTTCATCGCTGTTGTCCCCATTAAAATAATTGTCCCGGAAGTGCCGTCAAGCTACTCCCGCGCCGGTCCGGGAAACTGTTCGCGCAGGATCCGTTTCAGCGGCTTGCCGGTGGGATTCCGCGGGATCTCATCGATAAACGCCGCCCCCTTGGGCTGTTTGAAGCGCGCCAGCTTGCCATCGCAATATTGCAGAATGTTGTCCTCGCTCACATTGTCATCCTTGCGCACGACGACGGCGAAGGGACTTTCCCCCCAGCGTTCGCTGGGCTGGCCGATCACCGCGACATCGGCGACGCCCGGATGGGCCATGATGACATTCTCCAGTTCCGCCGGATAGACGTTCTCACCGCCCGAGATGACCATATCCTTGACCCGGTCGTGGATCGTGATGAAGCCGTCTTCGTCCTGCAAGGCGATATCGCCGGTATGTAACCAGCCATCGCGGATGGCTTCGGCAGTGGCCTCCGCGTTGTTCCAATAGCCCTTCATGACGTGGGCGCCGCTGACCAGCACTTCACCGGGCACGCCGGGCGCCACATCGTTGCCCTCTTCGTCGACGACACGAATAGACGTGTGAAAGAATGCCTTGCCGGCGGAGCCGATTTTGACCATGGCGTCATCGGGGCTGATCAAGGTCGCCGGGCCGCCGGCCTCGGTCAAGCCATAGACCTGGTGAATTTCGATGCCGATATCCTTGTAGGTCTCGATCAGATTGGCCGGTACCGGCGAGGCGCCCGAGAGGATCCAGCGCAGGTTCGATATGTCATAGCTCTGAAAATCCGGCACCATCAGCATGAAATTCAGCATGGCCGGCACCGCCAGGCTGATGGTGATCTTCTCCTGTTCGGTGATTTCCCACATCACCTTGGGATCGAACTGGCGCAAAAATACCACCGTGCAGCCCAAATAGATGGAGTTCAAAACCGGCTCCAGCGCGCCAACATGGTACATGGGCAAGGCGATGGAATAGCGGTCCCGGAACCTAATGTCGGCGGTGTTGGAGGCCGTGATCACGGCCCAGGTCATGGTGTTGTGGGTGTGCAGCGCGCCCTTGGGCAGACCGGTGGTGCCGGAGGTGTACATGATGAAAAGGTTGTCGTCGTCGCCCGAATCATTCTCCGGCTCGTCCGTCGAGCCATTGGCGATGAAGTCCTCGTAGTCGGTGGCAAAGGCGTCCCGCGCGCCGCCCTCGACCAATTCGATCCAATGGCGGATATCGGTGGCAGCCGCCCCCCGCTCGTTAATCTCGCCCACGACCTCGGCGAAATCGCTGCTGTAGATCAGCGCGGTGGCGCCGGAATCTTTCAGAATGTAGCTCAACTCGTCGGCGACGAGGCGCCAGTTGAGGGGAACGCTGACCGCGCCGATTTTGGCCAGGCCCATGAAGCATTCATAATACTCAACACCGTTCATCAGCAGCAGAGCGACCCGGTCGCCCTTTTTGATGCCCAGATCGCGCATGGCATTGGCCACCTTGTTGGCGCGTTGGTCAACTTCCCGATAGGTAAAACGCCGGGAGGTGGCCGGATCAACCACCGCCTCCAGGTTCGGGTTCATGTGGGCCCGTTTGCCCAGGTAAAGGCCAACATTGTTGCGCATCTCAATCACTCCCTAAATACCGCGAAGGCACCCCGGGCAAGATGACATATTCAGCGGAAATTGCACAGCCGGCCCGCAATTTGGCGGCAAGGGTAGTTAGGGTCCCCCCTTTCGTGAAATTTCGCGTATCATTGTCACGGCTGTTCGAAGCATCGGAGGCGCTCGTGGAAACACACGGCATGCGGCGCAGGCTATCGACGACTATGATCGATACCGCCGAGGCCCCTGGAAAACGGGATAGAAATAGGTGGAGCCGCTAACTCTCAAGCTGTTCGGCGAGGTGAAACTAACCCGTGGCGCGGATGGTGACATTGCGCTGCCGCGCAAGACGCAATTGCTGCTTGCCTATCTGGCATCGAATTCCGCGCAACATATTACGCGGGACAAACTGGCGGGCTTGCTCTGGGCCGACCGGGGGGAGGAGCAGGCCCGTCACAGCCTGCGACAATGCCTCTTTACGCTGGCAAAACCCATAGGCGACGGGGCCGGCTCGCTGATCGACGCGGATCGCCATTCCATATCCCTTAACCCGGATGCCGTCGAAGTCGACATCTGGTCTTTCGAACGCCTGTTGGCGGAAGACACGCCGGACGCCATGCGGCAGGCGGCGGCGCACCATATGGACGACTTCCTGGCCGGCACCCGTTTCGATGACGAAGCCCTGGACACCTGGTGCGCGGGAGAGAGGACCCGCTTCCGCGAGCTTTGTTATGAAACCCTGGCAAAACTGTCATCGCATTATGGCGATACCGCGCGGCTCGATGATGCGATCGACGCCGGCCGGCGCCTCGTCGCCCTGGATCCCTTGCGCGAAGACGGTCACCGCACCCTGATGCGGCACTATAGCCGTGCCGGGCGGCGCGCCGAGGCCTTTAAGCAGTATCGCCATTGCCAGGAAATTCTTCGCGCCGAACTGACCGTCGCGCCGGAAGCGGCAACCCTGGACCTGTTTTTAGAAATCAAACAACGAAGCAACGAGGGGGAGACCGCTTCCGAAACGGCGGTCCCTTCACCCGGCCAGACCGACGGCACAGAGGCGCCGGAGCAGACCATGCAGCCGGCAAAGGCTGATCGGAAATGGCTGCCGTTTGCCCTCGGACTGTTTCTGATTATCGTGCTCGCGGCCGCGGTGCTGGGGCTCAACATGGGACAATCGAGTTAGGGCGCGGGCGCCGCGCCGCCAACACCGGGTCTACAGCGGAATGGCCAGCAGGGTGTCGATTTTGTCGCTGTCCAGGACGATCAGTTTTCGGGCGAAGCGCGGGCGCTGGCCGGAAAAATCGATGCTGTCCAGATAGCGGCCGCTGACGAACAGGTCCTGGCTGCCGTCGATCATGGTGCGGACCACCATGAAGGAGGCCTCGGCCTGGACCTGGCCGTCCTCGGACCCGGTCAGGCGGACCACCGAAATTATGTGGCGGTAGCGCTGGGGCTCGTAAATATTGGCCCTGCGCAGGGCGGTAACCCGGTCCTCCAGCATGTCGCGGTTCCTGGCATCGATGATGCCGATGGGCAGGCCGCGGGCATGGTTGAATTCCGTGGTGATGCGGTAGTGCGCGTCTTCAATAAAAAAATCCGGCCAGCGTTCCAGTTCGTCGCCATCGATGCAGGCCGCATAATCGGCCAACAGGCCCGTCACTTCGCCAATCAGGGCGCCATCGCCGGAATCCGGGGCCATCAGATATCCATTATCTTGCGGTAGGCTTTCCAAAAGCCCCGGATCGAGGTTTCGGTGGCGCGGCTTTCCTGGGAGGCCGCCCCATCGCCGCCCATCTTGAGCACCGACGTCGCGCCGCCCGCGCCGGGCAGCGCACGCTGCACAAAGGCGCCGACCGCGCCATCTTCCATGGAGATATAGCCGGCGGGGCCGATAAAATTCGACTGCATCAGCCGCAGTTCCGTCAACGCATCATCATCGTCTTCAAAGCCATAATTGGTCCAAACCACGTCCGTCCGATCCACCCCTTTGGGCACGATCTGGCGCACCACCAGAGAGTTGCGGACCTGCTGGAGCACCAGATTGGGAAACACCGAGAGGATCTGCAGGGTGATGCCGTCGCCGAATTCATCCCGCCCGGCCAACAGCCCCGGCTCCTTCAAGCCAATGCTGTCATCGTCCGCCCGCAGCTTGGCGGCTTTATAGTCGCTCTCGCCGCCACTCTCGCCTGGCTTGCTGTCCAGCTTGGAATAGCTGACATGATGGCCGCCACTGTCATCGACGATAATGCCCCCCCTTTGCGACAGCCGGTTAATCCGGAAGGTGGTGAAAAACAGATGCAGAATGCTGGCGTGATAGGGATCCCTGACGTTTTCGGCGTAAAGCTTCCAGTTATTGCGCAGGGTTTGGGTGTAGTAGCCCAGCACCTTGAGGGGACGTGGCAGGACCCGGCGGATCCGTTGCACGATCTCGGCGCCAAGGTAATCCTCCAGGGGCGGCACCTCGCCATGGAAACTGCCGAACACCAGGCCGGAGAGAACCGCTATTTTCAGCCGGCGCAGGCCATGGTCCTCGCGCCGGAAGTCATCCGGCATCCCGCCCCCGCCCTTGACCCCGTTCTGAAAGGCGACGCCGACCAGATTGCCGTCATGGTCATAGGACCAGGCGTGATAGACGCAGGTGAAGACCTTGGCATTGCCGAAACGTTCCAGGCACAGCAGCGTCCCGCGATGGGCGCAGCGGTTCTCGAAGCCCTTCAGCACACCGTCCTTGCCGCGCACCAGCACCACCGGGATATCGCCCAGGAAGGTGGTTTTGTAGTCGCCCGGATTGGGAACTTCGCATTCCAGGCCCAGGATATTCCAGGTCGGCCCCATGAACAGGCGCCTACGCTCCCGCAGGTAGACCGCCTCATCATCGTAAAGGCCATAGGGCACACGGGTCAGCCCCTCGTTGGGCCAAAGTTCCTTTGCCGGATGGATCGATGCTTCGCTCATGGTGCCATTTTCCCTTGCAAGCCCGCCTCGGCCGCCGCGAAACGCGCCAAGCTCTCGGGCGGCCAGACCAGGTTCCGATCATAATATTCTTCAAATGCCGGAATGTCCCCCGGCAATTCCAGCCAGGGCGTCTTCGAGCGGGTAAATATATGCACATCCGGGGCGAAGGCTTTCGGATCATCAAGGGCGCCGACCCGGACGAACCAAAATCCCGGCCTATATTCGGTCCAGACATAGGTGCCGCATTGCGGGCAAAAATGGACGCTGTTGTTCCGGCCCATATCCGTGAACTTGAAGAACGCAGGCTGGCCTGAAAGCAGCTCCACCTGATCCTTCTCGATCCAGGCGTTGATCACGAAGGCACTGCCCGTCAGCCGTTGGCAATCGGTGCAATGACAGGCGTGCACGATTAATGGCCTGGCCTTCAAGGCAAAGCGGACCGCGCCACAGGCACAGCCGCCCTGGACCTCAGTCATCGCCCGCCTGGGCCTTGGCATCTTTCTTGGATTGGCGATCAATTTCGCTTTGTACCGCCGCCGACGCCGCGCCGACGAAGGCCTCGCGGTTTTCGTGACTGTAGTCGTAGGAGATCTGCCGCAAGCGGTTCTTGCCATTGAAATATGGCACCACATAACGGGCCATCAGTTCGTAATGTTCCAACGTGGCATCAAAATCAGCCCAGTTGTGGGCCAATTCCAGAAAGACGCCAAAGCCACCCGAACCCTTGAGCAGCTTCTCGATATGGCGGATGGCATCGTCGGGATCGCCGATTACCGCCATGCCGTTCCCGGTCAGAAAGCTATAGGCATCGTCGATCTCGGGCGGCACGATGGGAAAAGTGGCGATATCGCGGAAGTATTGCGCCCATTTCTCCAGGCCATGTTCGACATTCTGTTGCGCCTGCCCGCGGCTGCGGGCGACATGGGCCAGGGTGACCAGGCGCCATTTATCACGGCTGACCGTCTGCCCGGCCTCGGCCGCGGATTGTTCGCACATGCGCCAGTTGTTGGCATGGGCCGCCAGGGCTTCCTCCGAAGTGCCGCCGATGGACAGCATACCCAGGCCATGCCGGCCCGATGCCAGGGCACCCGAGGGAGAGCGGGCGCAGGCCACGGCCATTTCCATCCGTGGGCGGGTATAGCAGGGCAACTGCAATTGTGCGTCACGCAATTCAAACCAATCGGTCTTCATGGTGACCCTTTCGCCATCCATCAGGGCGATGATGGCGTCCAGCGCCTCGTTCATCATGCGCCGTTGATTGGCGGGGTCGATACCCATGCGGAAGGCATCACCCACCAGGGCGCCGGGACCAACGCCGAACATGGCCCGGCCCTTGGTCATATGATCCAATTGCACCATGCGCCCGGCATTGGTGAAAGGATGATGATAAGGCAGGGACGAAACCCCGGTGCCCAGGCGAATGTTCTTGGTCCGCTCGGCGGCGGCGGCGATGAAGATGTCCGGACCGGCAAGAATCTCGTAGCCACCCGAATGATGCTCGCCGATCCAGGCTTCGTCATAGCCCAGGCGGTCCAGATGTTCCAGCAGCGCCATATCCCGATCCATCGCCGCCGTGGGATCTTCATCCATGGTGTGAAACGGCGCCAGAAAAATGCCAAATCCCAAATCCTTCATAACGGGTAATCCTCCTCGTCCGAGTGGCCGGAACAGGCCGCGGTACCTTTGTCCCTATCATACGCAATTCCGCCCCCAGTCCAGGGGCAAAATATTCGTTCATCTGAGACGTTCAAAAATGAACAGGGAACGCTATTCTTGTCCCACGGCAAATGGGAAAGGCATAATTATGGGCGAGATTGTCTGGCGGGCGGAGCCATCGGCCCTCGCGGCGAGCAATATTCAGGACTTCACCAATACCCTGGGCGCGGCGGACTATGACGATCTGCTGGCCAAGGCGGCCGCCGATCCCGACTGGTTCTGGGATCAAACCGTCCGCTATATGGGCTTTGTCTTCGAAAAACCCTATGACCGGGTCCGCGATGTATCCAACGGCGCGGCCTGGGCGAAATGGTGCCTGGGCGGTACCACCAATGCCACCCTCAGCCTGCTGGACAAACACCGTGATACCCCGGCCTACGGCAAGGAAGCCGTCCGCTTCGAGGCGGAGGACGGCGGCGTGCGCGTCTGGTCTTACAAGGAATTGGACCACCAGACCTGCCGCCTGGCCGCCGCCCTGGCGGAACTGGGGTTGGGCCCGGACGACAAGATCGGCATCTACATGCCCATGGTGCCCGAGGTCGTGGCCGCCTTTTTCGCCACCGCCCGCATTGGCGCCGTGGCGGTGCCGCTGTTTTCAGGCTTTGGCCACCAGGCCATTGCCACCCGCCTGAATGATGCCGGCGCCACCGCCGTGATCACCATTGACGGCAGCCAACGCCGGGGCCGGCCCATCCCCATGAAGCCGGTGATGGATCAGGCTCTGGCCAAGGTTCCCTTGGTCCGCCACCAGATCGTCCTGCGCAGCCATGCCGACGACCTGGCCTGGGACCATGGCCGGGATCATGATTGGGCCGGGATCGTCGCGGGCAAACCCGATTTCGTGCCCGCCGCGATTGTCGATGCCGAGCATCCGTTGCTGCTGGTCTATACCTCCGGCAGCACGGGTAAACCCAAGGGCACCGTCCTGACCCACGTGGGCTTCACCGTGAAGATTGGCTTTGATCTGTTGGTCTGCATGGACCTGAAACCCGATGACCGGATGATGTGGATCAGCGATTTCGGCTGGGTCGTGGGCCCCATGATCACCACGGTCTGCTGCCTGGCGGGTGCGACCATGGTGTTGGTGGAAGGCACCCCGGACTATCCCGACCCGGACCGCATGTGGCGGTTGTGCGAACAGCACAGGGTTAGTTTTCTGGGTGTCGCGCCCACCACCATCCGCGGTCTGATGCGGGCCGGCAGCGGCGATATCGGGAAATGGGATTTGAGCGGCCTGCACGTTGTCGCCTCGACTGGTGAGCCCTGGACCGATGAAGCCTGGAACTGGTGCTTTGAACATGTCTGCCAACGCCGCGCCCCGCTGTTCAACTGGACGGGCGGCACCGAGATTGGCGGCGGCATCCTGGTCAGCACCTTCATGCACCCGCTAAAGCCCTGTTGCTTCGGCGGCTCGATACCGGGCATGGAGGCCGATATCCTGGACGATGCCGGCCAGCCCGTGGGCGTTGGAGAGGTCGGCGAACTGGTCCTGCGCGCGCCGTCCATCGGCCTGACGCGGGGCCTGTGGCGGGACCCGAAGCGTTATTTGGAAACCTATTGGAGCCAATATCCCGACATCTGGCGCCACGGCGACTGGGCCAGCCGGGACGCGGACGGCCTGTGGTTTGTGCATGGCCGTTCCGACGATACCTTGAAGATCGGCGGCAAGCGCACCGGCCCGGCGGAGATCGAGGGCCTGGTCATGGCCACCGGCCTGATCACGGAAGCCGCCGCCATCGGCCTGCCCGATCCCAGGGCGGGCCAGTCGGTGATGTGTGTCTGTATTCCCAGCCCCGGCGTTGCACCGGACGAGGGCACCGCCAATGAAATTCGCGATGCCGTCGCCGCCAGCCTGGGCCATGCCTTTCGCCCCAAGGACGTGCTGTTCGTTTCCGACCTGCCAAAAACCCGAAACATGAAAATCATGCGCCGGGTGGTCAAGGCGGCAGTCATGGGCCAAAACCCCGGCGACCTGACCGCCCTGGTCAACCCCGAAGCCGTCGAAGACGTGGCGCGGGCGGCGGGGCGGGGGTGATGGTGATGGTTGCTGAAGCGGCGGGTCCATAATTTAAGCCAGGCATGTTGTTCTTCAAACCGACATATCGGCAAGGGGTGTTTCTTGTCCTGTTTGCTGGCCTGTGTTGGTCATCCATGGGCCTGGGCATACGCTTCATAGAGGCCGCCAATGTATGGCAGATTCTGTTCTACCGTTCATTGGCCCTGGTACCGTTCCTGTTCTTGATCATCGCGGCCCGATCGGGGGGTAAACCGCTGCCTGCCATTCGCAAGGTCGGGCTGGCCGGCATAATAGGCGCCGTTGCGCTGGTGTTCGCGTTTACGGGCGGTATCTTCGCCATACAGCGCACCACCGTCGCCAATGCCATGTTTTTGTTTGCCGCCGCGCCGTTCCTGGCGGCCCTGCTCGGCTTGCTCATATTGCGCGAGCGGGTCCGGAGCGCGACCTGGTGGGCGATGAGCCTTGCCATGGTTGGTATCGCCACCATGGTCTGGGAGGGTATCTCATTGGGCCGCCTGAGCGGCAATATCGCGGCCCTGATTTCCGCGCTGGGGTTCGCCGTCTTCACCATTGCGCTGCGCTGGCGGAAGCTGGACGACATGATGCCGACGGTTTTTCTGGCCGGCATCTTCGCCATCATCATATCGGCAAGCGTATGCAAACTGGCAGGATATTCGCTGGTCCTGCCCATGCGGGACATCTTGATCGCCTTGTCCCTGGGTGTGTTCCAGGTCGGCGCCGGAATGGTCATCTACACCATGGGTTCGCGCGCCGTCCCGGCGGCGGAATTGGCCCTTTTGTCCATGACGGAAGTCGTGCTCGGCCCCTTCTGGGTATGGATTGTTCTGGGCGAAACGGCCGGCGCATACACCCTATTGGGCGGCGCCATATTGCTGGCCGCGATAGCCGGGAATGCCCTGTCGGGACTGCGGCATAAACCAACGCCGATACTTTGAACCTCAAGTCTTGTGAAAAGCCTATTTCAGGGCAAATATTTTTACACTGGCCGCGTAATCGTTGACGTCCACATCAAGGAGACGCAGGGCGCTGATTATCGAGACCCCGCCGCCGGAGGTGCCGCAAGTGGGGCTGAGGTCCTGATCCGGTGCCTCCGGCTTGCGGTGGGCGTTCAGGTCAGAACCACTATCGATAATTTCCACCGCGGTGAAACCGGCGGCGGCAAGGGTGCTTTCGTAACCCGACATGGTCAACGCGTCGATCACATCACCATTCGCCCCAACCCGTGCCGCCAGCTCCGCCGGCAATGTCTGTTTGAGGGCCAGATCGCTCACCGCCAGGCGCCCGCCTGGTTTCAGAATTCTAAAAATTTCCCGGAATGCCGCCAGCTTGTCGGGAATCAGAACCAGGACACAGTTGGAGATGACGCAATCGGCGCTTTCATCGTCCAGCGGCATGGCCTCGATCTCGGCCCGGTGAAACGCGACATTGCCGAGGGCCATCTTCTCCGCGTTCTTGCGGGCTAGTGCGATCATCTCCCCGGTCATGTCGATACCGATGGCTTGGCCGGTCGGGCCGACCCGTTGCGCCGCCAGGAAGACGTCGAGGCCACCGCCACTACCGAGGTCGACAACGGTTTCGCCCTCGGTCAGGCTCGCGGCGGCGGTTGGATTGCCACAGCTGACGCCCATGTTTGCCTCGGCCGGGATGCTGGCAAGTTCACCGTCTGAATAACCGAAAGCCCGGGCGATGGCGCGGGTCTTCTCATCGTCGCTCGAAAGGCCGCTTCGGGCGATTTCGCCATAACGCTCGCTGACCGCTGTTTTGACGTTCTGGCTCATTGGCTCCGTTCTCCCTCGATCGATGGTGCGGCGCGAGGCCAGCCAGGCCCGCGCACTCAACCCACGATGACATGTTCGGTGGTGATGATAAAGGGTATCTCGGTTTCCGTATCCAGGAAATTCGGCTCGTCCTTGCGGGTTAGGTCATAGGCCTCGCTTTGCGCCGATTGCCGCATGGCGGCAACGGAATCGAACCAGGTTATGGCGCAGCCGTCAATGGCCGGCACCCGGCCGTCGCGATAGCCGCCCAGCAAGGTGTGGCTTTGCACATAACGGCGGATGACATCGATCCGGGCCGCGATGGGGCCGTGAACATCGCGCCAATAGGCTTGAAAAGCCTCGACATCCATGCTGGTTTTACGGGGTACGAATTCGATGTTTTTCACCGCGCCGTCTGGGATGGGGCCATCCTTGATGACATGCTCCCGGGTCAGGATCAGGGCAATTTTCGTCCGGTCAATGAACGTCTCTTCATCCGCCTGCACCGCGCCATAGGCTTCCGTCCCCGCCATGGCGCGCAGGGCGGCCACGTCATCGACCCAGATTTCGGCAATGCCGTCATAGGGCAATTCGCCCTTGCGGTAGCCGCCCAACAAGGCGTGGGATTGGATGTAGCGGCGAATATTCGGCAGGCGCTTTACCACCTCCGAATGTTCGTCCCGCCAATAGGCTTGAAAGTCCTCGACCGACATGCCGGGTTTCCGTTTGATGCAGGTAATGGCCTTAATCATGGCCGTCCTCCCCCCTCTTTCGAGACATTAATACCAAGCCGCCCTGAATTTTACCTATCGGTAACCGTTTGGTAACCACTCGTTAACCATTCTTTCCATATATTAAGACTTCGGCAAGGCGTGAACCGGCGGCGCGACGGCCCATCCGGCTTGCAGCGGGCCAAAGATCGCGCGGGCCGCCTGGACCATGGCCCTGATATTTGGGACGATAATATGAGTCATTCCGCAAGCGGAGCGATTAAGAAATTCGCCGAAGGCATCATTACGGCGCCCAACACGCAGGCCTTTAGCCGGCTGATCACCTTGGAGCAGAGCCTGGATCATCTGCCTATCGGCATCACGGTTTACGATGAAAACTTTCAACTCGCCGCCTGGAACAAAACCGCTATCGAAATTTTGCGGGCCCCGCCCGAAATGTTACATGACGGGATGCCGATCCGCGAACTGATCCGGCACCCGGCGGCCGCGGGCTTTTACGGCGACGGCGACAGCGAGCAGCTGACCGAGGGGCAGCTACGGCAATTGGCCGAGGGCGAGCTGGCCCGAGAGCATCGCCTGAACGATGGGCGAATACTGGAAAATCGGGGCTTTCGCAACCCCGATGGGGGTCACATCTATATCATCCAGGATGTCACCGCCCAACGCCATGCGGAGAGCGCGACCAAGGAATTGGCGGCCATTGTCTCGTCGTCGGAGGCATCCATATTGAGCCTCTCCACGGACGGCGTCATTACATCCTGGAATGCGGGCGCCGAGCAGCTTTTCGGCTATTCCGCCGAAGAGGCGATCGGCCAGCCGTTCCTGCTGACCACGGGCGACGCGGCCCAGGCCGAAGATCAGTCTTCCAATTGGAAAAAAGTGTTGCGGGGCGAACGGATATTGCAGACGGTCTCGCGAAGGACGCACAGGGATGGCCACACATTTTCCATATCGATGAGTCTGTCGCCGATCATGGGCGATGATGGCGTCATCGTCGGCGTATCAAGTATTGCCTACGACATCTCCGAACGCTTGCAGGCCGTTCAGGCCCTCGCCGAACAGCGGGACGAGTTGGAACGCCTGAACGGGCAAAAAAACCGCCTGTTCTCCATCATCGCCCATGACCTGCGCACGCCGTTCAACAGCCTGCTGGGCTTCTCCGAAATCCTCAGCGATAACGCCGCCACGCTGGGACCCAAGGAGATCAGCGAATACGCCGCGATGATGCATGAAAGCGCTCGCCAGGCCAACGGGCTGCTGGAAACCCTGTTGGAATGGTCGCGCCTACAAATGGGCGGACTGGAAAGCGAGCCGCGCCCCTTTGATGTGGCCGGCGCCATTGACAAGGCGCTGGCCTTCAACGCCACCAGCGCGGCCAACAAAGGTATCCGGACCGAACGCTTGGAAAGCCCCTTGTTGACCGCCCTGGCAGACCCCCGAATGATCGAGACAGTACTGCGCAACCTGATTGGCAATGCCATAAAATTCACCGAGAGGGGGGGCAGCATCTGTTTAGAGGCCAGCCGTCAGGACGGCGAGATCGCTATTTCGGTACGCGATAGCGGCATCGGCATACCGCGCGAACGTCTGGCCAGATTGTTCCATTTCGAAACCGACGCCTCTACCGCCGGCACGGACGGCGAAAAAGGCACCGGCCTGGGCCTGCAGCTCTGCAAGGAACTGGTGGAGTTGCAAGGCGGCGCCATCGCGGTGGAAAGCACGCCAGAGCACGGTTCCACCTTTCGCTTCACCTTGCCATCGGCGATCTGACGGCGGGGACATTTCGGGCGCTTCGCCAGCGTCCGGATTTCCCGGCCCACTATCCGGGCGCCCGTCCGGTTGATCGCCGCCACCAGGCCTCTTATGTGAAGGCTACATAGTCGTTTTCCAACCCACGGATAAAAGCAGGGAACCATTGTCATGGTAGCGGATCGGTTAATGGGACAGGCCCGGCAACTGCTGCCGAACATGAGCGGCATCCGCCTACGCACAGCGGGCGGCATTGGCGCGGCCTTGTTGGCCGCGGCGCTATTTTACTATCCCATCGGCATGCTGATCACCCATACCATCGACGACGATGCCGCCTACCAGGCCCCCGCCGCCTTTTTACCCGAAGGGGGCAGCCGCGCCGTGGCCATGGCCGCCGCCCTGATCAAGCGGGAAGTTGATGAGCACCGCTGGGTCGCCAACGATCCCTTTTTCCTGCCGCCGTCGGCCCTGGACAACATGCCGCATTTTCAACAAGGCATTGTTTCCGCCCTGGCCCGGTTTGCCTTTGAGTTGACCGACCAGATCGGCCGCACGCGGGGCACGTCCCAGACCGACAAGGATCTGCAGGAAGCCGCCGGTCAATTGCAATATGCCGGCGACGTCTGGGTCTTTGACCTATCCACTTCGTTGGCCCCGACCACGACTTCGGAAGCGCGCTACAGCAAGGCCGCCGCTTCATTGCGGCGCTATAACCGGCGCCTGGCGGACGGCAAGGCGGTGTTCGAAAAGCGGGCGGACAACCTGCTTGCCACCTTGGACCGCTTCGCCTTGGACATGGGGGCATCGTCCGCCAACCTGGACCGCCATATCACCGAGCATGCGGGCAGTCTGATCGACACCCGCGCCGATGATGTCTTCTATGGCATCAAGGGGCAAAGCTATGCCTACTACCTGATCATCCGGGAATTGGGCCTGGACTTTGCCCATGTGTTGAGCGAGCGGGAGTTGACCAACGCCTGGGCCAAGATGCTGGAAAGCCTGCGTCTGACGGCGGAATTATCGCCCATCGTGGTGGTGAACGGCAGCCCGGATTCCCAGATCCTGCCCAGCCATCTGGCCGCCCAGGGCTTCTATCTGCTGCGCGCCCGGACAAAATTGCGCGAAATCACCAACATCCTGCTGAAGTGACCGCCATCGCATTCTGGTTGCCCTGACGCGGGGGTGCTGTCACCATATTGCGAAGAAGAGGGCAAAAATCATGGAAGAACTGCAACAGGGCAACCTGGCGCGCCGAAAATTCATGTGCGTGGTGGATGACTCCCCCGAATGTCGATTGGCCTTGCGCTTTGCATTTCGCCGGGCGGCACGCACGGGCGGCGGCGTGATCCTGCTGTACGTCATCGAACCGGCCGACTTTCAGCATTGGGTGGCGGTGGAAAACCTGATGCGCGAAGAAGCCAGGGAAGCCGCCGAGGAGGTTTTGCAAACCCTGGCCGATGAAGTCAGCCAATGGTCGGGCATCATGCCGGAATTCGCTATTCGCGAAGGCCGCAAGCAGGACGAAGTTATTGCGTTGTTGGAGGCCGAGCCGGAAATCCGCCTGTTGGTGCTGGGCGCCTCGGCCGAGAAAGATGGCCCCGGCCCCCTGGTTAGTGCCCTGGCCGGCCCCATGTCGGCGAATATGCGGGTGCCGGTCACCGTTGTGCCGGGCAATTTGAGCATCGAGAAAATCGACGAAATTACCTGAAACAAATCTTAAAATCGCATCGCCGGCCCGCTCGTGCCCCCGCGACCTTTCCCCACCCTAGAATGGTTCCGGGCTAGCCCGAATACGTCACGAAAAGGTACCGCTGATCTCCATTAATGCGTTATAATTCAGTTGCTTAAGCGGAATTTAGCGCGGAGAACAGCGGTGACGGATTGTAACCAATTGAAGATCGATTTTCCAGCCTGCAAAAGG
>JAKZRK010000159.1:0-9102 GCA_047518225.1 Alphaproteobacteria bacterium | reverse complement strand
CGCCCAGCCTACCATCAAGTCCCCCTGACGATCCTTCTGCTGTCCCATCGTCATCAGCGAATCCCCCGGCCAAATCAGAACGTCAAAGAATCAGACCAGGCCGCTTGTGTCCAGTGCCAACTTCGTCAACGGGCTGCTAAGATGGCCACGGGACATGACGTCTCTCCTTTTGTAGTCTCGAAGTTCTGGTAAACCTCAGACTAACAAAACGGTCGTCATGTCCCACTCGTGCAATCGCGGCGCATTTAGATGTGGAATCCGCCTGCCTTTATTTGTAATTGGTGGACTGTCACTGTAACTAAGGCCGCCGCGATAACAATTTGGGCCGCACCCATCACCAGCCGTGGTCATCATGACCACACCGTTGCCTCGCTATCGCCGGCGACCCTATTTCATCGTCGAATTAGTTTTCCCAAGGTAGCCACGGGAGAGAATAGGGCAAGGTGGTTGGTAAGAGTGTCCGGGCGACCTCGACCCGACTTCACCCTTTGACGCCCTACGAGGCGGTCGGCGTTCGGGCCATGGCGACCACCATACGTATTGCGTAAAGCGCGGGCGATGCGTTGAGCCTGGTACGGATCTTTGCCAAACGTCATGGCTCAATATTGGGCCGGTTGGAACTGGTTTGTCAATTATCGGGGTCACAGCCATCTTCATGGTGAAGACGCCCAAGGGCCGCCGTCCCGAAATATCCCGCTATATCTCGTCAAATCCCGGATGAATCTGGCCACGAAACGAGTCACCCTGGTACCTATTTGGCACCTAAAAGCAAAAAGGGCCCAGCCTGGATAAGGCTAAGCCCTTGATGCTATTGGCTCCCCGGGCAAGACTCGAACTTGCGACAAGGCGGTTAACAGCCGCCTGCTCTACCAACTGAGCTACCGGGGATCAGTTGGCCGGCGCGCTTTGGGACCGCGCGGCGGGCGTTTATTACCAGATACCGCGCGGGCGCGCCAGCCCGGATTGCCGCTTAATTGGTGCGAATTTCAGGTTCTACTTGACTCCTGGGCAAATAAGAACAAAATAAGAACATTATTGAGGCCATACGGAAAGGGCCGCACTATGAACAGTCGCGGGCGGGGGGATGCGGTTGCCGCGTTACGCCGGCGCATTGCGGCCATCAGGGCGGTTGCGGGCGCCCCGGCCCAGATGTGGCGGGAGGCTCCCCCCTTGACCCTGGGCGTGCCGGGGATTGACGGCAGGTTGCCGGGCGGCGGTCTGGTCCGCGGCGGCCTGCATGAAGTGTTGGGCGGCCATCGGGGAGTTGATGGGGGCGGGGCGGCATTGGCCTTCACGGCGGTGCTGGCGGCCCGGCGGGCCGCCCTTGCCGGCCGGCAAAAAGACCGAGGCAAGGGTTACGTGCTGTGGTGTCCATCCCGCCAGGGACTGTACGGGCCGGGTCTGGCCGCCTTTGGCCTGGGCGCGGGGCAGTTGATCCTGGTCCATGGGCGGGACGATCAACAGCGCCTGTGGGCCATGGAAGAGGGATTGAAGTGCCCCGGCCTGGCCATGGTGGTGGGCGAGGTGGGGCGTCTGGATCTGGGGCAAAGCCGGCGTTTGCAACTGGCGGCGGAAGCCTCCGGCGTCACCGCCCTGTTGCTGCCCCGAAAGCCGGGCCAAGGCGATGCCGGTAATGACGGCTTGGGCGTCAGCGCGGCGTTGACCCGTTGGCGGATCACGGCCCTGCCCAGCGCGCCGACGAAAGGTTATCTGGGTATCGGCGCCCCCCGCAGCCAGGTTGAATTGCTGCGCTGCAAGGGCGGGCGGCCCGGCGAATGGCTGTTGCAGTGGAACGGCGATGGTTTCGATGAATGCGGTGCTGGTTTCGATGCCTGCGGCGCTGGGGATCAGCAGTATGAGCGCAATCATGAATACGGTGGAGAACGGCGAAAAACGGATCCTGTCCCTGTGGCTGCCGCACTGGCCGACGGACCGGCTGTACCGGGCCTGGCGGCGCGGGCCTAGGACGGAGCAGCCGGAACCTTGGCCGGAGCGGGGGCAGCCCCTGGCCTTGGTCGCGGCGCGGGAGAATAATCAACGGATCGGTGCGCTCAATGGCGCGGCGGCCCGGGCCGGCGTGCAGGCGGGCATGATGCTGACCGATGCCAGGGCCCTGGTGCCGGGGCTGTCGGTCCAGCCAATGGCGCCAGGGGAGGATGCCCGCGCCCTGGCCAGCCTGGCCGATTGGTGCGGCCGCTACAGCCCCTGGATAACCCTGGATAAGGAAGCTCGGGGGGCCGGGCAATATGGCATCTGCCTCGATGTGACGGGATGCGCCCATTTGTTCGGCGGTGAAGCGGCCATGCTGGACGATCTGTCCCTGCGTCTGGCGGACTTTGCCATTCAGGCCCGGATGGCCATTGCCGGCAGTCTGGGCGCGGCCTGGGCTGTCGCCCGGTATGGCGGGAGCGTTACAACCATCATTCCGGCCGGCGGTGTCAAGGCGGCCCTGGCGCGCTTGCCCGTGGGGGCTTTGCGTCTCTCGCCCGACGCGGCGGACGGCCTGGCGCGTCTGGGCCTGGGGCGGATTGCTGAATTATGGCCCCTGCCACGCGGGGCCCTGACCGCGCGCTTTGGCCGCGAGGTTACCTATCGCCTGGATCAGGCCCTGGGCCGGGCCCCTGAGCCCCTTTCGCCACGCCCGCCCCGCACCAGTTTCTGGAGCCGTCTGGCCTTTCCCGAACCCATTGGCCACCGCGATCATATCGCGCGGGCCACCGGGCAGTTGGTGGATGATCTATGTACGGTGCTGGCGCGGGAGGAACGCGGCGCGCGGCGGATTGAGCTGCGCCTGTATCTGGCCGACGGCACGGTGCAGCGGATCGGCGCGGGGTTGAACCGGGCCAGTCGGGACCCGGCCCATCTGTTGCGCCTGTTGGCCGAACACCTGCCCAGCCTGGAGGCCGGTTTCGGCGCCGATCTCATGCTCCTCATGGCCGGGCAAAGCGACCCCCTGCCGGCCGGGCAGATCAGGCTCGATGGGGCCTCCGCCAAAGACGGCGCCGAAGACGGCCTGAGCGCAGATCTGGCGCCCTTGCTGGACCGTCTGGGCAATCGCCTCGGCCCCGCCAATGTCGCCCGTTTCGCGCCCGTGCAAAGCCATCTGCCGGAAGCCGCCGCCCGGCTGGTACCGCCCCTGGCGCCGGAAGTGGAAGCGGCGGGGCAATGGCGCCATGTTGCCCGGCGCCCGGTCTATCTGCTGCCCCGCCCGGAGCCGATCGAGGCGGTGGCCGAAGTGCCCGACGGCCCGCCGGTGCTGTTTCGCTGGCGCGGCATCGCCCATAGGGTGCAACGGGGCGATGGCCCCGAACGCATCGCGCCGGAATGGTGGCATGACATGCAGGCCGAGGCGGCGGCCCTGGCCAGGGAAACCCGCGATTATTACCGCATTGAAGACAGCCGGGGACAGCGTTACTGGCTGTACCGCCGGGGCCTGTATGGCGACGATACCTCCCGGATGCCGGACTGGTATCTGCACGGTTTTTTTGCTTGAGAAAAATGAATAATATAATGATCACAAATAATTACAAAAATTTATTCATCCAACACCGTCACTCCCGCGAAGGCGGGAGTCCAGAACCATCCATGGATTGCCGGGTCAAGCCCGGCAATGACAAAGGAGAGATCAGCGGTAAACGCCAACCTATCGTCATGCCCTGGCTTGACCCGGGCATCCAGGGCTGGCAGCAATTTCGCGTCAAAAGGTCAAAGTTTGTCGAGCTTCCTGCCGAAGGTGGGGGTAAAAATGAGCTGCGCGGCGGTTTGTCATGACTTACGCCGAATTACAGGTTACCTCCAATTTCAGCTTCCTGCGCGGCGGCTCCCATCCGGACGAGCTGGCGATTACCGCCTCCGACCTGGGGCTTTCGGCGCTGGCGATTGCGGACCGTAACAGCCTGGCTGGCGTGGTGCGGGCCCATACGGCGGCGAAGGGGGCCGGCATTCGCCTGATCGTGGGCGCGCGGTTGGATTTGCAGGCAGAAGTGGAACTTAGCCTGCTGTGTTTCCCCACCGACCGGGCCGCCTATGGCCGGTTGTCGCGATTGCTGACCATGGGCCGGCGCCGGGCGCCGAAGGGGGACTGCTGGATCGGCCTGGAAGACGTTTTCGCCCATGACCCCGGCCAGATTTTTGTCGTTCTGCCACCCCTTGAGCCGGATGCGGCCTTCACCGCCCAACTGCGGCAACTGGGCCAACGCTGGCCGGGCCGTTGCTACCTGGCCGGCCATTACCTGTATTCCGGCGGCGACCGCCGCCGTCTGGCCGAGCTTGCCCAACTGGCCGAAATTGCCCGTACGCCCTTGCTGGCGACCAACGATGTGCATTATCACAGCCCCGGCCGGCGGCCCCTGCAGGATGTTCTGTGCTGTATCCGCGAGCATTGCACCCTGGTCCAGGCCGGCTTTTACCTGGATGCCAATGCCGAGAGGCACCTGAAAGGTCCAGGCGAAATGACCCGCCTGTTCGCCGATTACCCCGACGCCGTGGCCCGTACGGTGGAACTGGCCGAACGTTGCCGCTTTTCCCTGGATGAATTGCGTTACGAATACCCCGCCGAACCGGTGCCCCACGGCCGCTCGGCGCAGGAGGAACTGGCGCGTCTGACCTGGCTGGGCGCACACGGGCGCTATGGCGCGGAGATCGAGGCCGGCGTCGGCGATTTATTGCGCCACGAATTGGCCTTGATCGGCGAATTGGATTACGCGCCCTATTTCCTGACCGTGCACGATATCGTCCGCTTCGCCAGGGACCGGGGCATTCTCTGTCAGGGCCGGGGCTCGGCGGCTAATTCCGCCGTTTGTTATTGCCTTGGCATCACGGCGGTGGATCCCTCCCGCCTGGATCTTTTGTTCGAGAGGTTCATTTCCGCCGAGCGGGACGAGCCGCCCGATATCGACGTGGATTTCGAACACGAGCGGCGCGAGGAGGTGATCCAATACGTCTATGAAAAATACGGTCGCGAGCGCGCCGGCATGACCGCCACGGTGATCACCTACCGGGCCAAAAGCGCGATCCGCGAGGTCGGCAAGGCGTTGGGCCTGTCCCTGGATGCGGTCGGCGCCCTGGCCGGCAATGTCTGGGGTTGGGGCGGCGATCAGGTCGAGGGCGACAAGGTGCGCGAGATCGGCCTGAACCCCGACGACCCCACCGTAGCCATGGCGATCCGCCTGGCAAGGGAGCTGGCCGGCTTTCCCCGCCATCTATCCCAGCACGTGGGCGGTTTCGTCATTACCCGTGGCCCGCTGTCGGAGGTGGTGCCCATCACCAATGCCGCCATGAAAGACCGCACGGTGATCGAATGGGACAAGAACGACCTGGATGCCTTGGGTATTCTGAAGATCGATCTGCTGTCCCTGGGCATGCTGACCTGTATTCGCAAGGGCTTTGATCTGATCGCGGCGCATCATGGCCGCAAGCTGAACCTGGCCAGCGTGCCGGCGGAGGACAGCTCGGTTTATGACATGCTGTGCCGGGCCGATTCCATTGGCGTCTTTCAGGTCGAAAGCCGGGCCCAGATGACCATGTTGCCGCGCCTGCGCCCGCGTAATTTCTATGACCTGGTGATCGAGGTGGCGATCGTGCGGCCCGGCCCCATCCAGGGCGACATGGTGCATCCCTATCTGCGGCGGCGGGCCGGCAAGGAACGGGTGGATTTCCCCTCCAAGGATCTGGAAGAGGTCTTGGGCAAGACCCTGGGTATCCCGTTGTTTCAGGAACAGGCCATGCGCATCGCCATCGTCGCCGCCGGCTTCACCCCGTCCGAGGCCGACCGGTTGCGCCGCGCCATGGCCACCTTTCGCCACACCGGCACCATCCATACCTTCCGCCACAAGATGATCGAGGGCATGGCCCAGCGGGGCTATGACCGGGACTTCGCCGAACGTTGTTTTAAGCAGATCGAGGGCTTTGGCGAATACGGCTTTCCCGAAAGCCACGCGGCCTCCTTCGCCTTGCTGGTCTATGTCTCCGCCTGGCTGAAACATCATTATCCAGGCGTCTTTGCCTGTGCCCTGTTGAACAGCCAGCCCATGGGTTTCTATGCCCCGGCCCAGATCGTCCGCGATGCCCGCGAACATGGCGCCGAAGTGCGCCCCGTCGATATCAACCATTCGGACTGGGATTGCACCCTGGAGGACGACATCGTGCCACCCGCCCTGCGTCTGGGTCTGCGGCAGATCAGGCATTTTCCGGAAGCGGCGGCGGCGGTCCTGGTCGATGCGCGGGGCGGGGGCTATGCCGGGCCGGAGGATCTGTGGCGGCGCACCGGTCTGGGCGCGGGGCATTTGGAGAAATTGGCCAACGGCGATGCCTGGCGTTCCACCGGGCTGGACCGGCGGGGCGCCCTGTGGGCCCTGAAACGCCTGAAGCAGCCGGAATTGCCCCTGTTCGCCGCCGCCCGGACCCGCCCGCCCAGTGCGCAAGCGCCCCGCGAGGCCCCCGTCGCCCTGCCCGATATGCCCATTGGTGAACAGGTGGTGCAGGACTATACCAACCTGCGCCTGTCCCTGAAGGACCATCCCCTGCGCCTGTTGCGCCCGGCCCTGGCGGTGCGGGATATTGTCGAGAACGAGGCCCTCTTGAACTTATCCCACGGCGCCAGGGTTACCGTGGCCGGCCTGGTCCTGGTACGGCAACGGCCGGGCACCGCCAAGGGGGTGATCTTCATTACCATCGAGGATGAAGGCGCCGTCGCCAACATCATCGTCCGCCCGCCCATTTTCGAAAGCTACCGCCGTGTCGTGCTCTCGGCCCGCCTGTTGGCGGCACGGGGCCGGGTGGAGCGCGAGGGCATGGTGATCCACCTGCTGGCCGAGGAACTGATCGACCTGTCGGGGGAACTGGACACCCTGCGCGAAGACCCCGGCCTGGACCCGCACAACCCGGCCTTCGCCCGCCGCCGCCGCACCGGCCACCCCCGCAACGCCAACCCCGCAGCGCCCATCCCGCAGCCCCGCAGCTTTCGTTAGCGGCCGTGGGCCTGATCCATGGGTACGCGCATACCTATTTACTGTTTTTGGCCGTCTGCTTCAGTCCGTCCAACCAGCCCTGAACACGATCCGCGGTGGGCGAGCCGACCTCCCGAAACAGCAACAAGCTTTTTTCCTAGGCTATTCTGGCCAGCTCCAGTTCGCCACGGGTCTTGTAAACAATTCCGAGACTGCCGTAGTCAGCCGCCATGCCTTCCTTGCGCCCGAGGGCTTCTTCGATTGCCAGGGCCTTCCTGTACATCGCCTCGGCCCGGTCCAGATCGCCACGGGTATGGTAGACAATCCCGAGATTGCCGTAATTGCTCGCCATGCCCTGCTTGCGCCCGAGCGCTTCATCGATTGCCAGCGCCTTCCTGTACAACTCTACGGCCCGGTCCAGATCGCCGCGGGTCTGGTACACGATCCCGAGATTGCCGTAATTGTCCGCCATGCCTGTCTTGCGCCCGAGCGCTTTGTTAATCGCCAGCGCCTTCCTGTACATCGCCTCGGCCCGGCCCAGATCGCCACGGGTCCGGTACACGTTCCCGAGATTGCCAAACCCCACGGCAAGCCCGGACTGATCATTGCCCGCCTTCGCAACCGCCATTACCGTGCCATAGACACGGATCGCATCATCGAGCTGCCCAGTGCGCTGGTACAAATGACCGAGCTGGTACCAGCCCTCCACATTTTCCGGGTCCAACTCGGTGGCACGGTGATAGGCGGCGAACGCTTCCCGGGTATTGTCCAGAAATGCCAGCGCGCCCAAATGCCGGTTCGCCGCCGCGGCCTCGCGGATATTCGGCGCTTGCGCCCTTGTGATGCGTTGGAAAATGACTTTCGCCTTGGCCGTGTCGCCCATGGTCAACGCCTGCAACGCGGCATCGATGCCGGGGCCTTTTTGCGCCGCCAGCGCGGTAACCGCCTCGGTCAGCGCCTTGGACTGCGTTTGCACGGCATCCAGATCCTTGCTGTGCCGGCGGAGTTGTTCTTGCAGGACCTCCCGGATGTTCGGCGCTTTCGCCTTTGTGACGCGTTGGAAAATGACATTCGCCTTGGCCGTGTCGCCCTTGGCCAACGCCTGCAGCGCGGCATCGATGCCGGGACCTTTTTGCGCGGCTAGCGCGGTAACCGCCTCGCTCAATGCCATGGCCTGTTCCTGCGCGGCGTTCAGGTCTTTGCCGCGACGGCGGAGTTGTGTTTGCAGGGCCTCATGGGCTTGTTCGGCAAGCTCGGCGCGTCTCTCGGCGGCAGCCTGCCTCATATCGGTGTCGGACTTGATTTCCGTGTACTGAATCCAGAAGCCCAGCACGATAACGATAAGGGCAAGAAGAAATCCCGATGTTATCAACCGTGGGACAGCAATGCCCGCGATCCGGCGCGTCACCGTTGGAAGCGGTTTGACCATGAAACGGACGGCGCCAAAAAATAGGAACAGCGTGAACCCGGCCAGAACCAGCGGGTCTTTCAGATAGGGCGCAACGGCTTCGAAGCCTGTCATGTCAGGATTTTCCTCATAATAATGCGGGCAACCTTATCAAAGGTAGTGCCGGAAACCCAAAATATATTACTGGGAACAATTGTCCGCGCCGCGCCAACTCCGCAGCCTTCGTCAGCGCAGAAACCAGCCGTCGCGCGGGAATGCGCCGGTCTGTTTGATCACCTACGGGTGATCGCAGATGAAGGTATGGTGGGCGTCGATGACGATGCTGTCCCTGGCGCCTTCAAGGCGGGTGTTGGCCAGTTCCACGGTGCCGTCATGGGTATGCCCGGCGCGGTGAAACAGGTTTACGTAGGAAATGAAGGCGGGTACGATTTCGCGGGCATGGCGCGCCACATCGGCCAGCAAGACTTGGCGAGGAATGTTTTCGGCGGCACTTCGCGCGGCCACGGCGGCCATGATTCCCGGGTCATTAACCAGCCGGTCGATCAAAACCCTGCGCTGGGTCAGCTTGAAGGATTGGATATTTAGATCGAGCCTGGTGTTGATCTCTACCTTGCCTATCCGGTTTACACCCACACCCACTAGGGCTAGAATGGGCGCAAACCGGATATAGGGGAGCGCGCCATGGATGTTCTCGACCGCGCCGATCTCCCATTCCCGCATTCGCTACCCGAGTTCCAGCGACTTTTC
>JAKZRK010000158.1:0-4072 GCA_047518225.1 Alphaproteobacteria bacterium | reverse complement strand
GTACAACACCACCTCCGAGATCGATACCATGATCGACGCCCTGGAACGCGCCCGGACCCTGTTCGGATGAGGGGGGTTAGATAGAGCCATGACCATAGCCGTCAAAAAACCGGCCCAATACATGGAATATGTCGAAGCATTGGATTTTCTCGATGAAGAGAGCCGCTTTGAATACATCATTGATATTGGCAAGCGGGCCGACAAGGTCCCCTTCCCGGCTGAATGTATGGACGATGCCCATCAGATGCACGGCTGTATGTCCAAGGTCTGGATCATTCATACCCGCGAGGATGGCAGGCACAATTTTCGCGGTCAAAGCGACGCCATCATCGTCAAGGGCCTGGTCTCCATGATGACCGGTTCATTCAGCGGTCTGACCGGCCCCGAACTGGCAGAAATCACCTTGGATGACGTACGCGGCCTGAACCTGGGCGCGCTGACCATGCAGCGCCAAGTGGGCATGATGGCGATGTTGAAACATATGCAAAAGTTGAGCTCGCGAGCGGATCACGCCGAAGCAGCCGACTGAAGGTGGGGAATAGACTATGTCGGATATGGATTTCTATGGGTCGCCAAACCCTTTTGGCCATCTCAATGGACCGGAACTGGACGAGGACGGCAAGGCCCGCGCCGGCGACGCCCTGGCCGAGGGTATCGCCGTGGCTTCGGAAGCGGCGGTAGTAGATGCCATGCGCGAGGTCTATGACCCGGAAATTCCGGTCAATGTCTTCGAACTCGGCTTAATCTATCACTACAATATTGGACCGGCGGGCGATGTGGACATTCAGATGACCTTAACGGCGCCAGGCTGTCCCGTCGCTGGTGTTTTGCCCGGCCACTTGGCCCGCACGGTGTCCGAGGCCGAGGGCGTGGGCGAAGTCGTTGTTGAACTGGTCTGGGATCCACCGTGGGATATGTCCAAGATGTCCGAAGCGGCCCGCGTCGAATTGGATATGTTTTAAGGTTATGGCAAGATAACAGCGCCAAACTTGGGGCTATTGAGGAATAGGGAAACATGGTCATGGAAAGACCACCGGTACTTACGATGACGGCGGCGGCGGTCGCGCGCGCCAGGGAATTGATGGTGCGCGGCGACGGTGACATTCTTGCCCTGCGGGTGGGCGTCAAGACAGGCGGTTGTTCGGGACTGATGTATCAAGTCGAATTCGCCAAGGAAAAGAAGCGATTCGAGGAAGAAGTGGAAACCGACGGCGTGAAGATCTTCATAGACCCCACCGCCATCATGTTCCTGATGGGCGCCGAAATGGACTATAAGACCGACAAGTTCCAGTCCACCTTTGTCTTCAATAACCCCAATGAAGCAGACCGTTGCGGCTGTGGCGAGAGTTTCCGCGTCGCCTAGCGGCCACGGGCGAAAACTTCCATTGACCATCAGGCAGGGCACGAACATTGGCGTTCGACGCCCCGGGACGGCTACAATCGGGTAGATCGGATTTACCCGAAAGGCCCGTCCCGTGAGCCCTGGCAATGACAACTGACTCCATCGTCGATACCCACGCGCGCTGGCTGCCCGTATCAGATGCCGCCGCCGTACTGGGCGTCAGCGATGAAATTCTGCGTCTGCGGATGTCGCGCCAGGCCATTGGCAGCCGGGTCGACGCGGACGGCCGGGTTTTTGTCCGAACCCCCTACGATTTGACGGACTACATCCGCGCCGGGGTTACCGCGCCCGCGGCACCGGATGAAACCGCCGGCAACAACGGGGCCAAGCAACCGGACACCCCCGATCACGCCTCTCTCGGCGCGGCCAGGGAACCCGCCCCTACCGCCCCGGCCCGCGGCCCAATAGATCCATTACTGGCGCTGAACGAGGCCCGCGTTGCCGATCTGAAGCACACGCACGCGGCCCAGATCGCCGATTTGAAATCAGTCATCGTGGATATGACCGAGCGCCATAACGCCGAGGTCGAACGCCTGATGGATAGCCATCAAGCGGAAATGCAACGCATCGTGGACCTGCATAACATCACCACGAAAATGCTCCATGAACAGGCCCGGCACACCGCCAAAATAGAGGCGGAGGCCAAGACCGTGCTGATCGATGTCATCAGCGCCCTGAACGGTCGGAAATAAGCGGAAATAGGCAAATATAGCTACACCCTTGCCCGCCGGCCGCTCTACAATCAGATAAATTACGTACAAGGGATAGCAGCCCATGGCGGATCTTGACGATATCAAGGAAGGCAAGGACTTTGGCCTGGATACGCCGGCCAGGAACGAGCCGTTTTTTCTGAAAGGGTCCAACGCCCTGGATTGGGGCATGCAGAACCGCCTGTCGCGGATATTCAATCCCAAATCCGGCCGCACGGTGATGCTGGCCTTTGATCACGGTTATTTCCAGGGTCCGACTACGGGCATTGAACGCATGGACCTGGCGATCCCGCCACTGATCCCCCATGCCGATGTCCTGATGTGTACCCGCGGTGCCCTGCGCAGCTGTATTTCCCCCACCGCCAACAAGCCCGTGGTACTGCGCTCGTCCGCCGGGCAAAGCATCCTGACGGAATTGTCCAACGAACTGGTCGCGGTGGAAATCGAGGATGCCATACGCCTGAACGCCGCCGCCATTACCGCGCAAATCTATGTGGGGGCGGAGTTCGAGCATAAATCCATCGCCAATGTGGTGAAATTGATCGATACGGGCAGCCGCTATGGCATCCCCACCCTGGCTGTTACCGGGGTCGGCGCCGATATGGCGCGGGATGCGAGGTATTTTGGCCTGGCGACCCGCATCGCGGCCGAAATCGGCGCGCATTATGTGAAAAGCTATTTCATCGAAGACGGCTTCGAGCGGGTGGTGGCGGGCTGCCCCGTCCCCATCGTCATCGCCGGCGGCAAGAAGTTGCCCGAGGGCGAGGCCCTGGACATGGCCTTCCGGGCCGTTGACCAGGGCGCGGCCGGTGTCGATATGGGCCGCAATATCTTCCAATCCGACAGCCCCGTGGCGATGATCCAGGCCGTGGGCGCGGTAGTGCATCGCAACGAGACCGCCGCCAACGCCCTGCAAATGTATCAGGATCTGAAAAACGATTTGGAAAGCGCATGAACCTTCCCACCGAGCGCTTGGTTCGGCCGCGCCGCAGTTTTATTTTTTCGCCGGGTTTACAGCCCGCCATGTTCCCCAAGGCGCTGGCAAGTGGTACCGATATCGTCTGTGTGGAGTTGGAAGACGGTATCGCGCCAAAGGACAAGGCGGCGGCGCGCGAGAAGGGATTGGCGCTATTCGCCACTCCCCAGGCCGATGATGGGGTGGAACGCATTGTCCGCATCAACTGCCTCAGAACCGCGTTCGGCCTGGCCGATGTACAGGCGATTCTGGCCACCGATACACCGCCCCCCGCCCTGATGTTGCCGAAAGTGCTGTCGCCGGACGAGGTTGTCTGGCTGGATGATATCTTGACGGAGCGCGGCCATGACACCCGTTTGCACGTCATAATCGAGACCAACGCGGGCCTTGAAGCGGCCTATGAAATTGCCCGGGCCAGTCCGCGCATGGACGCGCTGTTTTTTGGCGGCGTGGACATGGCGGCGGAGCTTCGCTGCAAGAACGCCTGGGAGCCATTGCTTTATGCCCGCTCCCGCGTGGCGCATGCCGCGGCCGGCGCCGGCATCGATGCCATCGATGTCCCATATCTGGATTTGGAAGATCTTGACGGCATGGAAAAAGAGGCCTGCCTGGCCCGGGATTTGGGCTTTAGCGGCAAGGGCTCGATCCATCCCAAGCAGATTGCCATTCTCAACCGCGCCTTCACCCCCGACGATGCCGCCATCGCCCAGGCAAAGAAAATCCTGCAGGCCTTCGCGGAGGCGGACACCGGTCTGGTGGTTGTCGATGGCAAGTTGATCGAAAAACCGGTTCTTCGCGAGATGAACCGCATCTTGTCCATCGCGGAACGGGTTTCGGCATAGGCCGGAACCGCTCTAGCCCGAATACGTCACGAAAAGGTACCGCTGATCTCCATTAATGCGTTATAATTCAGTTGCTTAAGCGGAATTTAGCGCGGAGAACAGCGGTGACGGATTGTAACCAATTGAAGATCGATTTTCCAGC